>JAISQM010000079.1 GCA_031274195.1 Eubacteriales Family XIII. Incertae Sedis bacterium
GATGGACACGGGCTCCTTCAGCACGTCCGCTTTCCGACGCTTGCTCATGAACTGCCCGTCGCTCCATTCGTAGTCGTCTAAAGACCAGACCCGCGACGCCGTACCCGGCGACAGTTCCCCATAAAACGCGAACGGATCCGCCTTGTATACAGCGTACCCGTCCGCACTTTTTATATAATATTTATAATTCGCGCCGTCAAAGAGATCCGGAATGAGCGCGACCCATACGCCCCGATATCGCTCCATCGGATGTGCCGCCGCGTCCCACGCGTTAAAATCGCCAACCACATGAACGCTCTCGGCATTGGGTGCCCAAAGCCCGAACAGATGCGCCCGCGCCTCGGGAATAAAATGGCAACCAAAGAAAGTATACGCGCGCGCCGCGTTCCCCGCATAGAACAGATCAATCGTCTCGTCGTAACGCCGATAGATGTCGGTCGCCTCGATGTCAAAATTCCCGTTCACATTTCCCTCCCCGACCAATAACTCTTGGCTACATTATATTACATTTTTCGTATACATGGATAAAGAATTTCAACCTTTTCGCCCCGTAATGAAAAATTTTTTGAAAAATTTTCGATTTTCATGTTTGAAACGCGCTTTTTTGGGTAAAAGTATAAGGTGGAAGTTTTCCACACAGACAAAAGGCCACGTTTTTAATTGGCCTAGGCGCACCGGCGCCAATTAACTCAGCCGATTCCGAGACCGGTATAATCCCCCTGTACCGGCCGGGACGGAATATGCCGGGGCGGTTCTATCCGCGCCCGGCAATTTTTTATCATTTTACAGGTCGTATATTTCGTGTGAATCGGCTGTTTTCACGCCGTGTTCCGCGAATACCTCCGTCGCGCGTCCCGTGTCTTCAACGCGAAGAATCACGTAGGCATGGCCTTCCGTGTGCGTGATGAACGCGTATAGATATTCCACGCTCACATCCGCGTCGGCGAGAATGCGCAGTATCTTGGCGAGACTGCCCGGCGCATCCTCTATGGCGACCGCCAGAACCTGCGTCACCGAAACCACGCAATTCGCGCTTTTCAGCGCTTCGAGGGCGCGATCCGGCTCGCTGACGATGATGCGCAGTATGCCGAAGTCCGCCGTATCGGCGATCGACATGGCTCTGAGATCGATATCGGCAGCACCGAGAATCTCCGTAATCTCGGCTAACCTGCCCGGTTTGTTTTCCACAAAGACGGATATTTGATCGATAGTCATAGTAATAGTCATCCCCTTCCTTATATTTTTCGCTTGTCGATTACGCGGACGGCCTTGCCCTCGCTTCTCGCGATACTCCGCGGGTTGACCAACGTCACCTTGGGCGATATGCCGAGCATGGCGCGCATGGATGTGAGCAACTCGTTTTCCCGTTCGGACAGCTCTTTCACCTCGTCCGAGAACATCTCCGGCGTCATCTCCACCTGCACCTCGAAGGTGTCCGTGTAGTTGACGCGATCTACGATGATCTGATAGTTTGCGGGATATCCCGCGTTCATCAGCACGGTCTCGATCTGCGATGGGAACACGTTGACGCCTCGGATGATGAGCATGTCGTCGCTTCTGCCCATGGGCTTGAACATCTTGACGAGCGTCCGTCCGCAGGAGCATTTCTCGCGGGTGAGTACGCAGATATCGCGCGTCCTGTAACGCAGCAGGGGAAACGCTTCTTTTGTAATACACGAAAAGACGAGCTCGCCTTTTTCGCCGAGTGGCAACACCTCGCCGGTATCGGGATCTATGATCTCCGGAATGAAATGATCTTCATTGACATGCATACCGGTCTGCTCTGCGCACTCGAAAGAGACGCCGGGACCGGATATTTCCGTGAGGCCGTAGATATCGTATGCCCGAATTCCCAGATTCTTTTCGATGTCGCGCCGCATTTCTTCGCTCCAAGCCTCGGCGCCGAAGATGCCCGCCTTGAGCTTGATTTGATCGCGGACGCCCATGCTCTGAATGCTTTCGGCGAGAAACGCCGCATAGGACGGCGTGCAACACAGGATCGTCGATTCCAAGTCCACCATGAACTGTATCTGCCGTTCCGTATTGCCGGAGGACATGGGCAGTGTCAGCGACCCAACCTTATGCGAGCCGCCGTTGAGGCCGGGGCCTCCCGTAAACAGGCCGTACCCGTAGGAGACGTGTACCACATCTTCGTTTGTGCCGCCCGCAGCCACGATCGCCCGCGCGCAGCATTCGTCCCACAGGTCTATATCATGCTGCGTATAAAAGGCGACGACGCGCTTGCCCGTCGTTCCGCTCGTCGATTGTATGCGCACGCATTCCGAGAGCGGCCGCGCCAAAAAGCCGTAGGGATAGGCATCTCGCAGATACTCCTTCGAGAGAAGCGGCAGCTTGCGGAGATCGTCCACCGAGCGTATGTCGCCGGGCTCCACTCCCTTTTCCTTCATCTTCTCCCTGTAATAGGCGATGTTGTCGTAAGCGTGTTTGACCGTTTTTACGAGCCGTTCGCCCTGCAACTCCCGCATCGTTTCGTAGGATGCGCGCTCTATTTCCGCCTGATAATAACTCAATGCAACCACCTTCCCTTCGCGCGATACGCTTTGCGATATCTGTTCACAACAAGGACATTATATAGAAATCTGTCGCCCACGGCAAGCGTTCGTTGCATGTGATTTTTAACTTTGCATCAAAAAACCCGCGCACTTCACAATGCGTGGGTCAAAAAAAGTCAATATCGGCTTTCGGTTCAGGCGTTTGTCTTCAGCCAGCTTTTCATCTTGTCGAAAGATTGCTCACTGATGACATGTTCGATACGGCATGAGTCCTCAAGCGCGACGTCCTTATCCACGTCCAAGGCCTTGTTGAGATATTCCGCTATCATCGTGTGCCGCTCGTAGATGTTCTCCGCGGTACGTTTCCCTATGTCGGTAAACTCCACATTGCCATCCCGATCAACCGTGATGTAGCCCTCTCTTTTCAGGATACCCACGGCGCGGCTGATACTGGGCTTGGAATAGTCAAGCTCAGTCGCGATATCGACAGAACGGACGGAACCATTCCGCCGTTTCAATATCAATATGGTCTCCAAATAGTTTTCGCCTGATTCCCGAATTTTCATATGTATATTCAAACACGATTTGGCGTAATTGTCAATGAAAAAGAAATAATTCTTGTAGTCCGCGTGCCTGTGTGCTAAAATATCATTTGTGAACAGACGCGCCGCCGCATAGCAAGCGATATACCGGCGACGGACAGCGAAGCGATTGTTACAGAAAACCGAATATGCTAACGTGGCTCAATGGTAGAGCAGCGCATTCGTAATGCGCAGGTTGGAGGTTCGATTCCTCTCGTTAGCTCCAACGAAACCCCCGCGACTTCAACCGTTGCGGGGGTTTCGTCGACATCCGTCGTTATGAGTAAATCTTCTTCCCGAATGCCACCCTATAAAACGATTCAACTTCCGCGATTTCCTTAGTGAGCGCTTCGTGGACACTCTTGACTTCGAGCACGAGATGACTCCGGGTGAGCGCCTGAAAGCTGTCATTTGTAAACGTATACGGCTTGTTCTGGCAGAGTCCCGCGGTTTTGACCGCATCCTCCATGCTGCCATATTGCTCCGCCATACGACTGCGCACGACAAAGTATTCATCGTTCTCGGTCACAAGCACGATAGGAGAATCACCGAGTATGCTATAGAGGATATCGATGATCTCGTCGGTCACGCGATGCACCAAAACGCACCCCAGCGGTTCCCCTTCCCCGTCCTTACTCGTCGTCACGCTGAACGTGAACATCTTATCGTCGTGATAGCGCTCGATAAGTGTGGTTATAGCTTCTTCCGGATTTACAGTTGTTTTACTCATGATTTTTGACCTCCCGCTCGAATTCCTTTCCCATGGCACCCATCACTCACTAAAATTTCAACTAATACTATCATGTTTTGCGATTAAACTCAAGGAACTTACGCATTAATCATCACTGAATGCTATCATATTTTACGGCAATTTGTCTTTTTCATTAAAATCGGTCTTTTTCCATTAAAATCGCAAAAAAATTTGAATTCTTATGTTAAAA
>JAISQM010000101.1 GCA_031274195.1 Eubacteriales Family XIII. Incertae Sedis bacterium
ACCAAGCAAATTGGTTGGTCGGCTACCATTTTGGCGTGAGATGTAGCGTAGTAGCTTATAGATTGCGTTGTTATTTTCGCTATTTTTGCGAACAAATCACTCCATCGCAATTGCCTCAATAAAGGCCGATGTTGCAATCGCGAAGAATTATCTGAATGAGCAGGAAATGAACTATCTTGAGCGTATCGTCTCTGTGTATTTGGACTTTGCGGAGCTGCAAGCCGAGCGCAAAATTCCTATGTCTATGGAAGATTGGGCAACGCGACTTGACGGATTTTTGGAGTTTAACGGCAACGAAATCCTGACGGGCGCGGGGAAAATCTCGCATGAACAAGCGAAACTCCACGCCGAAACCGAATATGAGAAGTACCGTATTGTGCAGGACAGGTTATTTAAGTCAGACTTCGACAAGTTGCTCGAAGAAGTTTCCTATAATCCGGAATGAATTTGTGTCACCGCCGGCGGCATAAATGCCCTATGGATGACAGGGGGGGGCTATCTTTTGAATCTTCCGCGGAGATCGATTTGCCCTCTTCTTTTGTGATGGTAGATCAAGACGCATAGCGACACGAGCGCGGCGGAAAGCACCATGTAAGCGACGCGATTCAGAAAAATAGAAGCGAAGGCCTCGCGCACGATCTCGCCGCCGCCGACTTCGTTAAACCTGAGGAGAAGCCCCGCCCCGCGTATGCCCCCGCTTCCCGTCATCGGCGTGGCGATCAGTGTCGCGTAGCTCCACACGCCCTGAATCAGGATCGCGATAGGCGTGTCCGTCAGCAAGGCAAACAGGAATCCGACGCCCGTGACGACGAAAACCGTCGGCAAAAGCCACAGAGCCACGTGCGGGAGAAAGGCGAGCGGTTGCGTCTCGATGCCGCGTGCGCTTCCGAAAACGGCCAATTGCGTCGCGGGAAGAACGGAAAGAAGAATGATCGGCAATATCATCATCGCGGCAGACGCGAAATAGCGCGACAGAATAAGCCGCGAGGAGCTTATCCGTTTCGCCATAATCGTCTGCGCCAGACCGCCGCGCCTGTCGCGCATCAGATAGGTGACGGGGATGAACGCGCCGAACAGGGCGACGACGATCCCCATGTAATCGCAGTAATAGCGGGCGTAGGCGTTCCCGATCCCATCTTGATCCATGAGATATTTATATTCTTGCAACTTTTCCTCGTAGGTTATCGGCCGGGATGCGAACGACTCCAGTTTATCTTCCGCATACCCGCTTCCGCCTCCGATGATATCGTCGACGGTCTTCATCTTGACGAGGAAATCTTCGTAACTTATGACGATCGGTATCTTGCCGGTCGCGTCAAAATCACTCCTTACGGCAAACGAGCCGGACACACCTATGTCTCTGACGCGCTCGTAAACCTCCTCGGGCGTAAGTCCCGTCATATCCTTGATGATCGCCGCGATCTCGTTTCTCTCCGAATCGCTGAGCAGCTCATATTTGAGAAAGCCCAACTTTGTGTATCGCATATACCCGAGCCGTTCGTACAAATACTGACCGAAATCTCCGTATCCGGCGAAAAAGTAATCCCCCCGTTCGACGAGGTATTCCCCGGTGAGCGTAGCGGCGGCGTTCGCCATCGTCATATCAGGCACGATCAGGTTTTCATATCCGAAAGTTTCCCTGTTTTCATCGGGAGGCGCGAGCGGATTGTTCTCCGTCGTGTAAGAAGCGTAGAAAACGTGTATCTTTTCGGACGGGAACGAAAAATCAAAGTCCTTTCCCGTCTCCGCTTGACGGATGTTTCCCATGAGATCGAAGCCGTAATTCATGAAATAGAAAATGATCGTAAGCAAGACAAAAAGAAGCCATACGACACTTTTGCAAACGGCTGAACACTCCTTCCGAAATATTCTCATGAGCACCTCCTATGCGCGAGTTTGTGCGCAACAAACGAGGGCACGTTCATTTTTCTTTCGGCACCAAGCTGTATAACGAGTGCGCAACAGATGAGAGCGACGGCGACCGCACATCGGTTCCCCACAGGTTTCGGAATGTCTCCGATGAGCAAGGAAAGCGACAGCGCGGAATCCTTAGGCACGGCCATCATGTCCGTGAAAAACCACATCAACGCCACGAGATAGCCGGCGATCACATTTCCGCTCAGGCTCGCGACGAAAAGGCCGATCGCCCCGAGACACGCGATCGATGCGGCGGCGCCGAAATAGAGCGCGCGCACGGGAAACGAGGAACGGGAGATCACCATGATCAAAAGGATCATTCCGATCACGGCAAAAATGGAGATGGCCGCAAGCAGAACGCGCGACAACAAAACGAGCGGGTAAGAAAGCGGCTTGACGCGCACGACCTCCAATATCCGGCGATCCCTTTCCGGAGACAGGACGGAGGGCAGTAAGATGATTCCGACGGGAGCGATGAAACGTTCAAAAAATGCGGCGGCCGAGCGCACATCCATCTCGAAGTCGCCGATATAGAGTACGGAAACCGCGACCAAACCGACCGCGGCGACAAGGCTTTTGATCGTGCTCAAACCGATCTGCGCCGATAACGCACGCGGCAAACTTCTTAAAGTTCCCGAGCGCATGGCTCCGTCTCCCCTCCGTTCCCCTCTGCAAGGACGCGCATATACGCATCCTCGATGTCGACGCCTTTTTCTTTGAAATCGGCGACCGAGCCGCTGTAGGCGACCTTGCCTCCCTCAAGGATCGCGACGGAGTCGCACGCCTTTTCGATATCCTCCACGATGTGTGTGGAAAGAATGACGACGCGATCTTCGGCGAACGAGAGCAAAAGCTCCCGGAAACGCAGTCGTTCCAAAGGATCGAGACCCGCTGTAGGCTCGTCGACGATCAGGACTTTCGGGTCATGCAGGATGGCCTGTGCGACGCCGAGCCTTTTCAGCATACCGCCGGACAGACTGCGCACCCGCTTCTTTTGGACATCGTACAAGTTCACGGCTTTCAAAACGAGAGGAACGCGCTCGTCTTGCAGGCTGCGGCTCATACCGGACAGTGCGCCCATGTAGTCTAACGCCGCTTTTACTCGCATCCCCGGGTAGAAGGCGAAATCCTGCGGCAGATACCCGATCATTCCGCGTATCCGTTGGATTTCCGATATGTTCGCCCCGCAGACACTGACGCTCCCCGCAGAAGGCCTGAGCAAGGTCGCGAGTGTCCTAAGAAGCGTCGTCTTGCCCGCGCCGTTCCGCCCAAGCAGACCGAATACGCCCGACCCGATCCGCAGAGAGACATCGTTCAGCGCACATGTCTGCCCATAATTCTTCGATAGATTCTCGATGACGATTTCCATTCAGGCTTCGCTCCTTTCGTCGCCGCGGTTTAGATATACTACAATTCTTCGTAATCCGTCAAAACACCCGCAAAATACGGGTGTTTTGACAAACAAAATGACTTACAATGGAACTTGGTGCTGGTACCCGCTTAGGGTTTCGAACCCTAGACACCCTGATTAAGAGTCAGGTGCTCTACCAACTGAGCTAAGCGGGCGCATTCAACTGTTTTATGGTAACACGTCATTTATATCTCTGTCAACGATAAATATTATTATTGACAGATTGTGTAAATTCCAAAAGTAAGTGCAACAGGCGCGCAGGGCGTGGAATTTAATTCGGGAGTCATTTTTATCATCGAAATCACATCAAAAGAGTACCAATCCATTTCAGAGACATAATGGAGACATAATAGGGACGATTCGCGGTGTCTTAAGACGACATCCCCCGTCCCCATTATGTCTCATCTCCGTTGTGCCTTATGCGTGCCTTCCTATCCGGCGCCTTGCTATCACGCAGGCGATGAGGCCGGCGGCGGCGAGGAGGAGCGTGCC
>JAISQM010000115.1 GCA_031274195.1 Eubacteriales Family XIII. Incertae Sedis bacterium
GCTTCTGCTCTTTGAGTTCGGCGCCTGCCTCGTCTGGGTGATGTACAGCACGGGGACGTCTATCTCGCAAAAGCTGTCCGGCTTCATTCTCTGGGATTTCATCAATCAATTTTTCGTAGTGCCTTTCAAGAATTTCACCGGGCTATTCGCCTGCGTGAAGTGGGGCATCCGCGACAGGAAAGGCAGCCGCACCTTTCTGTTTGTCGTCATCGGGATCGCGGTTTCCATCCCGCTCCTCGCGATCGTCATCTCTCTGCTCATATCTGCGGATGTCGCGTTCTCTCGATTTATGGAGCGAATGATAGAACTGCTCAATTTGGAACGGATCGGCATGTATATTCTCGAGCTGTTCGGCGGGATACCGGTGGCTTGCTATATGTTCGGCGCCATCTACGGCGATACTCGCAAAAGACACACGCGGCAGATCACGATTGAGGGCGCGTCGGCCTCCCTCGCGCGTTCACACAGGATTCCGCAGCCCGCCGTCTACGGCCCGCTGATGGTGTTCCTCATCGTCTATTTCTGCTTCTTCATCTCGATGGGACCCTACCTGTTTTCGGCATTCACCGGCGATCTGCCCGACGCGTTCTCCTACGCGGACTACGCGCGACGCGGTTTTTTCGAGCTATGCGCCGTTTCCGCCATCAATCTGGGGATGATGGCCTTCGTCTACGCGCTCACAAAGAGAGCGGAGAAGGAATATCCAAAGCTCCTGCGCACGCTGACTTCCATACTGTCGCTGCTGACGACGCTTCTCATCGTCACGGCCATGAGCAAGATGTTGCTCTACATCGGCGCTTTCGGCCTAACGCGCCTGCGCGTCTACACGCTGTGGTTCATGGCGCTGTTGCTCGTGATCTTCATCGTTCTGTTCATCTGGCATATGAAGCCTTTCAACGCGGGGAAGCCCCTCCTGTTGATCTCCGTCGGTTTCATTCTGGCGTTGTTCCTGTCCAACACGGACGGCATCATCGCAAGGTACAACGTGACGCAGTATGAAAACGGATATTTGGAGGAAGTGGATACCGATATGCTCATGTACATGTCCGACGCGGTGCTGCCCTCACTGTATGATCTGCGCGACGACACCGACGACTCGTCTGTGCGGAAGGATGCGCTCCGAGCGATCTACCTTCACGACCGTATCGATGAAAAATCTTTTGTAAACCGAAATCTGCAATCGGCGCTCGTAAGGGAGAAGTCTGCGACGCCGAAATCAGCGTAGGGTGAATTCCATGCGGACGGGATTGTGGTCTGAGCCTTCGTAGTCGCCGTCGATATTGTGCGTGATGGCTTCCACATTGTCCGACACCATGAATCCGTCCAAGGTGACCTGATAGTTGACGCCCTGCACATAGGGAATGCTGCTGTCTCTATCCGTGGCGACCTTGTCCGCGTTATCCGCGACGAGCATCGTAAATCCCTCGGGAACCATCGCCGTGTCGAAAGGCTGCACCCACGGAGGCGTTTTCATCTGACCCATGAAAGCGCTCTCGGAACCGCCTATCGCATGATTGAAGTCGCCGCCTACGATCACCCAATTTCCGGCGGCATACTCTTTCCCCATCAGGGTTCGCAGAAGCTCCATCTGCGCTTTTCGTATCGTGCCGCCCTCGTCGTAGGCGGAAGCGTGTACATTGATCAGAACGAGTTCGCCGACAATTTGATTCGCCGCCTGTCCCGGTGTCTCCGCACCGTCCGTGACGAGCATTCTGTTTACGCTGAAACAGCGGTCCAGATCAAAGAACTTCGTCGGAAAGGCCGAGCTGACGGGAAAACTGCGCCGCACCGCGCTGTCTATCCTGTATTTACTGACCGTGAGGATGCCCGAATCCTTGATGTAACCGATGGGTTTGGTCGGCGGATAGCAGAGATAGGAGGTGTGGAAATTCGTGGCGTACGACCACGAGAGAAAATTCGTGCTTCCGGCGGTCTCGTCCGTAAAGGCATCGACGATCATCTGTCGCTGATCCACATTATGACTGCGGTCGGCGGCGACATCCACCTCCTGAAACAGCGCGATATCCGGATTTTCCGCGAGCGCTTGGCGGAGAACGGTCTGCGTATTGCGCTCCACGGCATCCTTGCTCGCCGCACGGCTCTTTACGCCGACGGTGTCCGTGCCGTCTTTCATATAGCCCTTGTCGAGGAAAAACGAAAAGTCATGATCGTAAGCGCCGAACCCGATGTTGAAAGTGAGTGCCGTATATCGCGTGTCTTTCGATAGGGTGTGCGCCGCAGAGCTGCTTGCGGCGGAATCATCAGCCGAAGTCGGAACGTCAAAGTAATTGATGTTCAAATCGAGATTATCTTCAATGCGCTCGTAATTCACCTGAAGATAGATGACGTAACCGCCCACGATGACTGCGACCGCGATAACGAGGATGATCAGCGCTTTTAAGATGGATCTGAATATTCCCATAGTATCTACTTCGATTCGCCTTCCATGCTTACGGCGGTATTCAAATAATCAGAGGTGTCTTTCACGATGGCGGGGTCGAGCGCGGATTCACTCAACGTATTTGCGATTAAATCGTTGCCGGCCTTTACCGCTGCGGCGCTTTTGGCCGCGAGATTGCGCATCTCGTCGGCGATGACCGCAAAGCCCTTTCCGTACTGACCCGCGTGAGCCGCTTCGACCGCCGCATTCAGGGAGAGGACATTCATTTGGAAAGCAATCTCGTCGATGGTCTTCATGACGGATTCGATGGATCGATCGGCCGACTGCTTCGCGGCAATGTCGTCCATCATCTTCATAAAAGCGGCGGCCAATTGGCCAAGCTCGTCGCTATACTGACCCTGCGCACGAATGCGCGCGACCGAATCGTCGGGTATCCGCAGATTGCCCGTATCGCCGACCTGCCGCACGACCGCAGTGATCTCCACGACAGGCCGCACGATGTGTTTTTTCAAACGAGTGACAAAGATGACGGAGAGGATAAGCGCCAATACCGCAATGCCGGCTAAAACGACAGAACCGACGGCAAAGCTCCGAAACTGCTCGTCGTTGGATACATTCATATACGTCAAGATGATTCCCAGAAGTCCCGCGATCACGGTCAACGCCGTGATGGTAAAAAAGGTCAGGTTCAACTTCGCCCTGATCTTCGACCTTTTCATTTTATATCTCCGTATCGCCTTCAGATATGTTGAACAGCGCGTCTATATTTTCGTTTGTGACAGTTTTGATGGAGCCGTTGATGACAGCGCCGTCGTCCACCACGAACGAACGAGCCGTAATATCTCCGATCAGATAGGAGTTCCCGCGAATCACGAGCATGTTGTCCGCGGTTACAACGCCTTTGCATTTACCGTCCATCACGATGTTGTTGGCGTTGATATTCCCGAGAACCACGGTACCGGAATCGCCCATCACGTCGACGGTGGCCTGCACATCGCCTTTGACGCGGCAGGTGTAGAGGCCGATGTTCTGGCCGGCCACGTTTCCGAAGATGCCGCCTTCCACGATGATGTTGCCCTGCGTTGCGACATCGCCCATGACCTTGCCGCGAATCTCAATATTGCCTCGAGAATTGATGTCGCCGATGATCTCCGTATCCTCGGAGATATGGGAGTTGCTGAGCTTTCTGCTCTCCGCGTATTCCGTATCATCTCCCGTATCGTCTGCGGAATCGGCGCTTTCACCTTCCCGCGCCGCCTGGATGATTCCGAGGGCTTGCGTACTTTCCACGTGCGCCTCCTCTGCCGCTACCGCCTGCGTTTCCGCATCGGTAAATTCAAAAGTACCGGGTTCGGGTTTTTCATCCGAAGTGCCGGCGCGCACCGTTTCCTTTTCATCGTTTTCGGGATTATTTGCGTCGGTGTCTGAACCGCCGCCAAACAGATCCCCCGACTTTTTCAAACTGTCGATGAAGCCCATAAATCAATCTCCTTCTTACTCCCCGCTTCGGACGGGTAAGTATCCTCGAACAGATCATTTGCCTGTTCCTGTATGCGAATAACATACAACATATAGTTATTATATTGTAGGCTTGAAAAAAATTCAAGCGAAATACGCAAAATTACGCGAATTCCCTGTAAATATGTATTACAGTTCAAATACAAAAGGCGGTAACTCTGACGACATGAGCACCGCGGCGCACGCGCAATCGCTCCGCGCGCACGCCGATAGCGTTGAAAAACGGACTCATTTCTTGCGAATGAGCCGCAACAATTCGTGACACCACAGTGGGATCGTGCAAACGACTGTAATGCACGCCCACTCCTTGAGCGAGAGCTGTGTGGTGGAGAATACTTCGTTCAGAAACGGAATCTCCGTCACCGCCACCTGCAAGAGAAAGCCGAGGGCGAAAGCCGCGATCATCATCTTATTCTCGAGGTGGTTCGTTTTGAATACGGATTTGTTCAGCTTTTTGAAGCCGATGGCGTTGAAAAGCTGGGATATCGCGAGCGTTGTGAAAGCGAAAGTCTGCGCGCGCGCGTAGAGATATTCGTCGGCCAACACCGCGTTGATGCCGGACGGCGAAATGGGCAAACCCTGTTGCAGCAAGATCGAAATGGGTACGTATAGGAAGGCGGCCAATGTCACGCAGCCGATGATCGCGCCGAACAGGACGGTGACGGCCATGCCGCCGCGCGCGAATATGCCTTCTTTCGCGTCGCGGGGCGGGTGCTTCATGATGTCGTCTTCCGGCGGATCGACGCCCAAAGCCAGTGCCGGGAGAGAGTCGGTGATGAGGTTGATCCACAGGATGTGAATCGCCCGCAGCGGCGACAGGAGGCCGACGAGGATGGCGCCGAACATCGTGATGATCTCGCCGAGGTTGGACGAGAGGAGGAACAGCACCGTTTCGCGGATGTTGTTGTATATGTTGCGACCCTCGCGGATGGCGAGCCGAATGGTCGCGAAATTGTCGTCGGTGAGGATCATATCCGCCGCGCCCTTGGAGACGTCGGTGCCCGTGATGCCCATCGCCACGCCGATGTCCGCTGCTTTCAGGGAGGGAGCGTCGTTCACGCCGTCGCCCGTCATGGACACGATGTGTCCGTGAGACTTGAATGCCTTGACGATCATGACTTTGTGTTGCGGCGACACGCGCGCAAAGACGCGCAACTTGGGAACCACCGCGTTGAGTTCCTCCTGCGTCATCGCATCGAGCTCCGTACCGGAGACGCACTGCTCCGGGCTGTCCGCGATGCCGATCTCCTTCGCGATGGCGAACGCCGTATCCCTATGGTCGCCCGTGATCATCACGGTCGTTACGGCGGCCTCGCGGAATTCCCGCACGGCGCCCGGCGCTTCGGGTCGCGGCGGATCTATCATGCCGACCAACCCGAGGAAGATGAGATGTTCCTCCGAAGCGGTCTTATCGCCCGTCCTGTAGGCCAACGCCAGCACGCGAAGCGCGTCGCCCGCCATCGACGAGGCGATGCTTGTGACGGTCTCCTTATCGGCGGCGGTGATGGGGCGGATATCCCCGTCCTCGTCTATGTTGTCGCAACATTCGAGAATGTTGTCCATCGCCCCTTTCGTGAATGAGATCGTATTGATATCGTCCAAACGATGGACGGTGGTCATCATCTTTCGATCCGAGTCGAAAGCCAATTCGTCCACGCGCGGCATGGCGAGATCGAGATCGCGCTTGGCCACGCCAACTTTCTCGCCCATATAGAGCAGCGCCAACTCCGTCGGATCCCCGATGACCAACTCCCGTTCCCGATCGATCTCCGCGTCGGTACACAGGATAAAACCGTCCGCGAAGCGCTTGTCGCGGTCGTAATTCAATTCGTCCACGCTAAGTAATCGGCCGGAGGTGTAGACCTTCGTCACCGTCATCTTGTTCTGCGTGAGGGTGCCTGTCTTGTCGGAGCAGACCACGCTGACGGAGCCAAGCGTCTCCACGGCCGGCAGTTTTCGCACGATGGTATGTACGCGAACCATGCGCTGAACGCCCAGCGCCAACACGATGGTCACGACGGCCGGCAATCCCTCGGGAATGGCGGCGACAGCCAATGAGATGGCCGTGAGCAGCATGTCGAACATATCTCGTCCTTGCAGGAGGGCGATGCCGAACAGCGCCGCGCAAATGATGATCGCCAGGATGCCGAGAATCTTGCCCAAGCCGGCCAGCTTGCGCTGTAATGGGGTCATTTCTTCCTTCGTCTCGCTGATCATTTTCGCGATCTTGCCCATCTCCGTACCCATGCCCGTGGCGACGACGATGCCCTCGCCCCTGCCGTAGGAGACGCCCGTCGACAGATAGGCCATGTTGACGCGATCACCGATGCCGATGTCGCTGTCGGCGACAAAGGCCGCATCCTTCTCCACAGGAACGGACTCACCCGTGAGGGCGGACTCCTCGATCTTCAGGTTGATGGTCTCCGTGAGCCGTATATCAGCGGGAACGATCCTGCCCGCCTCCAAAATGACGACATCTCCGACCACCAATTCTTCCGCCGCGATCTCCGATATAAGACCGTCCCGCCGCACCAAAGCCACGGGACTGGAGAGCTTTTTCAAGGCCTCCAACGATTTCTCGGCCTTCGACTCCTGTATCATGCCGATGATCGCGTTCAGCAGGATGATCGCGACGATGATGACCGCGTCCGTATATTCCCGCAGGATCGCGGAAATCACGGCGGCCGCCATGAGAATGAAGATCATCGGGTCGTTCAATTGGGAAAGGAAAGACTGCAATACGGTCTTTTTCTTCTGCTCCTCAAAGACGTTTTTTCCGTTCTCCGCCAATCTCTGCCGAGCGGCGGCAACGGAAAGCCCCTCGGCGACAGATGTATCCAACGCCTCCGCAGTAGCTTCCGCCGTCTCTTTTTCAAACATATTTATATTAGTGGTCATAGCCATCCTCCATCACACATTCCGAGATATCTGCTTTTGTCATTCGCACAATCAACACGAATCAAACGCCGCGACAGTAGCTGCGAGGCATTTGATTCGTCACCTTTTGTGTGTTGCATCTCACTGCGTATACGTACGTAAAAACGCGCGCATCCTTTCCGCAATGCGCATCAACTCCGGCACGGCGGGCAGATAGACGATGCGGAAGTGATCGGCGCGCGGCCAGTTGAATCCCTTACCGTGCGTCATGAGCACGTGATGCTCGTGCAAAAAATCCAGAACGAATTGCTCATCGTCCCGAATGTGATATTTCTCTGCGTCGATCTTCGGAAACAGGTAAAACGCAGCCTTCGGCTTCACTGAACTGAGACCGGGAATCTCCTTTATCGCGTTGTAGATACACTCCCGCTGCTCGTAAATCCTGCCGCCCGGACGCAAGAGCGGCGCCGCGCTGTATGGATCGTCCAAAGCCGCGCAGATCACCGACTGCGCCGGCACATTGGCGCAGAGCCGCATGGATGCCAGCATCTGAATGCCTTCTATGTAGTCCGCCGCCCGCTTTCTGTCGCCGGACAGGCACATCCAGCCGCAACGGAAGCCCGCCACCATGTGAGACTTGGACAGTCCGTTGAAAGTGACGACAAAGAGATCCGGCGCGAGCGACGCCGCCGCGATGTGTTCTTCGCCATCCATGACCAAGCGGTCGTAGATTTCGTCGGCAAAGACGATGAGGTTGTGTTCACGCGCGATCTGCAACACATCGAGCAACACATCCTTCGAATACAGCGCCCCTGTCGGATTGTTCGGATTGATGAGAACGATGGCTTTCGTCCGCGGACTCACCTTCTTTCGGATGTCCGCTATATCCGGCAACCATTCGTTTTCCTCGTCGCATATATAATGCACGACCTTGCCCCCACAGAGGGTCGCCACCGAAGTCCACAGCGGATAGTCCGGCGTGGGAATGAGGATTTCGTCTCCGTTTTCGAGCAAGGCCTGCAGTGAAATGTTAATCAACTCACTCACGCCGTTTCCCGTGTAGATATCCTCGTCGCTCAACCCCGCGATGCCCTTGCCCGTACTATATGCCCGTATCGCTTCGATCGCCGCCGGGATACCGCGGGAATCGGAATATGCCTCCGAACTTTTAATGTTTGCGATCAGGGCATCCTCGATCGACTGAGGCGCGAAAAAGCCAAAGTTCGCCGGATTACCCGTATTGAGGCTGATGATCGCTATGCCTTTCGCCCGCATCTTCGCGGCCTCGTCTGCGACCGGCCCTCGAATATCGTAGCCCACATTTTCGAGCTTACTTGTTTTTTTTATGTCCATCATACGTTCAGTTCCCCTTGTCGCGTAAATGCCGTTTTGCGGCGCACGCATTCATAGTTCTATGTCGTAGCCGTTTTGCGGCTATTATATCATAAATGAAGCGGAAATAGAACGAAACGCGTATTACCGCGTTCCGCTCTGAGATAAAAAGAAAATCGTGAAAGATGTAAGCTATATCATTTTTCGCCGCCGAGACGTTCGTTCTCCTCTCGCAGCTGTTCAATTTCCTTGCGGAGCTTTTCGTTCTCCTCCCGTAACTTTCGTATCTTCGCGTCCTCTTTCCGCCGCTTACCGCAACCGACGAACGCGTCTTTTCCATATTTTCGATACTGCGCACACCATCCGTAAATCGTCTGTTGCGCAATACCATACTTTTCCGACAGCGCCTTAATGCTGACGCCTTCCTCTCTGTACAGCCGAACTATTTTGAATTTCAGCGTACGACTCTTTCCCCCGTAAGTGTTCAATTTTTTACTCTCCTTACTCGTACGCGCCTTTCTTTATCTTTCGCATACGCTCTCGTAACCCAACCCGAATGATGTCAAAAGCGGCCAACCATACAGATTTACATCGTCGGCGGTCGCTCGTCTTAAGCGTCGAACCCTGAATTGTATTGTCCGAGTGCCTTTACTAAAGTAAGCATAAACCATAAAGCTACTTTACAGTCAATAGCTTTTGAGAAAAAGGTGGAAAAAAATTTTCAAGAAACATGAACGGTCACCTGTAACAGATAGAGATCAGGATCACTGACGCTGATCTCATCAAGCAGATAAATATTGTAAACGGGCCCGTCCAAGACGAGAGAATGCTCCTTCGCGTAGGCGACCATGCGCGCCGGCAGATCGTTCGTTCGACCGTAGTAGCCCCGCGTATATCCCGTCAAATAGCGCCCGGCGGGCCGCAGATCTTCACCATCGGGATTGACGAAGAAGAAGCGAGTCGGCAGAGAGGGCAATTGGAGAAAGACATCCATATTATCGAAATAGCCGCCGATCGGATAATTCAGATTGCGTCCCCGAATCTTTGCCTGCCGGCAGAAAGCGATGAATTCCTCGTAGAAAAAACTGCTTTCCTCAAAATCGTTCTGCCGCCCCATCATGATGGGAAGTTCGTCCAACTCGTCTACGCTAATGGCATCTTCGTCAGCGACGATGCCGACATTCAACAGATTCCGAACGGTGCGGATGACCTTCTGCGACTCCCGCAGCCAACGTATCTTTTTCTTGAGCTCCTGATCCTGACGCATCATCAGATCATTGATATTCTCCGGCGTCCGATTGCGCACCAATTCTCGAATCTCTTTCACGGGTACGCTCAAATCTCTCAACACGTTGATGAAGTTGATCGTGATGATCTGCTTCGGCGAATAATAGCGGTAGTTGTTATCCCCGCGAGATACGGGTGAAAAAAGGCCGATCTCGTCATAATAAATCAACGTAGAGCGGCTGACTCCGGTGAACGCGGCAAATTGACTGATCGATAAAACTTGATTTTCATGCATTGTTTGACTGTCCCCCTATATTTATTATATCAACAACGCACTCAGACATCAATTCATTTTTGGCGATTCGGAATAGGTTTGAATTTTGACTTTTAGTATCGAAACAGAGCGCTACAAGCGGATGTGTACGACCTCCGCGGATTTCAGCAGACTGTCCATCAATTCTTCCATATCCGGGATCAGGCGTTCGGCGGCGAGCACCGCGTCCATCTTGGGTCTCGTCACCGGATGCTTCGGCAGAAACACGGTGCAGCAGTCCTCATACGGCTCGATGGATTTCTCGAAGGTGCCGATCTCCTGCGCCTTTTCGATGATGTCCACCTTGTCCAATGCGATGAGAGGGCGCATGACGGGAAGGGTCACGGCGGCATCCGTCACGAACAGTGCTTCGGCGGTCTGACTCGCCACCTGTCCCAGATTTTCGCCCGTCACGAGCATGTTGCACCGCTCGCGTTGCGCGATCTTTTCCGCGATCCTCATCATGAAGCGCCGCACAAGTATCGTCATGAAAGCTTCAGGACAGTGCTGCGCAATCGCCTCTTGCGCGGGCAGAAGATTGACGACGTGCATCTTGAATTGCCCGCAATAGCCGGCCAGAATGCGCGCCAGTTCCTCGACTTTCTCCCGCGCGCGCCCGCTCGTATAGGGGTAGGAATGGTAGTGTACGGCTTCTGCGCGCATACCTCGCTTGGCCATCATCCACAGGGCGACGGGACTGTCGATGCCGCCGGACAGAAGCACCATGCCCTTGCCGTTCGTGCCGAGGGGCAGACCTCCGAGGCCGTCTACCTTCTCGTCGTAGATAAACACCTCACGCCTACGGAGATGAACGGACAGACGCACATCGGGATCACGGACGTCCACCTTCACGGCCGGCTCCAATGCGTGCAGGATATCCGCGCCTAAGATGCGAGACATCTCCGGAGATTCGATCGGGTAGGTCTTGTCGGAACGTTTGCCGAAGACCTTGAACGTCAGCGGCGTATCCCGTCCTTCTTCGTCTGCGATGTCCGCAATGGCTTCCGACCATTCCGCCACTTTCGCGCGCATAAAGTCTATGGCGGCCGCCGAGATGTCCGCCAACTCTCGACTTTCAAGGGCGATGGCGGGGCTGATGGACGCGACGCCGAACACCCGCGATATGTGCCATATCAGGACGTCCTCCGCGCATGGAAGTCTTTCGCCCTCGCCGCGGATCACGATCAGGCCGTCGCTCCGCTCGATGGTGAGCGAGTCCGCGGTGAGCGCGATTCCGCGCTTCCCTTTCAGCGCGTGACGAATTCGCTCGATCAGTACCCGCTCAAAATAGGGTTTATTCATGCCTTTCAGCGCCACTTCGCCGTAGCGTACAATGAGAATATGCTTTTTCATCGGAATGTGCCGACCTTTCTGAACCGCTCGACCGCCGCTTTCAGGTGCTCGAGCGTGTAATCGATCTCTGCGGGGGTGTTATATCTGCTGAAACTGAAACGCAGGGCGCCTTCGGCCGCTTCTTTCGTGAGCCCGATCGCCGCGAGTACGGGATTGATTCCGCGTTTATCCTTTTTCAGGGACGCGCAAGCCGAGCCCGTCGAAACGTAAATGCCGCTTCGCTCCAGATCGTGCACGAGGACTTCGCCCCGCGTTCCGAGGAAGCTGACGTTGAGGATGTAGGGAGAACAGCAACCCGGGCGACCGGAGTCCGATGCCTCCCGCGGACTGTTGAGCGACACATCGCTTATGTGACCCATGATGCCATCCAAAAGCCGTTGACGCAGGATCGCTGCCTGTTTCGCGTGGGCAGTTATATCCGCAGATATTATTTCGGCCGCCGCGCCAAATCCGGCGATACCCGGTACGTTTTGCGTGCCGGAACGGAGGCCTCCCTCCTGCCCGCCGCCCCTGATAAGGGGAGAGAGCTTCTCCGGTCTCGCGGCGCAGAGCGCGCCAACCCCTTTGGGCCCGTGTATTTTGTGAGCGCTTATGCTGATCATATCGATTTGACCGAGCTCTCCCGCTTCCACATCGATGGGCAGCTTGCCAAATGACTGAACGGCATCTGTGTGAATCAAGATGTCGCCTTTGGGCACGCGTTTTCGGATTTCGCCGATCGGCTGAATGACACCGGTTTCGTTGTTCACGTGTGTGACGGAGATCATGGCCACCGTTTCGTCAAGTGCTTCCGCAAGCGCACCCATGTCGATGATACCGGGCGAATCGCCGCCGACGGGAGAGACGGGCAGAAGCACCACTTCGACGCCCAGTGATTTCAGGTAGGCGGCCTGCTCGCGCACCGCCGCATGTTCAACTTCCGAGATGATGAGTTTTCGGCCGGATATGCGACCCGTATTTCGGAAAACCGCATGCAGAGCCAGATTGTCCGACTCCGTTCCGCTGCCTGTGAAAATGATATTTTCCGGCCGCGCGTTCATAGCGGAAGCGACCTGCTGCCGGGCGCGCTTCAGGACGCGCTCCGCGTCCTGTCCCATCGCGTGAATAGAAGAAGGATTGCCATAACCCTCCGTAAGAGCTCGGTATACGGGGGCGGCAACCTCCTCATAGACTTTCGTCGTCGCGCTGTTGTCTAAATAAACCTGCATTCGCGGTAAGATTATTTCGCGTAGTCGATCGCGCGGGTTTCACGCAGGACATTTACCTTGATCTGCCCCGGGTACTCCAATTCACTCTCGATCTTCTTGCTGATCTCGCGCGCCAAAAATACGATATCCTGATCGTTCACCTCGTCGGGCTTGGCAACGATGCGGATTTCCCGTCCCGCCTGAATCGCATAGGAACGTTCGACTCCCTTTGTGGTGTTGGCGATCGCCTCCAACTTCTGAAGCCGCTTGATATAGGTCTCAAGGGTTTCGCGCCGCGCTCCGGGTCGGGCTGCGGAGAGCGCGTCGGCCGCGGCAATGAGAACCGCTTCCAGACTTTTCGGCTCGTAATCGCCGTGGTGCGACGCCATAGCGTCTACAACGGCGTCCGTTTCCTTATACTTGCGCAAAAGATCGATCCCGATATCCACATGGGTCCCCTCCACCTCGTGGTCGATGGCCTTGCCGATGTCGTGCAACAGACCCGCCCGCTTTGCGAGCTTGGGATCGAGCCCCAATTCACCGGCCATCAAGCCCGCGAGATGCGCGACCTCAACGGAATGCTTCAATACGTTTTGGCCGTAACTGGTTCTGTATTTCAGGCGGCCGAGCAACTTGACCAACTCGGGATGAAGGTTGTGTACGCCCACCTCAAAGGTGGCCTGCTCCCCTTCCTCCTTGATGATATTCGCCACTTCCTTCTCGGACTTGTGAACCATCTCCTCAATGCGCGCGGGATGAATCCGGCCATCCAAAATGAGTTTTTCGAGGCTGAGACGCGCAACTTCGCGCTTGACGGGATCAAAGCCGGACAGTACCACGGCCTCCGGCGTATCGTCGATGATGAGGTCAATGCCTGTCATCGTCTCTATGGCGCGGATATTCCGGCCTTCCCTGCCGATGATGCGCCCCTTCATTTCATCATTGGGCAACGGCACCACGGAAACGGTGGTTTCGGCCACATGATCCGCGGCGTAGCGCTGTATCGCACCCGTGATGATCTCCTTTGCCTTGCGCTCGGCCTTTTCGCGCGCTTCCGCTTCGAGCTCGCGAATCAGAACGCCGGTCTCCGTGCGAATCTCTTTTTCCACGTTCTCGAGAAGAATTTGCTTTGCTTCATCTTTCGTATAACCGGAGATCTTCTCCAATTCCTCGTTCTGCCGCTGAATCTGATCGTCAAGCGTCTTCTCTTTCGCGATAATCGCTCTTTCCTTGCGCGAGATATTCTCTTCCTTGTTTTCGATATTCTCGATCTTCTTGTCTAAGGATTCTTCCTTTTGGATCAACCGGCGCTCGGCTTTCTGAACTTCGGATCGCCGTTCCCGTACTTCGTCGTCGGTTTCTTTCTTGATTCTGTGCGCTTCTTCTTTTGCATCTATGATCTGCTCTTTCTTCAGAGCCTCAACCTGACGTTCCGCATCCAGAATCATGTTTTTCGCGGTCTGCTCCGCATTGCCGATTCGCTTCTCGCTACGTGATTTATTGAGGATATATCCGATAAGAACTCCTACGATCAGAGCAACTACGCTATCAAGGATGTAAATCATCATATTCCCTTCTATGTCTCTCAACCCCTTTCATGCCCACATATTGCCTATACAGGGCGTACCTTATCGGAAATGTTCTTTTGAATTCATGTTACTGCCATTTTACATATCATATATATTTTTCTGTAAAAGTTGCCGCAATGACACCGCATACATTATAATAGGAAAGGGAGTATATTGTCAAGGACGGCGAGTTTGGGGGTAGCTTTAACGTTGCGAGGTATTTGGAGCTTTTTACGGAGAATAGATTTTTTGCTGATTGCGGTTCCGCTCGCTTTGGGCGTGTTAAGCGTGCTCATGATTAACAGCATTACGCTGGGCAGCGCCGGATATCCCAAACAGGTCGTCATACAGATCGCCGCATTTTCGATCGGCCTCGTCGTCATGATCGTAGCCATCATCATCGACAGCTCCATTTTCGAGCGGTTCTATTTGATTTTCTACGCGCTTTCCATACTGATTCAATTGACCGTGTTCATTCCGGGTCTGAGCCTGACGAAGTACGGCACGCGGGCATGGATCAACCTGTTCGGCATCACGACCATGCAGCCCTCGGAGCTCGTCAAGATCACCTTTGTGATCGCGTTGGCGGCCTATCTCACACGCCGCCGCGATACACTGTTCACATTTAAAGGATTTTGTATGGCCTTCGCTTACGCGCTTCCCATTGTCGGTTTGGTCGCCTACATCGATCTGGGGGCGGGCATCATCATGAGCTTCGTATTCGTGGGCATGGTCTTTGCCGCGGGGCTGAAAGGCAGCCTGTTTCTGAAGTTGGCGGGCGCGTTCATCCTCTCGATCCCCATCATCTACCGCTTCATGGAACCCCATCAGAAAGAGCGATTTGAGGCATTCCTTCATCCCGACAACACGAAAATCGAAGCCACCTACCAGTTGATGCAGTCCAAGGTCGCCATCGGTAGCGGAGGGTTCTTCGGAAAGGGTCTCGGCAATGGAAGCATCAAGGAATCGGGATTTTTGCCCGTGCAGGAATCCGATTTCATCTATTCCATCATCTGCGAAGAATTGGGGTTTGTCGGCGGAGTTGCGGTCATCTCCCTTTACGCCATTATGATCCTCCGCATCTGGCGAATCATCGCGAACGCGAGAGAGGTGTTCAGCGCGCTGATGGTCATGGGCTTTCTGTGCATGTTCGGATTTCAGATATTCGAGAACATCGGCATGACGATGGGAGTCATGCCCATTACGGGCATCACGCTGCCATTCCTGTCCGCGGGCGGATCGTCCGTGGTGGTCAATATGATCGCCATCGGCCTGATGGTTGGCGTCGGCGTACGGAGTCATACGAGGGCGTACAAACACATACACACAACTCCCACACCTTAATGTAACGGTTCAAACAGCACGGTAGTTTTGATTGAACCATCGGGTGGCAATCCTCTTGTGTTTTAATATTTAATACTGCAATAGACGGTCGGCGATCCTGTTGAAGTTGCGCTCGATATAATTTTCTTTCTCATAGACGATGGGAATCCCGCAGTTGGAGGACAGATGAATGTTGTCGTCGTACTGCACGACGCCGAGCAGAGGAATCTTCATCATGCCCGTGATGGTCTCCACGGTGGGCAGGATGCCGCTGCTGAAGAAAGTCTTGTTTACCTTGTTGACGACATAGACGCGCTCATTGACGCCATTTTTGCGCAGGGTCTGCTCTGTCATATCCGCGTCCCGCAGAGATACGAATTCCGGCGTGGTAATCATGATGGCGATATCGACATCCGCCGCCGCCAGCTTTAATTCATTGTTGATGCCCGCCGGTCCGTCGACCAACACGATGTCGAAGTTCTCGCGCAGATATTGGTACAGCAGGGTCACCGTCTCGATTCCCGCAGTGAATTTCTCTTTCTTCTGCGTCGCGGCGAGCAGATAAAGCGCCTGAAATCGTCTGTCGCGCACCATCGCCTTTTTGGGAGAGACGACGCCCTCCAACACATCGGCCACATCGAAGATCACGTTGTTTTCGAGCCCCATGTAGATGTCCAAATTGCGAAGGCCGATATTCATATCCACAAGCGCGACCTTCAGACCCCGTTCCCCGTAGATCGCGCCCAGATTCGATGTAAATACGGATTTTCCAACGCCGCCCTTTCCCGAAGCGACGAGTATAACTCTGCCCATCACTGCCCCCCATCGGTATTGCCGGAAACCGCGCCCGCCGTTGCGATCGCGTCTCCACTCGTATCTGTCCCGTCATTTCTATGATCTTCATTGAAAAACTCTGTGTAATCTATACTGCCGCCCTTTGCGGCATCCTCCGCCTTGAGCTCGAAATAGCGTCCGAGGAGCTCGCGCACGGGCGGAGCCGCATTGCTGGAGCTCCCGCCCTGTACGATGAGGGAGACCACCACGACCTGCGGATCGTCCGCCGGTGCCATGGCCACGCTCCACGCGAAGTCCTCGTAGGTGCTCTTGTAGGCGTCGATGCGCTCCGCGTTGAAATTACTGCCCGACAGGTTCACCACCGCCCGGCGCACCGCCGTATTTGGGTTGTCGTAGATGCGGGGATATTCCTTCATGAGCCGCTGCATCTCCGCTTCCACGTCCGCCCAATTGAGCTTCGCGTTGATCTTGGAAAGGTGCTCCTTCACATAGGCCACCTCGTCGGGCGGATTGACGTAGCCGGACCTCTGCGCAGTACCGGTCTTGCCTACCGCCTCGACGGGCAGACCCGACAGTCCCCTGCCCAACGAACCGGAGGTGACCACGCGCCGCAGTCCTGCAATGACATCCTTTAGATTCTGCGGATTGCTGATATCGGCCGACTGCCCGGCGGGACGCGTCACCTCGCCCTCGTCCTCCACCGCCTTGATCAGACTCAGGGAATTGCGGACGCCGCCGTTGCCGAGGGTGGCGAAATAGTTCGCCATCTGCAATGGTGTAAAGGCATTTTCACCCTGACCGATCGCGATATTCAGCGTATCTCCGACGGTCCACTCCGCGTAATTGAAATAGGTATATTTGCATTCCTCCGCGACACGGGTCGCTTCGCTCTCCTTGATGCCGAGATCGAGCATTCGTGACTTGATCTCCGCGAGTTTTGGGTTTTCGGCCATCCAACTTACGATTTCCTCGATATTCGCAGTCAGCCGGCTGTGATCTTTCAATATCTCGTCGCTAAAGATGTACTCCGCCTGTCCGGTCAAGTAATTGAGCAGAAGCGTCTGTGTGCTCGAAAGCTTCTTCGCTGCGTTGGGTGCGTCGATGATCGTCTCGCTGATCTCCGCCCCGGATTTCACACCAAGACCAAACTGCTTGGCATACTCCATGATCTTGTCGATGCTGATGTTGTCCGCATACCCGAGGTCGGCGCCGCCTTTCGCCCAATCCCTGCCGGCGGCCACATCGAAGAAATAGTAATTGCAGGAATATTGAAGCGCCGTGAACAGATTCACATTGCCATGACTGCCCATGCAACTGTATACATGGTCGCCTATCTCGATGTACTTGGCGTCGTACAGATATCGGTTTGCGTTCAGCCCCGACTCCAACGCCGCGATAGCCGTCATGGGCTTGAACGTGGAACCCGGCTGAACAGCCGTCCGCGCCGCCACATTGTAGAGAGGCCGCGGAGACAGAGGATCTCTTGGATTGGTGCTCTGGAGGGCGTTCCAGTCCGCCTGACTGATGCCTTCCGCAAACAAATTCGGGTCAAAATCGGGATAACTGGCGATGGCGAGAGGTTCCCCCGTCTTCACATCCAGCATGACCACCGCGCCGATCTCCGCCGCATGAGCCGAGTCCGTGAATTTGTATGTGCCATATTTGCTTTCGAAGTCCTTGTTGTTCCGAATGCCGTCAATGGTCCGTTTCAGCGCGTCCTCCGCAATTTCCTGAAGCCGCAGATCGATGGTCAGCACGACATCCTTACCGTTTTTGGCCGTGGTTTCCTCGCCGATCGTTCGGATCAACTCTCCGGCCGAATTCACCTGTATCTGCTTCACACCGTCCGTTCCGTGAAGGATATCCTCCTTCGACGCTTCGATGCCGTCCAATCCGATGAGATCCGTCGGCTGATAACCCTGCTCGTCGACATATTCCTGCTTCTTTTCGTCGGAAATCTTACCCATATAGCCGAGCACATGGCTGGCGTGGTTGCCCTGCGGATAGTAGCGCACGGATTCAGTGATTACCGCAACGCCTTCCAGATCGTGTGCACGTTCCTCTATCTCCAAGACCGTTTCCTGCTTGATGCCCGTGGACACCTTCGTCGGCAGATACCGCAGATAACCCTGCGCGGTCAGATCGTTTCGGATCGTCAATATCTTGCGGGCTTCCTCATCGGTGAGTCCCTTGTCGATGTTGTAATATTTTCGGATGTCGGCAAACGCCTTATCCGCGTCGGGATTTCCGTCGATGTTGAATTGTTTCAGGAAGTTCTTTTTTTCTCTGGCGCTTGTAAATTCCATCTGTTGCACAGATATGGGCGGAGAGATGCCCTGCTCCAACAGCTTTTCTTGAGCGTCGAACCGGTCTAATCCCTCCTCGATATTGTTGCGGCGCCTGATTTCATTAAAAGCCTGTTCCGCCGTAAAATCGGCCGGCATCTGCTGCGTCTCAAGCCAATCGGCAATCTCCGCGTCAAAGGTATAAGAGAAAGCTCCGTCCGTCAGCACGATGGGAAAATCGTCGAGCAATGTTTCGCCATGCCGTTCCAGTATGGCGATGAGCCCGGATATGGATGCGTTCGTTTCGTCTCCGGTCATGGCGTTCCGCGAAAATGTGACGGTAAAGCTCGGCAGGTTTCCCGCGAGCAACACACCGTTCCTGTCGTAGATTTCGCCCCTCGGCGCATCCGTGTAGATGCTTTTTACCGTATTCGTTTCAGCTTCCGCCGTCCACTTTTCTCCCTGAATGCCGGTGATGACAAAGAGCCTGATCACGAGCAGAATCAGCAGCAGAATAAAAAAGACCAAGAGGATATTGTTTCGGCTCCTAAACCAAGTCACGTCCACACCTCCCATTCGACCTTGCGATCCCGGCGATACCGAATGACGCTCCGCACGAAGATCAGGTGCAGGACGCCCGTCAGAATACATTGCGATATGACCAACACGGGCAGGGAACGCAGCGGAATCATCACGGTCATCGGACTGCCGGCGAGTCTGTATACTCCCCACACAAAAAAGACATTCAAGGGTGTGGCTATGACGGCCATGAGCATATCGGGCAACAATGTCTCGTGATTGAATACGCGCCGTAAGAGCGTCACAAAGGTGTACGTCAGCAAGAAAGTGATGGTCTGGACGCCAAAGTACCAAGACGTAGAGACATCGAGCATCGCGCCGAACGCGAGACCGAGAATGAGCCCGTAATGTTCCTCGTAGAGAAAGGAAAATACGATGACGAGGCACAGGAGCAGATTCGGCGTATAACCGAATATCGTGACATGATACAGAACGGTCGTCTGAATCAGAAACGCAAGCAAAAACACGGGAATCGCGATATAGTATTTCATCCTGCTCATATCAACACCGCCACTTTCTTCAGTCCCTTGAAATACACAGCGGGGCGAATGGATACTTCCAGAAGATCACTGTCGTCCGTCCGTTCCGCCTTCGTGACCCGCCCGATGACGAACCCTGCCGGATAGACGCCGCCGATGCCCGAGGTAACGATCTCGTCCCCTTCATTGGCTACGGCGCTCTCATCCAAAAGATATCCGCTCAGATTGCCCTTTCCGTCTCCGTAACACACCCCCAGAAAATCCCGTCCCTTATGCACTTGAAATCCGATCTTATTGTTCTCGTCGATGATAGCGACGACCTTCGCCGAATCCTTGCTTGCGGTGAGCACCCGACCCACGAGACCGTCCCCGCAGACCACCACCGAATTGCGATTGACCCCCGCGTCGGTACCGACATCGATGGTAAATATGTCGAACGCGTTGGAATTTTCCATCGATATGACATTGGCGGCCAACAGCGTGTAATCCTGCTGCGACACATTCAACGCACCCGAAAGTTTTTGAAGCTCCGTCAGCTCCTCGCGACTGAGTTTCTCTTTGATCAGATCCGTCTTTACCTGATCCAACTCATCCTTCAGCGCCTCATTTTCCGCCAACAGATCATCGTCGTTGATCAGACTGCCAAAACCGCCGCTCACCGCGTCGCGGAGCGCAACGAAAGGTTTTTGGACATAAGCGACCACCGTACCGGCGACTTCTCCGACGGCGCTCTCGCTATCCTTTAGAGCATATGAGGCAAGCAATAAGATGAGTAATATCAACAATATCGCCGCAACGAGCAACAACCTTCTATGCGATGCGAACCATTTCATGTAAGAATCTCTTTCAATTGATCAGTCAACCAAACAGCTATTTTTTTGTATAACTCGCGTACCGCTCCAACTTATCGATATTGGCCAGGCTTGTACCCGTCCCCTCCGCCACGGCTTCCAAGGCGTTTTCCGCGACGATCACATTGAGTCCGGTCTTCTCCGAAATGAGCCGGTCAAGTCCCTGAATGAGCGCACCGCCGCCCGTCAGCACGATGCCGCTCTTTACGATGTCGGCGGCGATGGCCGGCGGCGCGTTTTCGAGCGTCAGCTTGATGCCATCCACAATGACATCGATCGATTCCGCCAAAGCATCGAAGATATCCCGCGACGTCACCATATAAGTGCGGGGCAGTCCCGAAACGATGTCCCTACCGCTGGCCGCCCACTCCGTCATTTTGGCATCCTTATCCGCGGAATCGAGATAGGCGCAACCGATTTCGATCTTCAGTTCCTCCGCCATCTTCTCACCGATAAACAGCTCGAAATTTTTACGCATGTAGGAGATGATCGCATCGTTAAGTTTGTCGCCGGCGTGCCGAAGCGAGGTGCTCGTGACGATGCCCTCCAGCGCGATGATGGCGATATCTGAGGTGCCGCCACCGATATCCACGACCATACAGCCGGTAGGTCCGTCAATGGGCAGTCCGCAGCCGATCGCGGCCGCCATGGGTTCGTCAAGGATATATACCTCCTTGGCGCCCATCTCCCGCACGACTTCCTCGACCGCTCGCTTCTCCACCTCGGTGACGCCGGAGGGAACGCCGATCACAACGCGAATCCGCGAAAAGCGCGAACCCTTCTCGAGCGCTTTGCGGATGAATACGCGAAGCATCTCTCCCGTCATCTCAAAATTGGAAATGACGCCATCCTCAAGCGGCCGCACCACTTTGATATGCTTGGGCGTCTTCCCGATCATCTTTTTCGCTTCGGTACCAACGGCGAGAATGCGCCGCGCGAACGTATCCACCGCGATAACCGATGGTTGGTTCAAAACGATGCCTTTCCCCTTCACATACACGAGCGTATTGGCTGTCCCCAGATCTATTCCGACATCTCTGCTTCCGAACATTGACAAATGCCTCACTTTCCACATGCTTTCACATGAGTTTTTCCCTTTTTAGACTGACAAAATCACCGTCTCCGATAATCAGGTGATCCAACACCTTGATATCCAAAATCCTGCCGGCCTCCACAATCCGCTCCGTGACCGAGAGATCCGCGTCGCTGGGGTGAATGCTGCCGCTCGGATGATTATGCACCAACACGATAGCCGCCGCGCCTCGCTTCACCGCCGGTTTGAACACATCGCGCGGATCCACGATGGAACCCGTGATATTGCCGACCGAGATGAGCTCCTTGCCCATCAATTCATTTCGGGCATTCAGAAGGAGTATACGAAAGTGCTCCTTCGTTTCATGCCTCATGTCTTCCATAAACAGCGACGCGATATCCTCCGGCGTACCGAAATGAAATTTGACCGAACCGCGACTCTGCGACAGGCGTCTGCCCAACTCCACCGACGCCGCGATGCGGCATGCTACGGCCGTTCCGATGCCCGGCACCTGCGTCAACTCCTCGGGAGCCGCCACAGACAGGAAAGATATCCCCGAATCCTGCAACGCGAGTATCCTCGCGGCAAGAGCCATCGCGGACTCACCTTTCGTTCCGCTTCCTATGAGAACAGCCAACAACTCCGTATTGGAGAGGGCGGCGCTTCCCTGCGCAAGCAACTTTTCCCTCGGCCGTTCAGCCTCGGGCAATTCTTTGATTCTCAGCATGATCGCAACCTCCTTTTCGGAATAGCGACCATCCCGCAACCTAACGTCAAACAGAGGTTTAATTATACCATTCTTTAGGACGCCTTTCAACAATCTTTCCCAAGATCAATTGCGTCACCCCATCGATATCCAACCCGTCGGTATTGACCTCGATGGCGTCGTCGGTTTTGACCAAAGGATTCACCGCCCGGTGAGAATCGTTGTAATCCCGCGCTTTGATGGCGGCAAGCACCTCCTCGTAGGACATTGGCGACTCCGCCGCGATTTCCGCGAATCTCCGCTTCGCCCGTTCCTCCGGGGAAGCGGTTATGAAAAATTTGAATTCCGCGTCCGGGAATACATTGCTTCCGATGTCGCGGCCATCCATGACCACGCTCTTCTCCGCACCCATCTTGCGTTGCAACGCCACGAGCTTTTCACGCACGATGGGGATGGCGGCGCTTCTCGACGCCATCGCCGTAACCTCCGCCGTGCGAATCAACTCGCTCACATCCCTGCCGTCCAACACGGTGCGCCCATCTGCGAAGTCGACATCCGTCTCTTCAAGCAATTTTGCAAGGCCTGTCAGATCGCCGTCAATGTCGGTGCCGGTCGCGAGTATCTTATACGCGACGGCTCTGTACATAGCGCCCGTGTCGATATAGACGATGGAAAGCGCCGCGGCAATCCGCTTCGCGACGGTGCTCTTGCCCGCGCCGGAGGGACCGTCCATGGCGATGCGAACGAGACCTTCAATCTTCATGTCGCACCACTCCGCCTTTATTCTTTTTAATGCCGTTCTTTCTGCCGTTTTTGAGAAGTTTTTCGATCTCGTGTCGGAAGCTCTCCGCATCCGTAAACTGACGGTAGACGGAGGCGAAGCGCACATAGGCGACGTCGTCGATTTCCTTTAGGTGTTCCATGACGTATTCCCCGATGATCGTGGACTCCATCTCCTTCTCCATCATGTTGTTTAAGCCGCGCTCTATCTCAAATACGATCTTCTCGATGTCCGCCATCGGAACGGGTCGCTTCTCGCAGGCTCTGATGATCCCATTCATCACCTTGTTTCTGTCAAAGGCCTCTCGGCGACCGTCTTTCTTCACCACCATCAGGATGATCTCCTCGACCTTCTCGTAGGTGGTGAAGCGCTTGCCGCAACGTTCGCACTCGCGTCGGCGGCGAATCGCCTGCCCTTCTTCTGTGGGCCGGCTGTCGATCACCTTCGTATCAGGATTACCGCAAAAGGGACATCTCATAATATTGCCTCCACCGCGGCGCTATTTGGCCACGCTCTTTGCCGTTTCGCAGAGTTGGGCGAATCCCGCCGAATCGCTGATCGCCATCTCCGACAACATCTTCCTGTTGATCTCGATACCGGATTTCTTCAGGCCGTTCATCAGTTTGCTGTAGGAAAGCCCGTTCAACCGCGCGCCGGCATTGATCCGCGCGATCCAAAGCCTTCTATAGTCGCGTTTTTTCTGCTTGCGCCCCACATAGGCGGACGCGAGCGCACGCATCACGGCGGGATTCGCGGCTCGAAACACCTTGCTCTTTTGGCCGTAATATCCCCGCGCCTGCTTCAAAATTTTCTTATGTCGTTTGTGGGCGTTTAACCCTTTCTTTACTCTTGCCATTTTAATCTATGCCTCCCTTATCTGTTACTATTCAAGCGCCACGCCATTTACCGGCCGATTGCCCTCTTGATGCGCGTCAAATCCGCGGATGTCAAAGTGGTCGCCTGCCGAAGTCCGCGTTTTCTCTTCGCGCTCTTTTTCGTAAGGATATGGCTCTTGTAAGCCTTGTTTCGTTTCAGCTTTCCCGTTCCCGTGAGTCGAAACCTTTTTTTTGCACCTCTATGGGTTTTCATTTTATTTTTCGCCATTATTGCTCCATCCCTTCATTTACACTATTACCGGTCGCCTGTGGACTCTTTTCGGCGACCTGCTTCTCCGACGCCTCTTGCGCATCGGATTTGTCCCGGTTCTTAGATTTGGCCGCCTTATTCTCCTTATCGGGAATCGGCGCAAGGATCATCGTCAGACTCCGACCCTCGAAAGCCGGCCGCTTTTCGGGAGCTCCAAACTCCTCCGTCAATGCGGCGAACCGTTCCATCACTTCGTAGCCCTTTTCCATGCGTCCGCGTTCTCGGCCCTTAAACCGCAGGCTCACCTTCACCTTGTCGCCTTCTTTCAGGAACTTTTCGGCGTTGTGAGCTTTCACGGCGAGATCATGCTTTTCGATGAACGTGCTGAGCCTGATCTCCTTCACCTGTATGACCTTTTGCTTCTTCCGCGCCTCTTTCTCCCGTTTCTGCTGCTCATAGCGATACTTGCCATAATCCATGATCTTCGCCACGGGCGGCTTTGCGTTGGGGGATATGAGAACCAAATCCAGCTTGCGGTTGTCGGCCATCTGTTGGGCGACCTCGAGCAACATGATGCCCGCCTGTTCCCCTTTCTCGTCTATGACGCGCAGCTCCGATGCGTGAATCGCATCATTGATGGGATTGCCCCTGTTCTGCGGCGCCCTGTTGGGCGTTGTAGGTCTACTAATCTTGTGCACCTCCTTTGCTTGTCTTTTTTTCCATTAAAAAAAGCGAATTCTCATTCGCCTCATCATCCTCGGCCTTTGGCGCAATGCGTCCTGTCAGCCTTCCGATCATGAACCTGCCCGCGCGTACCGACGAGGTGAGAAGCGAATCACTTCTTCTTGATTTACTCTGTTATCATAACATCGCGGCGCCCCGGAGTCAAGTTTTTGAAGGCGGTGTTTTTTGCAAATAAATGGGAATATTTTACATTTTGTTTTACAAACATAATGAGCAAGACACAAGGGGGATGTCCCGATGTGTCTTGCGGTTGATTAACGGTCGTTGGTATTTATTACGCTTTGGTGCCGATGCGGTACTTGCGCAGGCGGCGTCTTGTGATCGCGCAGCCGGTGAGGCCGGCGGTGGCGAGCAGTAGCGTCAGGACGCTTATGCCGATGCCGGAGTCGTCGCCG
>JAISQM010000031.1 GCA_031274195.1 Eubacteriales Family XIII. Incertae Sedis bacterium
TATGTGCGCGGCGGCAACGGGACGTTTGCGACGGCAGATGGGACGACGATTCCGTTCCCTACGCCTCCCGTGACGGCATCGCTCAATCCCACGCAGACCTCAATTTCCATAGAGACGACGAACCTTTCCATTTCTCCCGGCGTCAGCAAGGTACAATTTGCGGTATGGGGCAATGTGGGCGGCCAAAACGACCTGAAGTGGTATACGGCGACGCCGAAGGGGAATGGTGTCTATCAGTTTGACGTCTCGGTTTTTAATCATAAGGAGACCGGAGTATATAACATTCACGTCTACGCGACCCTGACGAACGGTAAGAGTGTCTTTGTCGGAGCGTCTACGGTGAATGTGGTAACTGCGCAAGGGTAGGCGTAAATAGCTGCGAGGCTAAGCCGAGTCTTGTACTAAGCGTTCCACAATCCGAACTTTTTGGACGGAATCTGCATCGTCAACGTACGTCAAGTACGCCTCCGGCGCAGAACCCGTCCAATTGCGTTTTTAACAAAAATCCTGTTTGAGGCTCCGGGTGTGTGTTTCCCTGTACGAACACCACGATTTTATGTATAATAACATAGGAAGCACTTGAAATACATTTATATTCGCGCACAAAGCGCGGAATCGTGATGGAACAGGAGTCATAATTTGAAAATATCCGCTTTATCGAAAGAGAAGAATACGTTTTCGTTTGAGGTTTTCCCGCCCAAGGGGGATGCCTCATTGGCGCCGCTCGAGGACACGCTCACACATCTCTACGAATACGACCCCGATTTTGTCAGCATCACCTATGGAGCCGGCGGCACGAATGAGGGGCGCTCCGTCGATGTTTGCAAGCTTGTGAAAGAGAGCGGCCACGCGGTGATGCCGCATTTTACGTGCATCGGCAATACCCGTGAGAAGATTGATGAATATATCGGAAATTATCTCGATCTTGGCATCGAAAACGTATTGCTGTTGCGCGGCGATCTGCCCGAGGGCTGGACCGGGACGCGGGGGGACTTTGTCCACGCCGATAGCTTGATTGCGTATTTTCGGGAGAAACATCCCGGTCTGTCGCTGGGAGCCGCCTGCTATCCGGAGATTCATATCGAGTCCGACACCTTAGAGGAAGATGTGAAATACCTAAAATCGAAGCAAGATATGGGTGCGGAATTCTTCATGGCGCAGCTCTGTCATGACGTGACGGCATATGAGCGGTTCATCGAGTGCATCAGGCGGGCGGGCATCACGGTGCCGGTGGTCGTGGGCATCATGCCCATCTTATCGCGGGAGGGTACCATTCGCATGACCCTGTCCAACGGCTGCTCCATACCCGCGGAGCTCGCGGCCATCATCGGGAGATACGAGCGCGACGCGGACGGGTTTCGCGAAGCGGGAAAGGCTTTCACCGCACGGCTCATCGATCGGTACATCGGCGCGGGTGTCTGCGGTTTGCATTTATACACGCTGAACAAATATAAGGATGTGTCGGAGATCATCGACGCCTGTGATATAGCAGGCTTCCGCGCAGGCTGCCCCCGCTGACCTATTAACTTGAGTAGTAACATTAAAGGAGGAAGTATGCAGAGCGATATTGACATAGCACAATCGACAGAGATGGAGTCCATCGACGTCATTGCGGAGAAGGCGGGCATAGACGGTCGCTATCTCGAACATTACGGGCGCTATAAGGCCAAGGTGGACTACGATATGCTCAAGGATGGAGCGGGCAAGGACGGCAAGCTGATCCTCGTCACGGCCATTACGCCCACGCCCGCAGGGGAAGGTAAGACCACGACCACGGTCGGCCTCGCGGACGGTCTCGTCAAGATCGGAAAAAACGTCACTGTCGCACTGCGTGAGCCGTCCCTCGGACCGGTTTTCGGCGTCAAGGGCGGCGCGGCGGGCGGCGGATACGCCCAGGTTGTACCTATGGAGGACATCAACCTACATTTTACGGGCGATATGCACGCCATCGGCGCGGCCAACAACCTGTTGGCGGCTATGGTGGACAATCACATATTTCAGGGAAATGATCTGAGGCTCGATCCCCGCAGAATCACATGGCACAGATGCGTCGACATGAATGACCGTCAGCTCAGGCGACTGACGAACGGACTCGGCGGCGGGACGGGCGGCATGCCGCGCGAGGACGCCTACGACATCACGGTCGCCAGCGAGATCATGGCGATACTCTGCCTCGCTGCCGGTATCGAGGATCTGAAACGCAGACTATCGGCCATCATCGTCGGCTACAGTTTCGACGGCGAACCGATCACGGCCGGTATGCTCAAGGCGCAAGGCGCGATGACGGCGCTCCTTAAGGACGCCTTGAAACCCAATTTGGTTCAGACGCTCGAGCATACGCCTGCTTTCGTACACGGCGGGCCTTTCGCGAATATCGCCCACGGCTGCAATTCGGTCATGGCTACGAAGCTCGCGCTTCGTCTGAGCGATTACGTCGTTACGGAAGCCGGGTTCGGCGCGGATCTGGGCGCGGAGAAATTCCTCGATATCAAGTGCCGCATGGCGGGTCTCACGCCGGCGGCCGTAGTCGTCGTCGCGACGGTTCGGGCGCTGAAACATCACGGCGGCGCAAAGCGTGAGAATCTTGAGCGGGAGGACTTGGCCGCCCTGAATATGGGGATCCCGAATCTCCTGCGCCATGTGGACAACATCACGGAGGTCTACGGACTGCCCGCCGTGGTCGCCGTCAACAGATTTCCGGCGGATACGGAGGCCGAATTGAAATTGGTCGAGGCGAAATGTAAGGAACGGGGCGTGCATGTAGCGCTTTCCGAGGTATGGGGCAAAGGCGGGGAAGGCGGCGTCGCGCTCGCCGAGGAGGTCGTGCGCCTCTGCGAACTGCCGAGCAGGTTCAGATACAGCTATGAGAGCCGGCTCAGCATATCCGAGAAGATAGAGGAGATCGCGACCAAGATATATCACGCCTCGGATGTGGTCGTCACGCCGGCGGCGATCAAGGAGATGGAACAGTTGGAACGGTTGGGATTCGGAGATATGCCCATCTGCATCGCAAAGACGCAGTACAGCTTTTCGGATGATCCGACCTTGCTCGGCGCGCCGGAGAATTTCACGCTCACGGTTCGCGGGATGAAAGTCTCCGCCGGAGCGGGATTCATCGTGGCACTCACGGGCGATATCATGACCATGCCCGGACTGCCCAAGATTCCGGCGGCCGAAAAGATCGACGTGGACGCGGACGGCAGAATATCGGGCTTGTTTTAACGGTTATCGAGGTTAACATGACGGAATTGATCAAAAAGAGTGTGCAGGAATTCGTAATAGAGTTGTCAGGCAAGGCACCGACGCCCGGCGGCGGAGGCGCATCGGCGTTGGCCGGAGCCATCGGCATCGCGTTGGGCGGCATGGTTGCGAATCTGACGGTCGGAAAGAACAAATACGCCGATGTGGAAGACGAAATGAAGCGGCTCAGAGCCTCGGCGGATCGCGTTCAGAACGAGTTGTTGGCACTAATCGAGAAGGACGCCGACGCATTCGAGCCGTTGGCCGGCGCGTACCGAATGCCTGCGGGCACCGACGCGGAGCGGGAAGCCAAGGCGCGGGTCATGGAGACGTCGCTCAAAGAGGCGTCGTTGGTTCCGCTATCGATGATGAAGCGGTGCGCCGAGGCCATCGATCTGCTGCGTGAATTCGCCGAAAAGGGCAGCCGGTTGGCCGTGAGCGACGCGGCGTGCGGCGCGATACTCTGCAAGGCCGCGCTGCAATCCGCATGGCTCAACGTCTGCGTCAATACGATGAGCATACGGGATAGGGCGTTTACGGATCGCGTGAACGGCGAAGGCCGGGAACTTCTGGAGAAATACCTGCCCCGCGCCGATGAAATCTATAGCAAGATTGAAGAGGGGTTTATGGACGGCGTATGACGAAATTGCTGAGCGGAAAAGAAATAAAGGAAAAGCGGATGCCGGAGTTGGCGAACAGAGCCGCGTCTTTGCGCGGCGAGGACATCTTTCCTTGCCTTGCGATCATCAGAGCGGGCGAACGGGACGACGACATCGCCTACGAGCATACGATCATTCGCCTCTCCGAAAGTGTCGGAATCGATGTGCGAAGTCTGGTTGTATCCGAGGAAACGGAGCAGGCGGAGTTGATTGAACGGATTGAGCGGCTCAATGCCGATTCCTCGGTTCACGGCGTACTGATCTTCAGACCCCTGCCCGCGCATGTGGATGAAGGGACTGTGTGCGCTGCTCTCGATCCGAAGAAGGACGTAGACGGCGTTACGCCCGCATCCATGGCGGCGCTGTACGCCGGAGACTGCGAGAGAGGAAAAGCGGCGGCGGGCGTTGGACTGAAAGCGGGATTCGCGCCCTGTACGGCGGAGGCCGTCCTCGATCTGTTGGATCATTACGGCATCGAGACAGAGGGGCAGCGAGCCGTGGTCGTCGGCCGCAGCGCCGTCATCGGCAGACCCGTGAGCCTGCTGTTGCTTGAGAGAAACGCGACGGTGACGATCTGCCACAGCAGGACGGTCGGCATCGAGGCGCTTGCGGCGTCGGCGGATATCCTGATCGTGGCGGCGGGCTTGGCGAGAGACGGTCGGGAAAGCGGCGTCGGACGCGCGTACTTTAACGCGAATCAGACGGTCGTCGATGTGGGCATCCACGCGGACGCAGACGGGAAGCTCTACGGCGACGTGATCGCAGAGGACGCGATGGGCGCGGTGGCAAATCTTACGCCCGTCCCCGGCGGCGTCGGTACGGTGACCACGCTGAAATTGCTATCGCATGTATTGATCGCGGCGGAGAACGGCAGATGAAAAATACGGAATTGAGCGATATATTAAAAAAGGTCGCGGACGGGGAGATGTCGCCCGCCGAGGCCGCGAAGCGCATAAGGCTCTCCCCCTACGAGGACATGGACTTCGCGAAGATCGACCTGAACCGCGAGCTTAGGACGGGGCAGCCGGAAGTCATATTCTGCCTCGGGAAGACGCCGGAGCAGGCCGCCGCCATCATGAAACGCATGGCGGAATCGGCGGAACTCATCATCGCGACCAAGGCGGATCCCGCGCATTTTACCGCAGCGGACGAAATCTTAGACGAGGCGTTTTTGCACAGCAGGGGGTTGACGCTGACCTATCACGAGCAGGCTCGCGTGATTACATTGCAAAGACCCGGGCGCACGGAATCTACGAAACTGTCCGGCCTCATCGCCGTCGTGACCGCCGGGACGGCGGATATCCCCATCGCGGAGGAAGCCGCCATCGCGGCGGAACTCTACGGTCACAACGTATCACGCATCTTCGATGTGGGTGTCGCAGGTCTGCACCGGCTTCTTGACAAGCTCGAGGAGATACGCCGCGCCGATGTCGTCATCGTCGTCGCCGGCATGGAAGGCGCCTTGTCGTCCGTCGTGGGCGGACTCGTGGAGCGGCCGGTGATCGCCGTGCCCACCTCCGTCGGTTACGGCGCGTCCATGGGCGGACTCGCAGCGCTCTTTTCCATGCTGAATAGCTGCAGTCTCGGCGTCTGCACCATGAACATAGATAACGGTTTCGGGGCGGGCTATCTCGCGGCTACCATCATGAAGAAGTAGGAAAGGCGGAATTTCAATGGAATCGACCGGAGAAAAAGTGTTGTACTTCGAATGCGGCGCGGGCATCAGCGGCGACATGACCTTGGGCGCGCTGATTCATCTGGGCGTCGATGCGGAAGCCATCAAGACCGCGCTCTCATCGCTGAAGATCGGCCCGTTCGACTTGGTGCCAAACTACGTCAGCAGGAACGGCGTAGCGGGTGTCGATCTCGACGTGATCATCGAAGGCGAGCCGCAGCACGATCACCATCACACCCACCACCATACCCATACCACCTATCGGCAGATCACAGCGCTCATCGAAAACAGCGATCTGACCGAAAATGCGAAACGCATGGCGACGGACATCTTTACCGTGATCGGCAAAGCCGAAGCGGCCGTACACGGCAAGAATCTGGAAGATGTGGCCTTTCACGAGGTGGGCGCCATGGACTCCATCTTGGATATCGTGGGAACGGCCGTCGCCGTAGATATGTTGGGTGTCAGCCGTATTCTCTGCGGCCCCGTACATGACGGGCAGGGTTTCATCGAATGCAGACACGGCGTTATACCGGTACCCGTACCCGCCGTGATGGAGATGCTGAAAACAAGCGATATTCCGGTTATAATAGAGACGGACGTCACGACGGAGATGGTGACGCCCACGGGGTTCGGCATATTGGAAGGGTTGAAGGCTGTGTTTCGTGAGGCGGTGGGAATACGGCCGAAAAAAGTAGGCTACGGTTTTGGAAAGCGCGATACCGGCAGATTTGGTGCGGTGCGCGCGATATTGGGAGAGGAATACGTTTAATGGTGCGAAATTTGGACACGACATACGACCCGAACAGTTTTGAACGCAGAATCTATGAGGAATGGGAGAACGGCGGATATTTTCACGCGGAAGCGGACGAAAGCCGCGACCCGTTTACGATCGTCATGCCGCCGCCCAACATCACGGGGCAACTTCACATGGGACACGCCTTAGATGAGACACTGCAGGACGTGTTGACGCGTTGGAAGCGGCTTCAGGGCTACTCCGCCCTCTGGCTTCCCGGAACGGATCACGCGAGCATCGCCACCGAGGTGAAAGTGGCCGACGAGATACGCGCGACCGAGGGCAAGACGAAGGAGGAGATAGGGCGGGACGCGTTTTTGGAGCGTGCGTGGGCGTGGAAGGAGCTGTACGGCGGCAGGATCACGGAGCAGCAGCGGCGTCTGGGCAACAGCTGTGACTGGGAACGGGAACGCTT
>JAISQM010000074.1 GCA_031274195.1 Eubacteriales Family XIII. Incertae Sedis bacterium
ATGAATCCATTTGTTTTGATGTTCGTTACCGTAGTCGTCGGAATACTATTCGGAAAGATCAAGTTTGGAAAATTCAATTTCGGGATATCGGGTGCGTTGTTCGTGGGGTTGCTCGTCGGTTGGCTCGCGTACACACTCGGAAATTCGATTGTCGCGGAAGGAGAGGGCGCGGACGGTTTTGCCGCGGCGACGAAGATGTTGGATAACGGTATCATATCAAGTTCTTTCTTTGATCTTTTCTTGATCATCTTTGTCGCCGCCGTCGGATTGTCCGCGGCGAAAGACATGAAGGCCGTCGTCAAGAAATACGGCGCGGCGTTCATCGTACTCGGCTTGGTCACGACCTTGGTCGCGGCCGGCGTCACCTATGGCGCGACGATCCTGTTCAGCAAGGGCGACGCGAAGTCGACACCCTATGAGGTCGCAGGGGTCTATACCGGTGCGCTGACCAGTTCTCCCGGCTTAGGCGCCGCGTTGGAAACGGCGGGCAAAAAGGCAAAGGAGATCACGGACGGATATGACAAGCTATCCGCGGTGCAGAAGCAGGAAGTTTTGGATATCGTCGCGGCTTCCTCCGGTGAGGAGTTGAACGCGGGCGATGTATCCGAATTGACGGAGGAACAGGCAAAAACGTATGTGGACGTCGCGGAGGCGGGCGTCGGCATCGGTCATGCCGTGGCTTATCCATTCGGCGTGCTGATCGTCATTCTGGGCGTCAATTTCCTTCCCCGCATATTCCGCATGAGGCTCGAGGATGAGATCGCGCGATATGACAGGGAGATCGCGGAAGCGAGAGCCGGCGCGGGCGGAAAAGATGTTCCGGAGGTCAAATTCAATCTTCTGACCTTTGCGCTGACCTGTTTCATCGGGTATCTCGTCGGTTCCATCGAGATATTCTTAGGGCCGCTCGGCTATTTTTCGCTCGGCTCCACGGGGGGGATTCTCATCATGGCCTTGATCCTCGGATATTTCGGAAAGATCGGGCCGGTCAATTTCCGGTTGGATACGAAGATATTGGGCGTGCTGAGCAATGTCGGCCTGGCGTTTTTCCTCGCGATCGTGGGACTGAAATACGGCGGGCAGGTCGTGTCGTCCTTGGTCACGTCCGGCGCGGTATTGGTCCTTGTCGGCGCTTTGGTCGCGCTCATCTCTCTCTTGGTGTGTTTCTTCCTCGGAAGATATGTGTTCAAGCTGAATTGGCTGTTGCTGTCGGGCGCGATCTGCGGGGCGATGACCTCTACGCCGGGCTTGGGCGCCGCCGTCGATGCGGCGGGCAATGACAAACCCGCGGCGGGCTATGGCGCGACCTACCCGTTCGGATTGTTGTTTACCGTGATATTTGTAATCATTTTGCACATTTTACCCATGTGATAAGGAAGGAGATATGATGGTCGACAAGTTATTAAAGGAACGGATCAGGTCGGAGAAATTGTTAGATAGGATTGTAGGTGCCGAGGATGCCGCAGAACTGATCAAGGATGGAATGGTGATCGGCGCGTCGGGATTCACGCCTTCCGGATATCCGAAAGCCGTGCCGCTCGCGTTGGCGGAAAAAGCGAAAAAGTCGGATAAGCCTTTCAAAATCTCGCTCTACACCGGGGCGTCGGTTGGCGCGGAGGTGGATGGCGCGTGGGCGGAGGCCGGGATCATTTCTAAGCGTCTGCCCTATCAGACGAACGCGAAAATCCGTGAAAAGATCAACAGCGGCGAGATCGAGTATGTGGATATGCACCTTTCGCAGTCCACGCAATATGTAAATTACGGGTTCATTCCCAAGGTGGATGTCGCGATTGTGGAAGCGTTGGCGATCACGGAGGACGGGCATCTGATTCCGACGAGCGGCATCGGAAATACAGCGGCGTTTGTCGCGCAGGCTGACCGAGTGATTGTGGAGATCAACAAGAAGAAGCCGCTCGAGCTGGAAGGTATGGCGGATATCTATACTACGAAGGCTCCGCCAAACAGGGAACCCATTCCGATCACGCATCCCGGCGACCGCATCGGCGTGCCCTATATCGAGTGCGGCGCAGACAAAATCGCGGCCATCGTCGTGACGGATCTGCAGGACAGCACAAGGCCGTTGGCGGCGGTGAGCGAAAAGGAAAAGCAGATATCAAATCATATCATCGACTTTCTGAATAAAGAAGTTGCGGCCGGCCGTCTGACGAAGGAGTTGCTTCCCTTGCAATCCGGCGTGGGCAGCGTGGCAAACGCGGTCTTCTACGGATTGTGTGAATCGGATTTTTCAAATCTGACCTGCTATACGGAGGTCGTGCAGGATTCGATGCTCGATCTTCTGCGGTCGGGCAAGGCCGTCATAGCTTCCACGACATCGCTTAGTCCGTCGCCGGAGGCGCTTGAGAAGTTTGAACAGGAGATCGAATTCTTTAAAGAAAAGATCATCCTGCGTCCGCAGGAACTCAGCAACAATCCGGAGGTGATCCGCCGGCTCGGCGTGATCGCGATCAACACCGCCATAGAGATGGATATTTACGGAAATGTGAACTCCACACACATTATGGGCTCGAAGATGATGAACGGAATCGGCGGTTCCGGGGATTTCACGAGGAACGGCTATATCACCATCTTCAGCACGGTTTCGACGGCGAAGGATGGGGCGATCTCCTCCATCGTACCCTTTGTTTCCCATGTGGATCATACGGAACATGAGGTGATGGTCATCGTGACCGAGCAGGGTTATGCGGATTTGAGGGGACTCAGTCCGAAGGAGCGCGCGATAAAAATAATCGAGAATTGCGCGCACCCGGACTACAGGACTGCCTTGATGGACTATTACACGAGGGCATCGGAAGTTTCTGCGAAGCAGACGCCGCATATTTTGGATGAAGCGTTGAGTTGGCACGCAAAATTCCAAAAAACGGGCAGCATGAAGTAAAAGTGCGCGAAAGCGAAATATGTTAAAATAGAAATAAGGAGCGGTAAATCAATCACTTGTGAAAAAGGCAGATCAAAAGCGTAAGTGACTGTCGAACAGCTCCAAGCATAGGAGAAGGGAGAGTAAAGACGATGGAAGATGCAATAGCAAAGAGCGAAGCCTATATTCAGGGATATATTGACGCGGCGCGCAAGGCGCAGGCGGTGTTCGAGACAAAATCACAGGAAGAAACAGATCGCGCGGTGCTTATGATTGCGAAAATAGTGCATGATAATGCGGAAATGCTCGCGGAATTGGCCGTACAGGAAACGGGAATGGGCAACTATGAAGATAAGGTGCTGAAAAACAAGAACAAGTCGAAGATCATCTGGCATAGCCTGAAAGGGAAGAAATCGAAGGGGATTATCGATATAGACGAAAAGACGGGAATCACAAAGATCGCGAAGCCGGTAGGTATCGTCGCGGCGATCACGCCTACGACGAACCCCATTGTAACGCCGATGAGTAATGCCATGTTTGCGCTGAAAGGCGGGAACGCCATCATCATCACGCCGCATCACAAGTCGGTCAAGTGCAGTGGCGCGACCGTAGAGTTGATACAGAAGGCGTTGGCGGAATTGGGACTTCCCGACAATTTGGTTCAGATTATCGGTGAACATTCCAGAGAGAATACCAAGAATTTGATTTCGATGGCGGATATGGTAATCGCGACAGGCGGCATGGGTATGGTAAAGGCGGCCTACAGCTCGGGGCGTCCCGCTTTGGGCGTGGGTGCCGGCAATGTGCAGTGCATCATCGACAAAGGTGTGGATATCGCCACCGCTGTTCCCAAGATCATCGCCGGCAGAATATTCGACAACGGCATCATCTGTTCGGGAGAGCAATCGGTTATATGTCCTGCGAGTGAATTCGACACGATCATGAAGGAATTTGAAAAGAATGGCGGGTATGTTGTCCGGGATGCCTCGGAAAAAGAAAAATTCAGGGATACAATTTTTGATGAGCAGGGACATATGAGCAGACACGTGGTCGGTCAATCCGTCGCTGACATAGCAGAACTTGCAAAGATCGATATTCCAAAGGACACGAGAATTATTGTAGTGGAAGCCGATGGCGCAGGTGATAAAGATATTCTGAGCAAGGAAAAAATGTGTCCGGTAATCGCGGCGTACAAGTATGATGATTTCGAGGAAGGCATCCAAATCGCGAAAGAAAATCTGGAAGTGGAAGGCAAGGGACACAGCGTATCCATTCACTCGGATTCCAAAGAGAACATCGAATATGCGGGTTTGGTGCTGTCCGCCTCCCGGTTTTTGATAAACCGGGCGATGTTGGGCTCCTTGGATT
>JAISQM010000080.1 GCA_031274195.1 Eubacteriales Family XIII. Incertae Sedis bacterium
AAGACCGTCAAAGGCGGACGCAATATGCGGTTCAGCGTGACTGTGGTCGTCGGAGACGAAGAAGGCCATGTGGGCGTAGGACTCGGCAAAGCCCGGGAAATACCGGAAGCGGTGAGGAAAGCCATTGAGGACGCGAAGAAGAAGCTCATCTTCGTTCCGACGGTGGGAACCACCATTCCGCACAAGGTGTTGGGCGTGTTCGGCGCGGGCAAGGTGGTCATCATGCCCGGTACGGAGGGTACCGGCGTCATCGCGGGCAGCTCCGTGCGGACGGTGTTGGAACTGGCCGGCGTAAAGGATGTCAGAGCCAAGTCCATCGGTTCCAACAATGCGGGCAATATGGCTTACGCCACCATTGAAGGACTCAGCAGCCTCAAGACCGTAGATCAGATCAGCAAGCTCAGGGGCAAGAGCCGAGAAGAGATATTGGGATAGAACGATATTGAGTTGGAGAATCGGCGGAACAAAGCAAATCGCCGGAGGTAGAAGATGGCAAAGACGATTAAAATCACATTGACAAAGAGTCCCATCGGCGCGACACCCGCTCAGCGGCGCGTGGTGAAAGCGCTCGGGTTGCGCAAGATGCACCATACGGTCGAATTGGAAGATACGCCGGTGACCTGGGGTGCCGTCAAAAAGGTAGAACACCTTCTGACGGTCTCCGAATAGAAAAGTATAAATGTTGCGCCGGATTTTTTTCGTAGGTGCGGTGCAGATGACGAACGAGGAAGGCGCGTACTTGCTGTACGTAACTGACGAGTGAGGAAGATAAGCCGCAGATACGGAAAAAAGACAAGCAAAAAGGAGATTAGGGATATGAGGCTACACGAATTAAAAGCCCCTCCGGGTTCCCGAAAGGCACCCAAGCGAAAGGGCAGAGGTACGGGCAGCGGCCAAGGCAAGACTGCCGGCCGCGGCATGAACGGTCAGAACTCCAGGAGCGGCGGCGGCACGAGGATCGGATTTGAAGGCGGTCAGATGCCCCTTTATCGGCGCATACCTAAGCGTGGATTTACGAATATCTGGAAAGTTGAATACGAGACCGTCAATGTTGCGGATTTGAACAACTTTGACAGCGACACGGAGATTACGCCCGAATTGCTCGCAGAAAAGCGATTGGTTCGGAAAAAGCTCGGCGTGAAGATTCTGGGTGATGGCAAATTGGAGAAGAAGCTGACGGTGAAAGCGAACAAGTTCAGCAAATCCGCCATTGAAAAGATCGAAGCCGCCGGCGGCAGGGCGGAGGAAATTTAGCATGGGTATGTTTGAAACCCTCGGCAAAGCGTGGAAGATACCTGATATTCGAAGGAAGATGATCTTCACCTTGTTGATGATCGTCGTGTTCAGGCTCGGCGCGAACGTACCGATTCCCGGTATCAATCGCGCGGTATTGGCGGAAGCGTTTAACGGACAGGGGCTTTTTGAGATATTCAACCTCTTTTCCGGCGGAGCTTTTCAGAATTTCACCATCTTCGCGTTGAGTATCACTCCCTACATCACAGCTTCGATCATTCTAAACCTGCTCACCATCGCGATTCCGAGACTGGAAGCGCTGTCGAGAGAGGGTACGGAGGGTAAAAAGAAGATCGCACAGTACACACGGTATCTGACGGTGGTATTGGCGCTTTTACAAGCCGTCGGGCTCACGCTCGGACTGTTTCGGCAGGCTGTCATCAAGAACGCGGATGGCAGTACGAATGCCTTTACGGTCATCGTGGTCATCATCACCTTGACGGCGGGCACGGCTTTCCTCATGTGGTTGGGCGAACAGATCAACGAATACGGCATAGGCAACGGCATCTCGCTCATCATCTTTGCCGGCATCATCTGTCGGGCGCCCACTGCCATCGCCGGAGCACTCACGAGCTACAGTGCAAACAGCGTGAGCTTGATTTCGCTGATTCTGTTCTGCGTCTTTGCGCTCGTCGTCATCGTCGGAACGATATTGGTGCAGCAAGGACAGAGGCGAATACCGGTGCAGTACGCGAAGCGGGTCGTCGGCAGGAAGATGTACGGCGGACAGAACACGCACATTCCCATCAAGGTCAATCAGGCGGGTGTCATTCCCGTCATCTTTGCCCTCTCGTTGTTGCAGTTTCCGCTTACGATCACGTATTTTACGGGAAATGACGGCAGTTTTGGCCACTTCATTGACAAATGGCTTTCCCCGAACGGAGATCCCGGCGTATGGGTTTACGCCGCGTTCAATATTCTGCTGATTATATTTTTCACATATTTCTATACGGCGGTCACTTTCAACGTGGTCGAAGTATCGGACAATATGCGGGCAAACGGAGGATTTATCCCCGGCATTCGGCCCGGAAGAACCACCGTGGAATACCTGAATAGAGTCATGACGCGGATCACGTTTGTCGGCGCCATCTTCTTGGCCGTCATCGCGACGCTGCCGACGCTCATTTCACAGTTTACGGCTCTGCAGATTCAGTTTGGCGGTACGGCGTTGCTCATTGCGGTGGGCGTGGCCTTGGATACGATGAAACAGATCGAGTCGCAGATGGTTATGCGCAATTATAAAGGATTCCTGTAATGAAGAATTTAATTTTACTCGGCCCGCCGGGTTCCGGCAAAGGCACACAGGCGGAGCGGATTACGGCGAAGTACGGCATACCCGCAATCTCCACGGGCGATATATTCAGAAAGAACATCGCGGACGGCACGGAGCTTGGCAAAAAGGCCAAGGCCTATATGGACAAGGGCGAACTCGTGCCCGATGAGTTGGTGGTCGGTCTCGTGGCGGATCGTCTGAGCGAGGACGACACAAAAGGCGGGTATCTGTTGGACGGATTTCCGCGAACCATCGTGCAGGCCGACGCGCTGGAGCGCGTTTTGACCGAACGGGGCGAGCGCATCGACGGCGTGATCTACATCAATACGCCGCGAGACGAGCTCATCCGGCGGATTTCCGGACGCCGGGTCTGTGAAGTCTGCGGAAAGACATACAATACGGGCAGTTTTGCCCCCAAGGTCGCCGGCGTCTGCGATCATTGCGACGGCAAGATCGTGCAGCGAAATGACGATACGGAGGCGACGGCGAAGAACCGCGTGGACGTATATAACGAACAGACCATGCCCCTCGTGGACTATTACCGGGGAAAAGGACTGCTTTCGGAGTTTGACGGAATGATACCCGTCGGCGACATATTCACGGGGATCGAGAAGCTTCTTGGTGAGTAGATGATCATTCTGAAGAACGACAATGAGATCGGCATGATGAAGATCAGCGGCAAAGTTACGGGCAGTATACTGTACGAGCTTCGAACTGTGATCAAGCCGGGTATCAGTACGGCGGACATCAACAGGTATGTGGAGGAACGCATTTGTTCGGAGGGCATGATTCCCAGCTTCAAAGGCTATAACGGATATCCCGCCGGCGCTTGCGTGTCCGTCAACTATGAGATCGTTCACGGGATTCCCGACGAGGGACGGATTCTGCAAGAAGGGGATATCGTCAGCGTCGATATCGGCGCCACCTATAAAGGTTGGGTCAGCGACGCGGCTCGGACGTATCCGGTAGGGACAGTGAGCGAAAAGGCCGGACACATCATAGAGGTTTGCCGCGACAGCTTTTTCGGATGTCTGCGTTATTGCACCGAAGGGTGCAGACTTTCCGACATCGGGAACGCCGTCCAACGGAAAGCGGAGTCGGAAGGCTATTCGGTGGTCAGGGATTTTGTGGGGCACGGCATCGGCAGAGATATGCACGAAGACCCGCAGGTGAAGAACTACGGAGCGCCCGGAAAAGGCCCCCGGCTTCTTAAAGGCATGGTGCTTGCCATCGAGCCCATGATCAACGAAGGCGGCCATGAGACGGAAGTCCTTGCGAACAATTGGACGGCCGTGACGATAGACAGGAAACTCTCCGCTCACTATGAAAATACAGTGGTGATAACGGAGGGAGCACCGGAAGTGATCACCCTCGATGAGCGGGACGAAAGAGGAGCGTAGATAGGAATGGCAAAAAAAGACGTCATAGAGGTGTTTGGAACCGTAGTTGAAGCGCAGCCCAACGCGATGTTTATCGTGCGGTTGGAGAACGACCACGAGATTCTGGCTCATATCTCAGGAAAGATACGAATGAACTTCATTCGCATACTGCCGGGAGATCGGGTGAAAGTCGAGTTGTCGCCCTACGATCTATCACGCGGCCGAATAACCTGGAGGGATAAATGAGGAGCATAGTTTGTATCTTCAATCGAAACTATCGCGCCGTTTGAATAGTAACCGATAAATTGCCTGTGGTGTTGCAATAAGTGAAAAAATGTGCTATCATAAATATTTGCGCATATAAAGGAGACGTAAAATGAAAGTGAGATCATCAGTAAAACCGATCTGTGAAAAATGCAAGGTTATTAAGCGGAAAGGCCGCGTAATGGTCATCTGCGAGAATCCGAAGCACAAGCAGAGACAGGGATAACAAACGGACGATTTGCAACAGACTCCATTCGGGAGCGGCTGTGTTTCATTGTCGTGAGATAACGAAACTGCCCGAAAGGTTCTGATAGATGGTTGCGTAAGCAAGCAAGTAAGCAAGTAGGAGGATAACGAATATGGCACGTATAGCAGGTGTCGACTTACCGAGAGACAAGAGGATAGAGATAGGCCTTACATACATCTATGGCATAGGCCGGACGACTTCAAACGAGATATTGAAGAAGGCCGGCGTCAGCCCGGACGTTCGCGTAAAGGATCTGTCCGAGGACGAAGCCGGTAAAATCAGAAAGATCATCGACTCCGACTACAGCGTCGAAGGCGATCTGCGGCGGGATGTGAGCCTCAATATCAAGCGTCTCATGGAAATAGGCTGTTATCGCGGCATCAGGCATAGGCGCGGATTGCCGGTCAGAGGGCAGAACACGAAGACCAACGCCAGAACGCGGAAAGGCCCGAAGAAAACGGTCGGCAGAAAGAGAAAGTCGGATTAGCTCTGTTATAGGAGGGTAAGCATAAATGGCTACTGTTAAAAAAACAGTCAGAAAAAAACGGAGAGAACGAAAGAATATTG
>JAISQM010000099.1 GCA_031274195.1 Eubacteriales Family XIII. Incertae Sedis bacterium
CTGCAACTGTCAAGCGATTCTGATATTAATTGAACCGCGCAGGATGCGCAAAGGATGGAGATAACATCTTTTAAGGAGGACTATGAATTTTTCGGTAAACAATCTTCACGTAAATATTCTTGGGAATGAAGTCTTGGACGGCATATCCATCGCCCCGGCGGAGAAGGCCTGCATCGGTATCGTCGGCGAGTCGGGTAGCGGCAAGACCATGTTTGCCCGCTCCGTCATAGGCTTGCTCCCCGGTCAAAGCCGCGTGACGGGCGACTTCGTCTTGGACGGCGAACCCGTGAGCCTGAATGCGAGTGAGCGGGTGTGGCGGAATATACGCGGTAAAAAGATAGGTCTCGTCATGCAGGATCCGTTCACATCGCTAGATCCCTTGCAGAGATGCGGTGCGCAGATACGTGCAGGTCTCGCAGGGGCGCAGGCGCGCGATTTCGACGTGCAAAGGGCGTTGGATGAAGTCGGACTGCCCTCGAAAGTCGCCCATCAATACCCGTTCGAACTCTCCGGCGGCATGAGGCAGAGAGTCGTCATCGCCGCCGCCCTAGCGACCAAGCCGCAGATACTCATCGCCGACGAAGCCACCACCGCCCTTGACGTCATCACGCAACGCGAGATATTGGATCTCATAGACCGCCTGCGCCGCGCGAGAAACATGTCCCTGATCATCATCACGCACGACCTGAGCATCGTGAGCGAGCGCACGGATTTCGTGCTCGTATTCCACAACGGAAAGATCGTCGAATCCGGCTCCACAAAGACCATCATCTCTCGACCCGAAAACGCCTATACGAAGGCTCTGCTCGCGGCGAAACATCCCGCGTGGACACGAACGGAAAAAGACAGTGCGGACAAAACGCGGCAAAGTGCCCATCCTCTATTGGACGTACGCGGCCTTAAAAAGTCCTTTGGCGGACATATGGCCTTAGACGACGTGGACCTGCGTGTATACGAGCGCGAATGCGTGGGTGTCGTCGGCGAATCGGGAAGCGGCAAGACCACGCTGGCGCGCTGCGTCATTGGCCTGACAAAACCGGACAGCGGCGATATCGTATTTCACCGTCCCGCAGCCGAATCCGGCTCGGTCTTCGACGCGCAGATTGTATTCCAAGACCCCTATTCCTCGCTGAACCCGGCCTTGACCATACGCGCCATCCTCGCGGAAGCCCTGCGGGCGGCGAAGCGGCCGCTCTCCGAACTTCCGGGTCTTTTGGATCTCGTGGAGATACCGCACGATTTCCTGAACCGCAAGCCCGCCCAACTCTCGGGCGGTCAACGTCAGCGCATCGCCATCGCGCGTGCCTTGGCGCCAAACCCCCGTCTGCTGATCTGCGACGAATCCGTATCGGCCTTGGACGTGCTGGTTCAGGCTCAGATATTGGAGACCCTGCGGGAACTGCGCCGCAAGAAAAACCTTTCAATTCTGTTCATCACGCACGATCTTGACGTGGTGCGGCAGATCGCGGATCGCGTATACGTGATGCGCGACGCGGCCATTGTAGAGGAAGGCGATCCGTGGACGCTTTTTCACCACCCGTCTCACCCCTACACGAAAGCTTTGCTCGCGGCGGTAGGTGGCGACAGTTGTCGCTAAAGCTTTTCTACCCCTCGCAGACCTGTTACAATTTCATAAACTGCATTACTGCTTGCATACTATTCGAACCCGTAGTACAATGTAATACAGGAGGTGAGAACCATGTCTGTTATTCAAGCGAGGCTTTCTCGAGATGAGGATCATCTTGTGAAGCAATATACCATAGCCAACGATATATCAGTGTCCACGCTGATTCGGGATGCGGTGCTTACGAAAATCGAAAACGAGATTGATCTCAAACTTTATGAGAATGCGATGCGGGAACATGAACGAAACCCTCAGACTGTGGACTTTAGTGAGATGATGAGGCTCATCAATGAGTGAATCGTCGGGGTATAAAGTTGTGTTTGAGATCGGGGCGCAAAAAGCGCTCAGGAAGATGGATCCGCATCAAGCCAATATGATCATGGCGTGGATCGGAAAGCATCTCACGGGTACCGACGACCCAAGAAGACAGGGAAAACCTCTATCCGAAAATCATGCCGGTAAATGGAGATATCGCATAGGCGATTACCGTCTCATCGCACATATTTCGGATAAAGAAGTAATCATACTGATTCTCGAGGTGGGCCACAGGAGTAAAATATATCAGCGATAATTCGCGAAACTTTTCCCGATTCAGGTTCGTTTAAGGATAGCGATCTATAATGGGAATCAATACAGCAGTATTGCGAGAATTCCCAACGAAATGGAGGCGAATAAAATGGATGATGAAAGAAATAGGAACAGAGAAGCGACGCCGGGATACGGCATGGCGGCAAATCAGACGGAAAGACCGAAACATTACAGCATCCCGGGACGCATCGGCAATGTCAAGCCGCTCGGTTCGGGTGCGTACGGCGCGCCGGGAGGCGGATCTGCGGTGCTCGGAATGAAACGAAAGACCGTCACGGTCATCGCGGCCATCGCTGTGGCCTTGTGTATCCTGTCCGGCATCGGCGGCGGGTTTGTGGCGTTGCAATTTTTCCCGGCGGGAGCGGGCTCGTCTTCCGGCGAGAGTTATACGATCAATTCCACGTCCGACCTTGGCACGACGGAGGCCGTGGCGAAGAAGGTGCTCAATTCGGTGGTGGGAATCACGTCCACATACGAGCAGGGCAACAACTTCTTCGGGCAGAGTCAGGAATCCACCGGTGTCGGAACGGGGATTATCGTCCAAGACGACGGATATATCCTCACGAATTCTCACGTCGTGATGGACGGAAGCGCCAGCAAGATCAACGTGCTGCTCTCCGACGGAAAGGAAGTGGAAGCTGAGTTGCTGTGGAACGACGAAACCATCGACCTCGCCGTCATCAAGGTGGATATGAACGGTCTGGCGCCGGTGGAACTGGGTGATTCCGACAAGGTTCAGATCGGTTCCTATGTCGCGGCTATCGGCAACCCGTTGGGTCTCGATTTCAACGGCAGCATCACGCAGGGCGTGGTGAGCGGACTGAATCGGACGATCACGGCCACATCGCAGGGTAAGTCTACGCGCATGGAGGGACTCATTCAGGTGGATGCGGCCATCAACTCCGGCAACAGCGGCGGCCCCCTGCTGAACAGCAAGGGCGAGGTGATCGGCGTGAATACGGCGAAAGCGTCCGCCGAGGGCATGGGATTTGCGATCCCCATCAACACGGCAAAACCCATCATCAGCAAGATACTCGAGACCGGCAGCTTTGAGCGCGTGTATATGGGTGTGAGCGCGGCCAATGCGGCTGATATCGCGGCGCAGTACCCGAATCTCGAGCTCGGCGTTGAGGAAGGGGCGTTCATCTCCGAGGTCGCCGCGGGTTCGCCCGCCGATGAAGCGGGACTCAAGATCAAGGATATCATCACCGCGGTGAACGACACGAAGATCACAGGCAGTACGGAACTCATCAAGACCCTGCTGAACTACAACGCGGGAGACGTCGTGACGCTCACCTTCGTTCGTAACGGAGAAGAACAGACCACAAAGGTGAAACTCGCGTCTCAGTCGCAGGTATACGGCGAGACAACTCAGGGCGCCCAGGACGACAGCGGGAATGCGGACGGCGGTTACAACCCCTTCGAGGATTTGCTCCCATAAGCGCACTACCGAGGATAAGTTCGCTACCGTAGTCGGAAAACAATCGAAACCATAAAAATTGCGTTAGTTTGCCCCATTATTTGCGTATAGTGGGGCAAAATCTTGAGATAGTGGGGTGCAATTGTTTACTTTTACCCCGATTTGATGATATAATAGCCGCAAAGCGGCTATTATGGATTTAATGCCATCTCAACAGATAATATTTTTTTTTTGCGCGTTTGGAGAGTGAAAGAGGAAGGAAAAAGCATGAAAGCGACATTTGTTTCCAAAGAGAACAACGATGTGACATTTGAAATGGGGTTTGACGCGGAGGAATTTGAAAACGCGCAGATTGAGGCCTATAAAAAGACGAAGGATCGGTACCCCGTGGATGGATTCAGAAAAGGAAAGGCGCCGCGGAAGATCATCGAGCAGCGCTATGGTGCGGAAATATTCATGGAAGATGCCATCGAGGATTTGCTCCAAGCGGATTATCCAAAGGCATTGGCCGAGCTGGATATAGAGCCAATCGACAGGCCGCGCGTGGAATTCAGCAAGCTCAACAAAGGAGAAGGATTCCAAGCGACGGTGAAGGTTACCGTCCCGCCGGAGATCGAGATAAAGGATTACACGGGCGTCAAGATCAAAGACGTGAAATACGATGTGACCGACGAGGATATCGAGCGGGAACTCGAAACGGCGCAGACGCGGAATTCGCGTTTGGTGGATACGGACGAGACCGCAGAGACCGGCGACACGGTGAACATCGACTACGAAGGTTTCCTCGGCGAGACACAGTTTGACGGAGGAACGGCAAAGGGACAGAACCTGAAGCTCGGCTCCGAAACTTTCATTCCGGGGTTTGAGCAGCAGCTCATCGGCGTAAAGCAGGGCGATAAAACGGATGTGAAAGTGACTTTCCCCGAGAACTATCCCGCGGAGGAGCTCAGAGGGAAAGAAGCGGTATTCCACGTGACCGTGAACGGGGTGAAACGAGAGGAAAAACCCGAGATTAATGACGAATTCGCGCAGGACATCAGCGAATTTGAGAGCCTTGACGAATTGAAGACCGACATAGAGAAGCGGCTGAAGGAAGCCGCCGTCGAGCGGGCGGAGACGGAGAAGAAGAACGCCGTGCTCGAAGCGGTGTATGAGGCCAACGAGGTGGATGTCCCGGACATCATGATCGAAGATCAGATTGACGCGATGATGGACGAGTTTGCCCATAGCCTGCAGCAACAGGGCATCGATGTGCAACAGTATTTCAAATATCTAAATCAGGACCCGGCAACATTCCGCGAGACATTGCGGCCCGACGCGCTGAGGCGCGTGAAGATGAAGCTCATCATCAAGGCCGTCGTCGCCGCGGAGGGTTTCGATGCCGGCGACGAGGAAGTGGAACGCGAACTTGCGCAGATGGCGGAGCAGTATAAATTGGAACCGGACAAACTGAAGGAACTCCTCGGTGAAAGCCAACTGTCGTTGGTCAAGGAGGATATACGCAACAGAAAAGCCGTAGACTACATGTTTGAAACCGCCGTCATAGAGGGATAAGGAGGATCGCATTATGCCACTGATTCCATACGTAATAGAACAAACGGGCCAGGGAGAACGTTCCTATGACATCTATTCCCGGCTTTTGAAAGATCGCATTATCTTTCTCGGGGAGGAGATCAACGACACGCTCGCCAGTTTGATCGTGGCGCAGCTTCTCTTTTTGGAGGCGGAGGACAACACGAAGGACATCAATATGTACATCAACAGCCCGGGTGGTTCGGTTTCGTCCGGTTTTGCGATCTACGATACGATGCAATATATCAAGCCCGATGTTTCGACGATCTGCGTCGGAATGGCGGCAAGCATGGGTTCGTTCCTGTTAACAGCGGGCGCGCGGGGCAAGCGCTTTGCGTTGCCAAATGCGGAAATCATGATCCATCAGCCGCTCGGGGGCATCCAGGGACAGGCGGAGGACATCAAGATCCACGCGGAGCACATCATCAAAACGAGGGAAAAGCTCAACAGGATTTTATCCGAGCGCACAGGTCAGCCGTCGGAGCGGATTGCGATCGATACGGACAGGGACAACTTCATGACGGCGGAGCAGGCGGTGGATTACGGCCTGATCGACAAAGTGATTCTATCCAGATAGAGAAAGTTGCCGCGAGACGGAAAGGAAATATAGATGAGTAATTATGACGATAACAAACAATTGAAATGCTCCTTCTGCGGGAAACCGCAGGGTCAGGTGAAGCGACTGATCGCGGGTCCCAGTGTTTACATCTGCGATGAGTGCGTGGAACTGTGTCAGGATATCATCCGGGAGGAATTTGAAAACGCCTACGACAACTATCGCGCGGAACGCGGCGACGGACTGTATGTGCCCAAGCCCAAGGAAATATTCGAATCGCTGTCCGACTACGTGATCGGTCAGGACGAGGCGAAGAAGATTCTGGCGGTGGCTGTATACAACCATTACAAACGTGTAAAGTACGCCGGAATGCGCGACAACGACGGCGTGGAGATACAAAAGAGCAACATCGTCATGATGGGACCTACGGGTTCGGGCAAGACATTGCTCGCGCAGACGTTGGCCAAGATATTCAACGTACCTTTCGCCATCGCCGACGCGACGGCGCTCACGGAGGCCGGCTATGTGGGAGAGGATGTGGAGAACATCCTGCTCAAGTTGATACAGGCCGCCGACGGAGACATCGCAAAGGCGCAAAATGGCATCATCTATGTGGATGAAATAGACAAGATTTCGCGCAAGGGCGACAACGTGTCCATCACGCGGGATGTCAGCGGCGAAGGCGTGCAGCAGGCTCTGCTGAAGATCATCGAAGGCACGGTGGCGAATGTACCGCCGCAGGGCGGCAGAAAGCACCCGCATCAGGATTTCATTCCGTTCGATACGACGAACGTGCTGTTCATCTGCGGCGGCGCCTTCGACGGGCTCGACAAGATCATCCTGCGGCGTCTCGGTGAAAAGACCATCGGATTCAACTCGGAGGTCAAGGAGACGGAAATGGCTTCGTCGGAGATATTGAAGAGCGTTCAGTCGGAGGATCTGCTGAAGTATGGACTCATTCCCGAGTTTATCGGGCGGTTGCCCGTCATGTGTACCCTGCATGAGTTGGACAGCGAAGCCTTGGTTCGCATCATCGTGGAGCCGAGGAATTCCCTGTTGAAACAGTACAAGAAGCTGTTCATGTTGGACAATGTGGAACTGGAACTGGAGGACAGCGCCGTCAAACAGCTGGCGGAGAAGGCCATCGAGCGCAAGACGGGCGCCAGAGGGCTCAGGAGCATCTTCGAGCACGTCATGACGGACATCATGTATGAGATTCCGTCGAGAACCGACATCAAGAAGGTCGTCGTCACGGAAGCCGCCATCGAAAAGGATACGGGACCCACGTTGGTTTTGGTCGACAATAAGAGCAAGAAGGACGCGAAGCAGATCGTATCGTAAAGGTAACTTTGCGAAGATGGGCGCAGTCAGATTCACAAAATCAAAGATTTTGGAATCTGTTGCATAAGGCCTTCTTGCAATTTGCTTCGCAAATTGAGAAGCGCCATTAATGTTGAGTCGCCGGGGCAAAACGCTCTGCAGCTTTTAGAGCGGGACGGAAATTCGTTCCGTCTGTCGTTTGCGGTGACAAAAGGGGTTAACAGGATTGAATAAAGAAAAAGACGAGAACGTCGAGAACGACATACAGGATGAAAACGGCGATATCGAGGCACTCGCGGGTGTTGTCGCAGAGGCGGATGACGGCGCGCGCGTAATGCCGATGATTCCGCTGAGGGGGCTGTCTATCTTCCCGTATATGGTGTTGCATTTCGACATCGGAAGGGAAAAGTCCATCAGCGCGCTCGAAAAGGCTATGGTGCGCGATCAGATCGTGTTTCTCGCGTCGCAGCGGGATCCGGAGACGGATCTGCCGACGCTCGAGGATTTTTACCGCGTTGGGACGATCGCGAAGATCAAGCAGATGCTGAAGCTGCCCGGCGACTC
>JAISQM010000051.1 GCA_031274195.1 Eubacteriales Family XIII. Incertae Sedis bacterium
TCCGCATACGCGGACTTATGCTCTGCTTGGCCTTGCACCGGGTGGGGTTTACACGGCGGGCATGTCACCATACCCCCGGTGAGCTCTTACCTCACCATTTCACCCTTACCACTGCGAGCTTGTCTTTTTTGGCCATATTGGGCTTGCTGCTCACTCAGCCTTGCTTGCGTACCTTATGTACGCGGCGCTGCGGCTTCCATCGCGCGCACCCAATCTGACCAAAAAATCCTGCGCTCGCAATTACGTTGGCTGCGTGAGCCATAAGCTCTAATTGCGAGGCGTCCCACATGACGGGTTTTCCGTATTCGTGGAATTGCCGGTCTTTCGGCCATATTGGGCTTGCTGCTCACTCAATTTACCCAAAAAAGACAAGCTCCGTTTCGGCGGTGTGTTTCTGTTGCACTTTCCTTAAAGTCGCCTTCACCGGACGTTATCCGGCACCCTTGCCCTGCGGAGTCCGGACTTTCCTCATGAGGGAATCCCTCACGCGATCGTCTGGCTTGCTCAATGAAATAAGTATAACATATTTTCGCGTGTTATGGCGGACATTTGAGCAAAAAAAACACTTTACCATTATAAGAATTATACGACGGCGCAGATGAGATATCCCACACCGTGCAACAGCTGTCTGATATTTGAATTGTAACTATTAAAAAAACTACTTGACATTATAATGTTGAATTGGTATGATATGCATTAACGCAAGAGTGAACATTGAAAACCGAAAGGATATTCTCCGTGAAAGCGGATAATATACAATCAAGGGCGGTAAGGCTGAACCTATACCGTAAGGAAAATGGTGAAGCCTATGGATATACAGAAAGTGCAAATCGTACTGGAAGTCGTCCGGACAGCTATTGAAATTGTCGGATTGTGCGTAATGTACAAGACGGCAAAGAAATAGCCGCCTAAAGTATAAGCGGCGATCTCTTTTGACTATAAATCATTGTAGAGGTTCAGCCGCCTGTACCGCAGGCGACCGCCCTTGTCTAAAAAGAGTATACCACAGAAAAATTAAAAATCAACAGGAAATATATGGAGTTGGCTTTTAGCCGCGTGAGAATTCGATGATGCGGCGGAGTCTGTCGTGTACGGCGGATTTTCCGATGGGGGGATCGAGCAGTTCTCCCAATTCACATAAGGAGGCTTCCGGGCGCTCCAAACGGAGGAGAGCCATGTCAATGAGGTGGCTCGGCAGTTCGTCCATGCGCCCTTCCATACGAATGCGGTCTATGGCTTCGATCTGGCGGTTTGCGGCGCCGAGTGCACGGTCGAGGTTTGCATTGTCGCAATTGTTGATGCGGTTTGTGCGATTCCTTATATTTTTCAGGATCATGACGTTTTCAAATTTCAATAGATGTGCGTGGGCGCCGATGATATTCAGCGTGTCTTTGATCTGTTCCGCGTTCTTGAGGTAGACGATGGCGTTGCCGCGACGCGTCCGGACGCGTGCATGTATGCCCGGGAAGCTGTTCATTAGTCGTCTGACCGCATAGGCGAAGGCTTCATCGCCGCAGGCGATTTCGAGGTTGTATCCCTTTTCGGGTTCGCTGACCGTTCCAACGCCGAGAAACAGACCTTTCAGGTATGCTTTGCGACAGCATTTTCCCTTGTAGAGACGCTCGTCCGCAGCGCCGAGCGGCCCTATTCCGCCGAGTTGCGATAACAGACGATCGGCGCCTTTTTCCGGCGCGACCTTCAGTTCATAGGCGTGTCTGCCTTTTTTGAATCCGCAGTCGCCCACATGGAGACTCGCCGATGCGCCGAAGCGCTCGAACAGCAGGGTTTTTATATAGCGAGCCACCGCGGGGTTTTCCGTCGTCATGGCGACGCCGATGCCCGCCCTGCCCTGCGGGAATACGTAGCCGCGAGCCCGGATGAATCCGGCGGCTACGGCCGATCGGCAGCAGGGTTTCGCAGCCCGGCTGTGCGCTATTTCGTTTTTCGTGTCCGATGAAAATGACATAAATTTTACCCGATTGTCGTCAGCCTCGTGATCGCTTCGGCGACCGCTGCCGCGTTGTGACGGATATAGCCCTTGCGGATATCGATGAAGTCGCCCTCAATGAGGTGTATGCCCATTTCTCCGATCGCGCGGCGATCCGCTTCGCTCGCGATGAGTTGGCGCGCCCCATCCTCCATATATTTTGACAGTTCGCCGTCTCGCAGCGGCCGGCTGTTTGCGATGATATAGTCCGGACGCACGGGGCTCAGATAGCGGCACAGGGTACGCACATGATCCGCCAGACTCAGGCTGCCCGTTTCGCCGGGCTGCGTCATGACGTTGGCGACGTAGACCTTGCGGTTTTTCGATGCGCCGATCGCGTCCAACATACCGCGAACCAAGAGGTTCGGGATGATGCTCGTGTAGAGGCTTCCGGGTCCGATGAGGATGATGTCGGCATCTCTGATCGCTTTGCGCGCGGAGACGGAGATGGGGACGTCGCCGGGCTCCAAAAACACATTGGCGATGGCGGTACGCTCGCGAAGGACGACGCGCGGTATATTGGATTCGCCCACGACGATATTGCCGTTTTCGAGCTCCGCGCACAGCACCATCTTTTCGCCGCTGACGGGCACGACCTTGCCTTTGACTTTCAGGATGTCACTGATACGCTCGATGCCCGTTTCGAAATTGCCATAGATATCGCCTGCGGCGGCGATGATGAGATTGCCCACATTCTGTCCCGCCAATCGGCCTTCGCGAAAGCGGTAAGCAAGCAATTCGCGCATGCCTTCCTCCTCGCTCGCCAAGGCCAACAGGCAACTTCTGATGTCGCCCGGAGGAAGCATACCCAGATCCTCGCGCAAAACACCGGAATTGCCGCCATCGTCAGCGACAGAGACGACAGCCGTCAGCTCGACATTTGGCAGCCGCTTGATGCCCCGCAGGAGGACGGACAGACCCGTCCCGCCGCCGATCACCGTCACATTTACGGGCGTGTCGCCCGTCCGTTCATCAATCGCCATACTTATATATCCCTGTGCGTGAGGACGACATCCGTCCCCTCGTCTTTCATCTTCGCGTATAGGATGTTCGCCATCGCGACGGAGCGGTGTTGGCCGCCCGTGCAACCGAAAGCGACGTTCAGACTGTGCTTGCCCTCGCGTTCGAAAGCCGGCATCAGGGTTCGCAGCAGATTCATCACCGTCTCTGCGAAGAAAGCCGCTTCCGGCGCGCGCATGACGTAGTCGCGCACCCGCTTGCTATTGCCTGTCAGCTTCTTCAGACTGTCCACATAGAAAGGGTTCGGGATGAAGCGCACATCGAGCAGGATATCGACCTCTGCGGGAATGCCGTATTTGTAGCCGAAGGATTGAATGACGAGTTTGAACGCCTCGCCCTTGCCATTGCCGAGAAATTGCGTCGTAATGGCTTCCGCGAGGGCGGCATTTCGCAGTTTCGTCGTGTCAATGCGGCAATCCGCGATACGGCGGATCGGTTCCAATCGCTTGCGTTCCTCCTGCACGGCCTCCGCGTTCGTCGTTCCCTGCGCCAATGGATGAGAACGCCGGCTCTCGCTGAAACGCCGCAGAATCACCTCGTCGGAGGCGTCAAGAAACAGGATGCGATAGCTCGTCCCGTCCCGATCCAACTCCGTCAGGTTTTCGAGCAGTTCATCGAAGAATTCCCCGCCGCGAATATCCACGACAAAGGCCGCCTTGCAGACATCGCGCTTCCCCTTGGAAATGAGCCCGAGGAAGCTGCGAATGAGGGACGGCGGCAGGTTGTCGATGCAGTAATAGCCGATGTCCTCAAAGCAGTCTGCGGCCAGACTCTTGCCCGCGCCCGACATGCCCGTGATGATGATGATCTCCATGTTTCCTCCTATGCGATTACGCGATTCGCAGATTGACGATGCGGCTCATGTCTATGCCCGCATCGATGGCCAGATTCACGCCGCCCACAAAGTCCCCTATCCTGCCGGGCGTGTGCGCGTCACTGCTGATGATGAACCGCACATCCGCCAAGGCCATCGTCTTGATGTCGTCTGCCGAGAGGGAGGCGTGCGCGGTGTTGATCTCAACCAAGGTATTTGTCTTTGCGCAGACCACGGCGATTTCCAACAGATCGACAGGTCCCTTGTCGCCCGGATGCGTCAATATCTTGATCGGATTTCGTTCAAGAGCCCGGACGACATTCCTCGTGTTCCTGCGAATGAGCCGGCTTGTGTCGATACCGGCGAGATTTTGGATCGCGTTAATCGCGCCGCCTATCGGATTGTGCCCCAGGGCCGCGTAATGATAACCCGCGGCGATATAGTCAAAACTGTTCAATTCGGCGGGTTTTACGTCCAAGATTCCCGAGCTGTTTACGATATTTGCCTCGATGCCCAGCAGTATTTCCATGTCCGTGTATATGGCGCCGAGACGTTCTATCTCGGCTCGCATCTTTGGGATATTCCGACGGCGCACACCGTAGGCGATGTGTCCCGATCCGTGATCTGTGATCCCGATCTTCATGATACCCTTTGCACGCGCGGCCTTCACATTGTCCTCGATGGAACCCGTTCCGTGTGAAAACGTGGTATGCGTGTGCAGATCGGCGGTCATGCTGTATTTTTTATTGTTGATTTTATATTCAATTTTTGCCATTATGAATCATCTCCTACCGTTGAGTAGCTGCCTATAATGCGGGGTTCAGGTTCCAGCACAAAACCGCTATACGCCTGCACGCGCCGCTTTACATCCTCCGCCAACGCGAGAATATCGCTCGCCGTCGCCCCGCCGGTATTTACGATGAAACCGGCGTGTTTCTCTGATATCCGGGCGCCGCCGACGGAGTATCCTTTCAGTCCCGCATCCTCGATCAGCTTGCCTGCGTAGGCGCCCTCGGGTCGTTTGAAAAAACTTCCGGCGCTGGGCAGGTTCATGGGCTGCTTGTCGTTTCGTTTGCGGGCGTACGCATTCATCGCACGCAGAATATCTTCTCGGTTTCCGGGACGCAGCCGCAACGTGACGGACAGTATCACCCACCGCTCCTGTTGAAAGGCGCTGAAGCGGTAGGACAGACGCATGTCGCCGTTGGTTGTCAGAATAATATTATCGTTATCTGTATCATATATACGAGCTTCCGTGACGATGTCGGCTATCGTTCCATCGTAGGCACCGGCGTTCATGTACAGTGCGCCGCCGATGCTGCCGGGGATTCCGCTGATCGCCTCCATGCCGGAAAGTCCGTGTTCCGCAGCCGCGCGCGCTACGGATGCCAACGATACGCCGGCCCCGCAGGTGATGGTGTCCGCGGCGAACTCAATGCCGCCCAAGGCCGCACCGCTATATAGGATAGCGCCTCGATAGCCGCCGTCCCGCACGAGGACGTTGGTGCCGTTGCCGAGGACGAAAGCGTCCATGTTCGCGGCATTGAGCAGACGCAAGGTTGCCGTCAGCGAGGCGGCATCGCGCGGCACGAGAAAGTAATCCGCTTTCCCGCCCGCCTTAAAAGACGTGTGTTTCCGCATGTCTTCGTTCGTCCGCACACCGTCCGCACCCAACATTTCTTCCAATTGTATTTTTAGAGTGTTCATGGGTTTATTATACCATATATGCGAAGCATATATGGTATAATCCGCCATCTCCGCGTAGCGGAGGGCATTTGATCCGTATAATAGCCGTGCAACGGCTATTATACCATAAAACGCAAAGCGTTTATGGTATAATCCGCCATCCATATGCTACCACAAACATGGTTAGATGTCAACTACTTCCATGCGTGCGATATAGTGAAAACGTATTGCCAAAACATGATAAAAGTGATATCCTTTTCATATAGAAAAAACGTTACTTTTGAATTATCAAAGGAGCAGATAAAATGATAGCAGTAAAAGCGCTTGATGTCAGGACAAATTTTAAAGAGCTGTGCGATTTTGCACTGTCCGGAGAAACTGTTTTGGTGTCTCGCCCCAGAAATCAGAATGTAGCATTGGTTTCCGCAGCGCGCCTTGCCGAAATAGAGAGAATGGAACGCAATGAGCAGTACCTTGCCAAATTGGAAATGGGACGCAAAGAACTTGACGAGGGAAAAGGCATTAAAAAGACAATGACCGAATTGCGGGCAATGGAACGATGAATGATTTAATCTTTTCTCCGGATGCATGGAAAGAATATAAGGCATTTGAATCGGAAGATCGAAAAACGCTTAGAAAAATCAACTCATTAATAGACAGTATCCAGCGTGAGGGATTGCTTGACGGTATTGGCAAACCTGAAAAAATGAAAAATGATCCCGGATATAGTCGCCGAATTGATGAGAAAAACAGGCTTATCTATGAAGATTGGAATGGGGTACTCCGGATTTTATCCTGTAAGGGACACTATCAGGATAGTTGATTTTACAACTACGGGAGGTGACAGACATGACCAAAACAGAAACGGAGGCGGCAAGATGGGTATATTGAATGGCTTTCCATTCATCACGAAAGAGGAACGCGTGCGTAGGGAACAGGAATTCAACAATCGCGTATTTCCTTTGGGCGTCGAACAGCAGCGGGACGCGGCGGCGCTCCTTCTGTCCGAGCTGATACCGGAGGGAAGGACCAAACCCGATATGTTGCTATTTACCTTCATCGTCGCCAAGGACGCGTATATGAAGAACGGCAAGGGAGAACCCGGAGAGACGGCCGCCCGCCGAGCGCTCGGGCGCGTAATGCGCAAGAATGAACGGGAAAAGGCATTGATCTTATCCGCCATAAAATTGGAGGCGGAGATCACATCCATGGACGACTATCCCACGGCGGAGGAAGTGCTGGCCGCCGCGGAAACGGAACAGGTAACTACTCAAGAGTAGGCGCATATTTCCCGTAGTCCGGGTTTCGGTTTATCGATAGGCTTCTATGTCTGTGAACTTCGGATCGTTTATATCCGTCGCGAAGGCGCCGTCTTTGTAGCCCTGCATGAACGCGTTGATGTCCGTCGTGGGCACGAGCGTCGGCCACTGTTTTCGGATATCGTCTTTCGTGTAGGGTGTGAAATAGGGACGCAGATGCGCGCGATATGCTTCTCCGTTGAAGTAGGCTTTCAGCTGTTGATAGAGAAGGATACCCTCCAAGGTCGCCGGCTGATTCACATCCATCGTGATTTTACCGTCCTCCGCCCAATTCCATGACATTTCCCATCCGTCTATCGCGCCGATCCAGTAGCGATCTGAAGCAAGTCCCGCAGCCGCCATGACCTTGATGACATCCTCCGCCATAGAATCGTTGTGAATAAATACGGCATCAAAACCGTTCTTGCCGAGAAGGGAGATCGCGTCTTTCATCGCCTGTCCGGCGGAGTCGTCTATCCGGCTGCCGGAAGCCCAAAAGACGATCTCCACCGCCTGTGTGCCGTCGAGCCGCGAAACGGGCGGCTTCTCCGCGGCGATCTGTTCCGCCGTATAGCCTCCGAGGCTCATGCCCGCGTCTTCATAGGCTTTCAGAAAGCCGAGCGTTCGCGCGGTGTCGGTGCCCTGTCTCGAAGCTCCTTCGATGTTGACTACGCGCTGTACGCCTCTGTTCAGCGCGTCCAGACCCGCCAAATATCCACCGTATACAAAGTCATAGGCTGTCGAACCGGCCGAATCTTTCGCGTTCGGCACGGCGTAAAAGTCATAGACCGCTCCAAAATACGGGATGCCGGCGGCCTTGCACTTTGCGATACATTCGCCTGTCGTGTCCGGATTGTTCTGGATCGCGACGACGGCGTCATGTCCCTTCGTGATAAAGTCTTCGACGGCCTTAAGCTGTCCCTCCGCCGTGCCTTTCCCGACCCGGAAATCAATCTCCCAATTCGTGTCAGGATCCTCCGCAGAAGCGCGCGCGATCACATCATTGATCTGCCGATAATAGGGGTCTTCCTCGTCGGCGTAAAAGCCGATGACCTTCCGATTTACGTCATCCTCATCGCGCTCCTTTGCCGCGGCGGTATTGTCGCACGCACAGGCCAACAGGGCGACGAGCAAGAGCACCGCCGCAAGTACCGGTATGTCTATCGATGCTCCGCTTTTATCTTTCATATTTGGGAATCACGCTGCCGGGGTGGAGACACACGACCCCGTACCTCTCAAACCAATCCTGCCAGACTACATCCGGTTCTTTATCTGTGACGATGTAATCGATATTATCAAGGTCGTCGATCCGTGACAGAGCCACCTTGCCGAATTTTGAATGATCCACGGCAAGGATACAGGTCTTTGACGATCGCATGATCGCCTGTTTTGTCTCCGCGATGCTGTCGTCTCCGTCCGTCATGCCTCTGTCAAAATCAAGCCCTTTGCACGAAAGGATCGCGATACCGACATTGTACTCGCCAAAACTGCGTATGGCCTTCGGCCCCGACAGCGCGAGATAGTCGGCTTTCAGACTGCCGCCCGTCATCACCAACTCGATGTCGGAAAGATCCGCCAGTTCCACGATGATCTCGATGGAATTCGTGACGACCGTAAGCTTCTCTTTATAACGGAGTGCCTTCGCCGCAAAGATCGCGGTGCTACTTGCGTCCAAAATGATGTGATCTCCGTCCTTGACGAGGTTTGCGATGATGTTGGCGATCTGCTGCTTGCTTGAAATATTCTTTTTGATGCGCACATTAAACGGAAGTTCGATGTCGATATTTTCATTCAATATCGCGCCGCCGTAACTCTTGATGATCAGTCCGTCCTTGGACAGCTTTTCCAAATCCCTTCGGATTGTTTCCTCGGTAACGTGAAACCGTCTGCTCAGATCGTTGACCTTGACCCGGCGCTCCGCCTTTAGCTGTTTGAGTATTTCATTTCTTCTTTCGACCGCTAACATGTCAAGCTATCACAACTCCTTTTTAAGAATCATATTGGCGTAGGTCTTCCGTTCCCCCGTCAAACAACTGTATATAGATGCCGAAGGCTTCGTCCCAGGCATCACGCTCTTTGCTCTCGTAGACGGTCACGGGTTCGGAATTGGCGATGATCTGCCTTGCGTGCTTCACGTCGCGAAGCGCTCCGAGCGAAATCAACTGCATCGCCGCGTTGCCGTAGGCCGTAGCCTCTACGGGACCCGCGACGACCGTCTTTCCGATTCCGGCGGCTGCCATTTCACACATGAGACTGCTCTGTATACCGCCGCCGATCATGTGGATATCATTATATATCTTTCCCGTGCAAGCCTCAAGCTCGCGCACGGTTTTTCGATATTTCAGCACCAAGCTCTCATAGACGCACCGCACTAGCTCGCCTTCGGTCTCGGGGACGCGTTGGCCGGTAGCCCTGCATTGCGCTCTGATCGCGGCGGGCATATTCTCGGGGTTGATCAAGGTGGGGTGATCCACATCTATGAAGGCGCGAAACGGCGCGGCCTCGCGCGCCATGTCGTCTAATTCAGCGTAGCTATAGGTGCGCCCGTCCTGCATCCATCTGTTTCGCGACGCCTGAATCAGCCACGAACCCATGATGTTCTTCATGAAGAGTATCTTGTTCTCCGCCCCACCCTCGTTCGTGAAGCCGTATCTTTCGGTCTTCTCATCGTTGCAGGGGCGATCCAGAGCCGTACCGAGCAGGGACCATGTGCCGCAACTGATGAAGATGAAGTCGTCCTTCTGCGTCGGAACGGCCGCTACGGCCGAAGCGGTATCGTGCGAGGCGATACAGGTCACGCGCAATTCCGGCGCGTTCAACTCGCCGCGAACGCGTTTTGAGAGCTTTCCGCAGGGCGCGCCCGGCGATGAGATCTCGCCGCCGACCACTTGCGGGTCTAATTTTAATAGGCCGAGTATCTCAGAATCCCAATTCCCGGCGCCCACATCGAGCATCTCGGAGGTGGACGCAATCGTGTATTCCGTACGCTTCTCCCCCGTGAGGAAGTAATTCAGCAGATCCGGCGTAAATAGGATTCGATCCGTCAAGGATAGCAGGTCCGGACGGTCAAGTCGCAGGGCGTACAACTGATGCACGGTGTTGATCTGCATCTCCTGGATGCCCGTCCGGCGGTATAATTCCGCGCGGCTCATGTGCGCGTAGATGCGCTCAAATCCGTCGGTGCGGTTGTCCCTGTAATGGACGGGATTGGCGAGGAGCTGCCCGTCCTTGTCTATAAGACCGAAATCCACGCCCCAGGTGTCGATTCCGACGGAGTCCACGGACGCCTCGCGGGCGGCTTTTGCGATGCAGGTCTTCGTTTCATCAAAGAGCTTGAGGATATCCCAATACAGCCGCTCTCCCACACGGACGGGAATATTCGGAAAGCGATGCACCTCGCGCATCGCAATCCTTTCGCCGGAAAATTCCGCTAATATTCCGCGCCCGCCGGACGCGCCCAAGTCAATCGCAAGAACGCTACTCATCGATAGATCGGCCCGTAATTGCCGCAGGCTCTGAAATCCGCTCCTTCAAGGTCGTTCGTGCCGAATGCGTTCCACGCGCTCGGCCTGAATATGCGCTCTTTCGGGACATTGTGCATATTGACGGGAATGCGCAGCATCGACGCAAGGGTGATCAGATCGGCACCCACATGGCCGTACACGCTCGCCCCGTGGTTGGCGCCCCAGTTGGCCATGACGCTGTATACATCCGTAAACGCCCCTTCTCCGGTCAGTATCGGCGCGAACCACGTCGTAGGCCAACCCGGATCCGTTCGCTTGTCTATGATCCGGTAGATCTCATCGTCCACATCGCAGGTGTAGCCCTCCGCGATCTGCAGGATGGGACCTAAGCCGTCCACCATATTCAATCGGCACATCGTAATGGGCATGCCGCCTTTGGTCTTAAATTTGGAACTAAATCCGCCTCCGCGGAAATAGCCGAGGTTGCCGGGAACCCAGTCCGTCGCGTCCAAGCATCGCTGCGCTTCTTCGGGGGAGATATCCCAGAACGGTTTCATGGCGGGCTTGCCGCCGATTTCCTGCTGTCCGCTACCGTCCAAGGAGCTGGCGCCGGAATTGATCAGATGGATGATCCCGTTGGCCGCATACCCCGAAAGTTCCTTGCCTGTGACGCGCTTCACGGATTCCGGACTCCAAAACGTCCGCACATCGCTGAAGATGGATGCCGAATTGGTCAGCAGATGTCCAAACAGCATGGATACGCCGTTCAGACAGTCGTTCTCCGTGGCGACCACATAGGGATGTCTTATGCCGTTCCAATCGAACGATGAGCACAGAATGGCCTCCATAAAATCGCCGTTGGGCATGAAGTCCGTCCATTGCCTCTGTCCCTGGAATCCGGCGGCGATCGCATTGTTGCCGTTGCCTTCCTCGTTCCAGCCCATCTCCTTGAGCTTGTCGTTTCCGTCCATGATGTCCCGCATAATCAAGGCCATCTTGACGCTGTATTCCCAATCTTTATCCTTATCGGCTCTGCTTTTTTCCGCAGCTCCGTTGTATACATCTTCACCTTCCGTGCAGTTTTTCCGAACCCACGCATAGGCTCTTTCAAACTCCTCATGATCGTAAATGCCCTGATCGACGCGCCGGATGATCTCGCTCATATCCTTGTATTCACAGCGCATGCCGAGATATTTCTCAAAGAGATCGGGATTTACGATGCTGCCCGCAATCCCCATCGACACGTTGCCCACCGAAAGATAGGCTTTGCCTTTCATCTCCCCGAGCGCCGTCGCGCTCCTTGCAAAACGCAGAATCTTCTCCTCCACGTCGGAGGGGATGCTCCGGTCGGTCGCCTCTTTGACTTCCCGTCCGTAGATCGAAAAGGCCGGGATGCCCTTTTGCGTATGCGCGGCCAACACAGCCGCCAGATAGACGGCGCCCGGACGCTCCGTTCCGTTGAAGCCCCAGATCGCTTTCGGGATTGTCTTGTCCATGTCCATCGTCTCGCTGCCGTAGCACCAACACGGGGTGACGCTCAACGTCCCGCAGACGCCCTCGCGATCAAACTTCTCCCGGCAGGCCGCAGCCTCCGCCACGCCGCCGATCGTGCCGTCCGCGACGACGCATTCGACCGGATTGCCAAAGCGATCCTTCACCTTTGACTCAATCAGCGTTTTGGCCGATTTCGCCATATTCATCGTCTGAACTTCCAGACTGCCCCGGACATCTTGAGAGCCTTCGCGCCTGTCGATTATCGGTCTTATCCCTATTTTTATCATATCCGTCACCTTCTCCATTGTTACAATAATAATATCGCCGGGAGGATGAAAACTCCATCCTCCCGGCGATACGAACCAACTGTCTGATTAATCGTAGATCAAATCTTTGATGTCGGCGTCGTCCATGTTGGAAGCGTCATACCACTTTGCGCCGGTATCGACGTCCGAAACGGACTCACCCAAGGCCGCTTTGACGGCAAGCGACACCGCCTGATAGCCGATCTGATACGGATCCTGTGTGACGGATCCGAAGAACAGACCTTCCCGGACAGCTTTCTTCTGCGTCGCGCCGGCGTCGAAGCCCGCTACGAGGATGTCGCCGTATGCAGCTCCGTCCGCGAGATCGGCGCCATCGTTGGTCGCGTTCAGCAGACCGGTTACGGCGCCTTCGTTGGAGCAGAATACACCGATGAGGTTCTTCTCACCGAGGATCGCCTGCGCGCCGTTCTTCAGGTCGGCAGCGTCGGATGTCGGCGTTACCTGCGCCAGAATGTTTACGACCGCAGGATTTGCCGCAGGAGTCGCATAGGCGTCATGGCCTGTGATCGCTACCGCACCGGGATGAATCGCCTCGATCGCGGCCTTGAGGGCGTCGAGATATCCCTTTGTACGACCGATGATCGACGCGGATGTCGCATCCTGCGAAAGAATGGCAATGGTCACGGGCTTGTCGGCGGTGGCCGCTTCAACCGCAGCCTTGAATTCGGCGTTCGCCATCATCTTTTCCGCAGCGACGGCCGCGGCGTTCTCGTTGTCCGTGGAGGCTGTGGCCGCGATGGAGCCGGCCGGCGCGTCGGGCACACCGGAGTCAAACCCGATGACCGGAATGCCTTT
>JAISQM010000072.1 GCA_031274195.1 Eubacteriales Family XIII. Incertae Sedis bacterium
TTCCGCCTCGTCCAAATTCTGGCCGTGTACATCGACGGCATCGCTGATGTGATCCATCTTCGCGCGAACGAGTTGTCCGTATCTGCTGCCTTTCGGCGTTTTTTTCTTTCCGCCGTCAGAGATAGGACGCAGGTTGGATATGGGCGTGGTCATACGGATTCGGCCCACCCGCACCTGCACATCTCCCCTGTCGTCGGGCGTCGTCAAGACCTCGCCTTTCTGGTCCATATTCAGCAGACGCACCCTCGTTCCGATGCGAATATCACAGATTTGCGGCTCGTCCGCCCCACCCTCGCGCGTGAAGATCCGCTCGTCGGCTCCCGTGTCGCGATAATTCGCCTTGAGCTGCCTCAGCAATTTCCTGTTTTCGTCCATCTTGCGGTAGGCGTCGCCCCGATCGAGATTTTCCGCTTCGTCCAAGAGGGATTTCAACTCACCGCGAATGACGGCGGCGTATTCCTCCGCCTCGACGATCTTCTCGGCCGCCTCGTCTCGCGCCTGTCTCAGCAGTTTCTCCCGTTTATCCTCAAAATCGACGACGCGCTCATCCCATGCCCGTTTCTGTTCTTTGATCTCCGCGCGCAGCGTTTCGGCTTCCCGCCGATCCGCCTCCGCCGCCTGCCTGTCCGCTTCCGCGCGCGCGATGACCGTCTCAAATGCCACGCTGCCGCTGTCCATGAGTTCGGCCGCGCGCCCGACAATCGCCTCCGACAAACCCAATTTCCGCGATATCTCGAAGGCGTTGGAACGACCGGGTATACCGATCATCAATCGGTATGTGGGGCTCAACGTTTCGATATCGAACTCCATGGACGCGTTTTCCACGCCCTCCGCCGCGACGGCATATTTCTTGATCTCCGTGTAATGGGTCGTCGCCATGACGAGACCGCCCCGCGACCGCAACGTTTCCAATATGGAGATGGCCAAGGCCGCGCCCTCCGTCGGATCGGTGCCCGCTCCCAATTCGTCAAGGAACACGATGCTGTCCCGGTCGGCCTCCGATATGATCTCGACGATGTTCTTCATATGCGAAGAAAATGTCGATAGACTCTGTTCGATGCTCTGCTCATCGCCGATATCCGCATATATCTTCGCGACGATGGGGATATTGGCGCGCGACACCGGGACATGCAGGCCGGCCTCCGTCATGAGGATAAAGAGTCCCACGGTCTTCAGGGTAACGGTCTTGCCGCCCGTATTCGGTCCCGTGATGATCAGCGTCCGGTAATCCCCGCCGAGGCTCAGGCTGACCGGTACCACGGACGCGGGCGCAATGAGCGGGTGACGACCCGCCACGATCTCCAAAATACCCTCCGTGTTGACCTCCGGTTCGGCCGCTTTCATGTCTGCGGAAAGTTTGCCCTTCGCGAAGATCAGATCCAAACTCGTCAAAACGCGCTGATTGATTTGCAAAGCGGATGCCATCGCCCCCACGGACGCGGACAGTTCGGCCAGAATGCGCTCGATCTCCCGCTCCTCCTCCAGCTCCAGTTCGCGCAGCCGATTGTTCATATTCACGACCGCCTGCGGTTCGATGAATACCGTAGCCCCACCCTTGCTCTGATCGTGAACGATGCCCGAAACCCGCTGCCGGTATTCCTGGCGAACGGGCAGACAAAAACGGCCGTCTCGCATCGTGACCAATTGATCACGAAGCATATCCCGGTAGGACGGCGATGCGATCATCTTACTGAGTTTTTCCCGGATGCCCTCGTGCTGCGCCGCGATGCCGCGGCGTATTTTGCGCAGTTCCTGGCTGGCGGTGTCGGCCATCTCCGTCTCGCTGAGAATCGAATCCGTGATCTGTTTTTCGAGGGTCTTATCCGTCGACACCATGGACAACATACCGTTCAGAATCGGAATGTCCGGTACGCCTGTGCGCAGAAAAGAAACGGCGTTTCTCGCCGCACCGAGCTGACGAGCCACGCCGAGAATCTGCGCCATCGAAAGGACGCCGCCTTTCTCCGCGTAGGACACGGCGCGCGATATGTCGCCGAAATCGCCCAAAGGCAGGGAACCCTTTCGCATAATAACAGAAAGAGCCTCGGAGGTCTCCCCCAATCGCTCTTTCACAGTTTGCAAATCGACGGCAGGCATGAGCGCCGCAACTTCTTCCGCAGCGAGCGCAGAGGAAGTACGCGCCGCCAACTCACATAGCACCTTCGTATATTCCAATACCTCGTGTTGCCGCTTCCCGTCAATCATCTACACATTTTCCTAATGAATACTATTCCGAGAGTTTGCGGTAGCGCTCCAAGTCCCCTTTAAGTTGAATATTCTCCATCTGGAGCTCGAAGTAGTTTCCCTCGATCTCCTTGTACTTGTCCTCCAACTCGCGTATCTGTTCCGAGGAAACGACCTGACCCTCTTCCCGGGCTTTCAACCGCTGTGTCAGATTGCGAACCCTGTTTTCAAGGTCCTCGATCTTTTGCTCCTTCTCGGTCGCCGCCTTGATCAGCGTATCGTTTTCGATGGCTCGTTGATTTAGTTTTTCCTGCAACTTATCTTTCTGACCCAAGGTGGCCTGCGCGTCCTCCTTGTACTGAAGAAAGTTCTTTTTCGCCTCATCCCAGAGCTGCATGTAATGCTCGACATCCTTGTGCAGTTGTTCCTTCTCCAAATCCTTTTCGCTCTGCTCGTTTTGCAATGAAAACATCTCGTCGGTGATGTTGACCGCAGCCAACACCGCCAGAGAGGACACGGAAGCACCGCCGATACTCTCCGATATCTCGTTCATCATCTCGTCCACATGATCGGCGACTTTCATAATATAATCTCTGGCCTTGACACCCGAGATGATATATTCCTGCCCGTAGATTCGGACGCTTACCTTATTACCGCTATCAGCCATATCCCGCCTCCTTGCTTGTCTTTTTTCCGTATCTGCGGCTTATCCTCCCTCTCTCGTCAGTTACGTAC
>JAISQM010000001.1 GCA_031274195.1 Eubacteriales Family XIII. Incertae Sedis bacterium
AAGAATGCGTCCTTTTTGTGTAATATTACATCCTTTTGGTTTTCATAATGTAAATTACGGTAAATATGCTGATAAGCATAATCACAACAAATCTGTTAGTATATTTCGTGACGGAAATAGCAGTTGTTTCCAGTCGCCGCCGGCCACCCACCCATGAATCATCACCAAAATCGCTACAGTTCCGAGGTGGTGTCACGCAGCAGCCATTGCCCGTCGCGGGATGCCCACTCTGAACTGTAACACCGCTTACCTATATGGCGCGTTCGAAAAAATGCTTGACAGGAAATCGGATGTAGGATATCATGCACATATGAGCATTCATTCAGATGAATTCAATACGCTTGCGGAGCTCTACAAGAACTTCTCAGACCCGACGAGGCTTAAGATCATCTACGAGCTTTCGAAGGAAGACCTCTGCGTTCAGGAGATCGCCGAACGATTGCGGATGAGCCAGTCCGCGATATCACATCAGTTGCGCGTATTGCGCAATGTGCGTTTGGTGAAATTCGTGAAGGAGGGTAAGATGGTGCGATATTCGCTGGATGACGAGCATGTGCGCGATATTTTGCAGATAGGCGTGGATCATGTCAAACATACGAGGTAGCGTTGCGGCCGCGCCGGAGCCGGACGATAGGCCGGTAGATGAGATCGAATGCGGGTCTGACGGCGGGGACGACAGCTGTTGCGCGCATGCGGACGGAGCGGAGGAGGATTGCTGTTGCGGTTCGCATGAGGAAAGGGCGGACGGCGGTCATGACGACCACGCCGGCGCGGGCGGTTGCGCATGTTGCGGCGGCGACGCGGACGACGATGAAAAAATGTGGGGAGCGCCCTTTATCATAGGTGTCGTTCTCTTTGCGGCGGGCTTTATTTTTGAAAACTTTGGGCATTCTATCGTGGGGGCCTTCACATCGGGCGCGGCCATGGAGTCGCTTCTGCGGTGGGGTCCCGCCGCGGTTCTGTTGATCTCCTATCTTCTCATCGGCAGGCATGTGCTGACGACCGCGTTCAAAAACATCCTGCGCGGACGCGTTTTCGATGAGAATTTCCTCATGACCATCGCGAGTATCGGCGCGTTTGTCATCGGGGAATACCCGGAGGCTGTGGCCGTTATGCTGTTCTACGAGGTCGGGGAATATTTTCAGGGCAGGGCGGTACGGCACAGCCGCAAATCCATATCCGCGCTGCTCGATATACGGCCGGATACGGCGAACATACAGGTAGACGGCGAGATCAAGGAGATCGCAGCCGAGCGCGTGAATGTGGGGGATGTCATTCTCATAAGGCCGGGGGATAAAGTCCCGCTCGACGGGACGGTCGTTTCCGGAAACAGTTCCATGGATACGAAGGCGCTGACGGGCGAATCCCTGCCTACGGATGTCGGCGAGGGCGATACGGTGTTGTCCGGCTCCATCAATGGGCAGGGACTGCTGAACGTCCGCGTCACGAAGCGCTTTTCTGAGTCCACAGCCAGCAAGATCATCGATCTGGTGGAACACGCCGGAACGAAAAAGGCCAAGACCGAGAACTTCATAACGGTGTTCGCGCGGTATTACACGCCGGCCGTCGTCGCGATCGCCGCGGCTTTGGCAATCCTCCCGCCTATCCTCGGCGCGGGAACTTTCGCGGATTGGGTATACAGGGGGTTGGTGTTCCTCGTCGTTTCGTGTCCGTGTGCGCTCGTGATCTCCATTCCCATCAGCTTCTTCGGCGGCATCGGCGCGTCGTCGGCGCGCGGCATACTCGTCAAGGGCGGTAATTATCTGGAGGCGTTGAACAGGGTTGATACGGTGATCTTCGATAAGACGGGGACGCTCACCGCCGGAGCGTTTCGCGTGACGGCGGTTATGGCGGCGGAGGGTGTCCGTGAGGATCGGGTGCTCAGGATCGCGGCCGGCGCGGAGAGTTCATCGACGCATCCCATCGCGGTCTCTATCATAGAGAAGTTCCGCGAAGTCGGCGGTGAAATCGATTTGGACGAGATAGGCGATATTGTCGAAAAGCCGGGATTCGGCGTGCGGGCAAGGGTGAAGGACGATGTCGTTTTGGTGGGAAACACGCGCCTGATGGATGAGGAAGACGTGAGCTATCCGCGCATCGAAACGGCGGGGACGATGGTCTGCGTGGCGGTAAACGGGCAATATACGGGTATGCTGCTCGTCGCTGACGAGGTTAAGGCCGACAGCAGGAAAACGGTGGACGGCCTCAGGCGGCGCGGCATCGGCAGGGTGCTCATGTTCACGGGCGACAACGCCGCTACGGCTGCGAAGATCGGCGCGGAACTGGGTCTGGACGACTGCGAAGCGGGACTCTTGCCGCATCGGAAAGTGGAAGCGCTTGAGCGCGTATTGGCGGAGAAAGCGGCGGCGGAGCCGGATGAGAAGAAGCGCGGAAAGACCGTGTTCGTCGGCGACGGCATCAATGACGCCCCGGTGCTCGCGCGCGCGGATGTCGGGTTTGCGATGGGCGGTCTGGGCTCCGACGCGGCGATAGAGGCGGCGGACATCGTCATCATGAACGATGAACCGTCGAAGATTCTGACGGCGCTTGACATCGCGAAGAAAACGAAAAAGATCGTCTGGGAAAATATCGGCTTCGCGTTGGGCATAAAAGCTGTGGTCTTGGCGCTGGCGGCGGTCGGTATCGCGAATATGTGGGAGGCCGTGTTCGCCGATGTGGGCGTCGCCCTGCTTGCGACGCTGAACGCGCTGCGGGCGGGCAGGGTGGACGGGTGATCCTGTATCTCAGGGAGAAACGTACGCCCGGCCGGGTGGAAAATGAGGCGCTGTTTCGCGACGCGCTGCGTGACTACGCGGATCGGCGGGGTATCGCCGTTCCCTCGGATGCGGAGTCCCTTCGTTTCGCGTATAATCCGCACGGAAAACCGTATTTTGACGCGCCCCCGCTCTCTCGGGCGCGTTTTTCCATCTCCCATTCCGGACGGTACTGGGCGGCGCTCTTTCACGAAACGGAGGTGGGATTGGACATCGAGGATAAGGGCTTGCGGCGCGGCGGATATGACGAGGAACGCCTTACGCGGATCGCCGCGCGCTTCTTTACGCTCGCCGAACAGGACTATCTGCTGAAAGCCGAGAGTGAGGACGACAGCCGGGCGCGTTTTTTCAGGATATGGACAGGCAAAGAAGCGTACATGAAATACACGGGTAACGGCTTTGCGCAGGGTCTGTCAAGCTTCTCGGTGATCGGGCCGGAAGCCGAACGAGTCTATGACGCGGAGGACCGCGCCCTGCGAGACGTACGCCTGCTGAATGTCCCCGCGGACGCGGATATCTACTGCGCCTGCTGCCTCGGCGGCGCGGGGATTGACAATGCGAGGCCTCGTGTAATAGTATGTTCTAAAGAGATTACGTATGACTATGACACACAATGAAAAAAAGAAAAGCGCGCGGGGCAGGGCGCTGGCTTTCCTTGTGCGAAGGGATCGCACGGAATATCAGGTGCGCCTTCTTTTGACGAAGGAGGGATACGCGCCGGCGGAGATCGAGGATGCCGTGGCGTTTTTGGAGTCGCTGGGATATGTCGACGACGCGGTCTATGCGGAGCGGTATCTGCGGGAACTGATCGAGAAGGGCAGGGGGCGCCGCCGGATTGTAGACGAGATGAGACGACGCGGCCTGCATGTCGATTTGATCGCAGAGGTATTGCGGACGAGCTTTTCCGCGGAGCTGGAACTGGAGAACGCGATCAAGCTCGCGCGGAAAGTCGTAGGAGCCCTGCCGGAGGACGCGGAGAAGACGATACGCGCGCGCAAGATATTTTTGAAACTCACGGGACAGGGCTACAATTTCGACGTGATCAACATGGCCATGAATCGGGTCACTTGATCCATTTCTTCGTCAGCTTCTGCAATGGCGGCACGACGATAAACGCCACCGGCAGAGAGACGCAGACCCCGACGCCAAATGATTTCAGCCATATGCCGAAGAATCCCGACACGAAGCCTACATTGATCACGACCATCGTAAACGCCATCGCCGCGCTGAACAGCGTACATAAAATGGCGTTAAAGAATAACATTTGTTTAATATTCACAGAGTTTTCCTCCTTACGTTGCTTTGGAACGCGTCAAGCGCCCCGACCAAAGATGTCACTGGATATTTATATCCTCACTATATATATTATACGCATTTCGTTTCACACTCAAGGTAACGAATCTTGCGACGACGTTTGCGATTTTTTGCCGGTGCGGTTCTTCATCGTTTGTGTCGCCGTATTGCGGCGGAATGGAGCAAAATGTGATATACTAACTTCATTGTAATAATTGCCTGCGGGTTTTTGGTGGATCTCCGAGTATCGTTGAGTGCCGCAAGGGAGTGAAAGAAACAATGGTGATACCGTTTCAGCTGAATCGGACGGAAGAGACGATTCCTTATATATTGTTTTATGATAAGGGGAAGACCTTTGTTCCGGAACACTGGCACAATGAGATCGAGATTGTCTACGCGCTTCGCGGCGGTGTCTGCGTCGTCATCAACGGTACGGAATATAAATTGAAAGAGAAAGAGATCGTGTTTCTCTTGCCCGGAGATACACATTCCTATCTGAATACTCACGATCACGAACGTATGGTGATCCTCTTTTCGTTGGCGCTTTTCGCGTTTCCGGACGCTCCCAACACAAAACCTACTATGATCATAAACCGGCTCAAGGCTGTGTCGCGCTGGAGCGGACACTGGACGGAGGAACACCGGGAAGCGGCGCGAGAGATTCTGGATCGGCTTGCGAAGATCAATACACCCGTGCGCCTCGAACGTGATCTGGAAATTCGCGCGCGGTTGACGGATCTGATTTTATTGATATGTGAAGAAGACGCGAGCGTTGAACCGATTCTTTCAGACAATGTTGCGGAAAAGGCCATGCGCAACATGGCGACTTTGTTCAGCTATATCGAATCCAACTATGCGAGTTATATCAGCCTGGAAGCCGCGTCCCAAATCATGTGGTTTGCTCCGGGATATTTTACGCGCTATTTCAAAAAGTACACGGGCGTCACCTTTATGGAGTATTTGACGAATTTTCGAATCAGCAAAGCGAAGGAAATGTTGATCGATACGGTAAAGCCGGTGATTCAAATTGCCGAGGAGACCGGATTTTCAAGCATCAAGACGTTTAACCGGAGATTCAAAGATCAGGTCGGTGTTTCCCCCAGTGAATATAGAAAGTCAATGAATGAGAAGAACAAGTCATAACGTGGACTTGTTCTATATCCTATTTTCCTATAATGTTCACATTATGGAGGGAACATCATATGAAAAAGTTTACATTTCGCGATCTTTATCAGATCAGAGCGTCACACATGGCCTCTCGTTTATTCATTACAGTGTTGCTTGTTTCGCTATTTCTCGTGGGCTGTACGACCGGGTCCGGATCGAATTCCGGGAAGGAAGATAAGGCCGACGACAAGATCAAGACGATGGAGGGCAATGTGCTGACTCCCTACAAACAGTATAAGGCGCCGGACGAATACTATAACGGCGCGACATTGACGCTCGAACGTAAGGCTGATACACCCGCTTGGCTGACCGCGCAATTGGAAACGATGAAAAATCGGTATTTGATCAATACGATCAGCTTGTATGATCTCGAAAACTTTGACGAGGCGGGATCCCATACGAATACCGAGCATCTGTTCAAGGAACTCGCGCGCTTGGAGATGAAGGCTGTGGTGCGAATCGAAGCCTATGATCCCGTCACCTTTGCGTTTGACGCGGCAGAGGATGTTCCGGATGTGATGGGGCGATACACAAATCTGTTGGAATATATTTCGTCGGATGAGGCTCGTCGGGCTTCCGTTGCGTATTTCGCCGTAAATATGCCCGTGGACGATGGGAAAGTACAGGAACATGTCGGCGGTGTAAATTCAGAGCGTTCCAAAACACAGCAGACCGCTTACGCTACCGCGATCCTCTCCGCTTTGCGGACGAAGGCGGCAGGGTTTGGATTCCCGGATGCGCCGTTTTATCTCAGCGTATTCTACGGATGGGACAACACGTATGAGGTCCCTTCTTATGAAAATGCGGGCGCGGATGGATATTTCATCAACAATTATTCCTATCTTGAGGGCGAACGAGTTCCGGAAGCCAATGAAAATCCGGACACGATCATCAATTCAGATCGTTTGGCAATCTCCATGGATAAGTTTAAGGAGCAGTATGGAGCGGATAAACCCTGCGTGATCGAATTCGGCATCCATACCCTGCAATATAACGATGGCGTGAAGCCGTCCCAGACAGCTGGATTGGTCAGCGATCTTGACGCGAAAGCCATCGCGCTGAAAGCGACTGCGGATTTTTATGAGGCGAATTATCCGTTTGTGAATGGCCTGATGTATTTCGGTTACAATCTCTTTAAGGAGGAGGGCAATCCGCCCGCTGTAATGGATTGGGCTTTGGACTATCCCGCGCGGGGCGAAATGATCGCGTCGGAGCGTACATTGATCGGCGGTGCGGCAGTCGCGGAAGACGTGTCGTCCGAAAGTGGAACGGCTGTATTATTGGCCGACACGGGTGCCGGACTTGATTTCAGAGATTGTCCCGCGGTGCGCCAAGTTCGGCTTACATATAAGGCCGACGCGCCGGCTACTCTCGGCTTCTACAGCGAAGGCAAGCTGAAGCAGAAAAAGACATTGCCCGCTGCCGCGGATTATACCGTGCAAAGCGTTTCGTTGACGGTGATAGAGGGATACGACCTGCAAATCACGTTGGAAGAGGGCGCAGAATGTCTCATCAGTACCGTGGGTCTGTATGAAATGCTCGAAGCGGAGAACGCTTCTCTTTCCGGCATGGCCGCGGTTAAATTCGATAAAGAAGCATCTATGGGTGCGGAAGTGACCGGAGCCATCGGTTCGGACAATAAACTGACATTTTCCGAAACGCAAGGCGGAGATACGCTCAATATCCTCTATAAAGCGTTCAGCCCTGTGACCGTCGCCCTTGAAACAGCCGGGGAGAAGTTTGTCGTGAATTTGCCGAAAACGGAAGGCTGGTCATTGGAATCCGCAAAGATCGATATGCCGGCGGACTCGGATTTCACCATCTATGCCGAACAGGGCGCAGTGGAATTCGATGCGTTCTTCCAGACGGGTGTTCCTTCGGCGCCGTTGGACGACGCGGATAAAACGGACGCGCCGGCAGATGAAACGGCAGTGCCGCAGGGCGGAGATTCCGGCATTTCCCGTGTCGTCTTTTATGGGGGACTGATCCTCGCCGCGCTCCTGTTGGGATTGACAGTGGTTACTCTCATTCGGTATCGGAAGCGCATAAACGAGGCGAAACAACGCGATGAACGATAATTGCGCAAGGGTAACGATTTAAGAGAGGATGAACATGTATCAGATTCCCGCGGAAATTGTGGCGGCAGTGGATTCTTTGCTCGCCGAGATGACGCTTGAAGAAAAACTTGGACAGATGAGCATGTCGGTCGGCGCGGAAATTACCGCCATAGGCGGCTCGGGTACGGGTGCGCCCATCGAACAATCCATCAGAGAGGGGCGGGTCGGCGCAACCATTCAGGTGGCGCCGCCCCTTGAAATGGCGCGGCGCATTCGGGAATTGCAACGGATCGCCGTTGAGGAAAGCCGCCTCGGTATTCCGCTTCTGTTCTGTCAGGATGTGATTCACGGGTTTGAGACGGTATTTCCGATTCCCTTGGCGCAGGCGTGTTCTTTTGATCCTCGTCGTGTCCGCGAGGTTTCCGCTGTCGCGGCCGCGGAAGCGGGTTCCTGCGGCATCATGCTGACCTTTGCGCCGATGGCCGATCTCGTGCGTGATCCAAGGTGGGGACGCGCGGCGGAGAGTTTCGGAGAGGATCCGTATCTCGCAAGCATCTTCGCGCGTGCGACGACGGAGGGATTTCAAGGTGAAGATTTGCGCCGAAATGGCGGGATTGCGGCCTGCATCAAGCACTACATAGGCTATGGCGCGGCGGAGGGAGGCCGCGATTACAATACGGCGGAGATCGGTGAAACGACATTGCGCAATTACTATCTGCCGCCCTTTGCCGCCTGTGTCGCGGCAGATATCGCAAGCGTCATGCCTTCTTTCAATGTGATTGACGGGATTCCCATGACCGCCAACAAGCGATTGCTTTCCGGGTTGCTCAGGGAGGAGCTCGGTTTTGAAGGTGTAATGATCTCGGATTATACGGCCGTCACGGAATTGATCGCTCACGGTGTTGCGGCGGATGAAGCGGAGGCGGCGGAAAAAGCGGTTTCCGCGGGGGTTGATATCGAGATGACGAGTGCCTGTTTTCTCGGGAATCTCCGCGCTTCCATCGAAAAGGGTGTCGTCAAAGAGAGCGTCGTCGATGACGCGGTACGCCGAATTCTATCTTTGAAACACAGATTAGGTATCATGAAGGATCCGTATAAATTTCTGCGCGAGGATGCGTTTGCGGCAAAGGTATATTCCGCGCCGCATCTGAAGTCGAGCAGGGAATTGGCAATTCGCTCGTGCGTACTGCTGAAAAATGACGGGATCTTGCCCATCGACGAAGGACAGCGCGTCGCACTGATCGGGCCGTTCGGGGACAGTGCGGATCTGTGCGGTTGTTGGAGCTTCAGCACGAGACGAGAGGAAACGTGTACCATCGCGCGTGCGCTTACGCAGAGGGGCGTCACGGTCGATGTCTGTGCGGGTTGCGACATAGACGTGCCAATCCCCGGCGGCATCGAGAAGGCCGTGAATCTCGCGGCGCAATCGGATGTCATTCTGTTGGCGCTTGGGGAACCGTCCGTCGACAGCGGGGAGGCGTCGAGTCGCATGGACTTGGAGTTGCCCGCAGTACAGCGCGACTTGGCGAATGCGCTCATAGCTCTTGGCAAACCCATTGCCTTGATTTTGACAAATGGCAGACCTCTGTTGCTCGATTGGTTCGATCGGCATATGAATGCCATCCTCGAAATCTGGGCGCCCGGTTCTGAGGGAGGCGCCGCCGTAGCGGAGCTTCTGCTCGGCAAGGAAAGTCCGACGGGGAAATTGGCCATGAGTTTTCCGAGACACATGGGTCAAATACCGGTTTACTACAACGCACTTCCGACCGGACGCCCATGGCGGGAAGGGGATTCAAACCGTTTTCTGTCTCAGTATATCGACGGACCAAATGCGCCGCTCTACCCATTTGGATTTGGACTCACCTATACGTCGTTTGCCTGCGGCGGATTGACTCTGAGCAGGGATGTTCTCCATGCGAATACGGAGATAACGGCGGGGATTACGCTTTCCAATACCGGTGCGCGCGCGGGAGAGGAAACCGTCCAGCTTTACATTCGAGACGAAAGCGCCTCGGTGTCGCGGCCCGTGAAAGAATTAAAAGGCTTTCAAAAGATTACCCTCTCCCCCGGCGAACGTGCGGAGGTCAGTTTCCGGATCACAGAGGAGATGCTTCGCTTCTATCGCACGGACGGCGTATACACCTCCGAGCCGGGTATCTTTGAGGTGATGATTGGCACAAGTTCCGCCGACGCGGATCTTCTGCGCGGCCGATTTTTATTTAAGGAAGATTGATTTTAACGCCGATGCGAATGGTGTTTCAGTGAAGCAATGGAAGGAGTTTCAATGACGGCAGTACGGAATGAAATGAGAAATGACACAACCAAGGACATCCTTGCGCGTTTGACGTTGGACGAGAAGATCAATCTGCTGAACGGTCGTAATTTTTGGGATACGCAGGAATATCCCGATGCGGGTCTGCCCTCTTTTTCTGTGGCGGATGGTCCTTACGGACTCCGTAAGCAAACGGGGATTTCCGATCATATGGGTTGGAACGAGAGCCTCCCGTCTACGGCTTATGTCGCGGGGCATGGTGCGGCCGCGTCTTGGAATCGGTCGCTCATCCGCGAAATGGGGCGGCATCTGGGAAACGAGGCGAAGACAAACGATGTGGATATTCTGCTCGGTCCCGCGATCAATATCGTGCGTTCTCCGCTGTGCGGGCGCAATTTCGAATATTATTCGGAAGACCCTCTTTTGACCTCAGAAATCGCGACCGCCTATATTGAGGGTGTGCAGTCGCAGGGTGTGGGTACCTGCGTGAAACACTTTGCCGCAAATAATCAGGAACGCGACCGGGAGTATATCAGCGCCGAAGTCGAGGAACGAGCGCTGCGTGAAATATATCTCGCCGCGTTTGAGCATGTCGTAAAATATGCCAAACCCACTGCGGTTATGACAGCGCTGAATCGCTTGAATGGCGTTTATTGCTCGGAGAATGAATGGCTTCTGAATCAAACGCTCAGAGACGATTGGGGCTTTGAAGGTTTTGTGATGTCCGATTGGAATGGCGTGAATGACCGCGCAAAAGCGTTAAAAGCCGGACTTGATCTGGAAATGCCGTGCAGCTATGGGATCGGCGAAGAGCGAATACGGTTGGGAATGGAAATGGGAATCATCACAGAGGACGACATTGACAGTTGCTGTGAACGTCTGATCGACGCCGCGCTGAATGCCGCCAAAGAGCGGCAGAATCCGAGCCTCGCATGTACGGATCATCATGATTTTTGTCATGGTCTCGCGGAGGAATGTATCGTCCTTTTGAAAAACGAAGCGGATATTTTGCCGATAGACGAGCGTCTGAACCTTGCGGTCTTGGGTGATTTTGCGATGAAACCACAATTCCAAATGGAGGGAAGCGCCCTTGTGAATCCCACGCGCAGGGATATTCCGTTGGAGGAAATCAAAAAGATCGCCAAAGGGCAGGTCTCCTTTGGCCAAGGATATACGGCCGGTTCGGACGAGGAACAGGAGAGACTGTTGCGGCAGGCGGAGGAACTCGCGGCGGCAGCGGATGTCGCCGTGCTTTTCGTGGGCTTGCCGCCGGGGATCGAAGCGGAGGGGCGCGACCGGGAAGACATTCATCTGCCGCGCAGACACACGGAATTGATCGAACGGGTAGGGCGCGTACAGTCGCGGCTGATCGTCGTGCTCTGCAATGGTTCCGTCGTCGATATGCCGTGGCTCGATCACGCGAAAGGCGTCTTTGAGTGCTTTCTGGCGGGACAGGCGATGGGCGGCGCCATCGCGTCGCTGCTCTACGGCCGCGCGTGTCCGAGCGCAAAATTGCCGGTTACCTTTCCGCGTCATATCGCCCATACCCCTTCCCATTTGCATTATCCCGGATTCGCCGGAAAATCCGCTTATCCGGAAGGCGTTTTTGTCGGCTATCGGTATTATGACACAAAGCGGGTCGAGCCGCTTTTTCCCTTCGGATACGGTCTGAGCTATACGACATTCACCTATAGTGATTTGCGCTTGAGCAGCTCTGAAATCACAGATGAGGAACAGCTCGAAGTGAGCTTGCAGGTGAAAAATACGGGCGACTGCGCGGGCATGGAGGTCGTACAACTCTATGTGGCACCGCCCGAAGGCGGCGTGCCGATCAGACCGCTTAAAGAGCTGCGCGGTTTTGAGAAGGTATCTTTGGAAGCCGGGGAGACGAAAGAGGTCACATTTCTCCTTGACGCGCGCGCATTTTCCTATTACGATGAGGAATTGAGAGGTTGGTACGCGCCGGAGGGGCGATATGAGATACTCTGCGCCGCTTCGAGTCTTGATATAAGATTGCGCGCGTCGATAAATGTCTCTCCGATATGCCCCAAATTCCGGGAAATCAAAGGATGGTCCACCGTGGGGCATCTGTCTGAGAGCGAGGCGGGGCGTAAAATGTTGGACTTGATTCGCCGCAAAATTCGGGAGAGCGGCAAGGTACATTTGCTCAAATTGCCGATTTTTGACGATAGCGGGGAAAGCGCGGAGCGGGTCGCGCAGTTGCCGCTCCGTATGATTACGTTGTTGTCGGACAATGTGATCAACAATGACATCATGGATCGCTTGATCGCGGATTGCAACCGTGCGCATATCGAAACGGTGCGCGGAAAGATGGAGCGCAGAATAAACGGGCGGGAGGAAGCCATCTGAAATGAAGCGTTTCTTTTGTTGGATTACGATGACGCTGTTGATTTGCACCGGTGTTTCGTTCGTTGCGGAGGCAGCTCCCGGAGATCTGCCGGGGACATCTGCGCGCACGCCCGGAGAACAGGACGCTTTTTCTGTTGCGGCCGCGGATTTTCTGTCTTCTGACGATGCGTATTTTGCGTATCCCGTTTCGCGAAACGGTACGGACGGCTTGTTGCACTGGCGGGATTACGGCGGAACGCTTCGGGCGAATGTGACGGTACCCGCATCGGGGGATTATTGTCTGTCGTTCGTCTATATGGCCTTGCCGTCCAAAAGCGATTTCATTCAATTAAACTTTAGCATTAAAAGTGGGGGACAGCAGGAATCCGAGCAGGCCTCCATCCTGCTTGAACGCGCGTTGCGCCTCGGAGACATCACACAGGATGAAGTCGGCAATGATATTCGCGCGCGGTACGCCATAGATGAGATACTGACCAAACGCGTTTTTCGCAGGTATGGGGCGTTGCAAAACGATCCCGAGGTGTTTCACCTGCAGGCGGGCGAGGCCGAAATTACGATAGACGGACTGAGAACGGATTTCCTGTTGGAGCGCTTGATTTTCACGCCGGCGGACGGAGTTTTGGACGGATATGAAATAGAAGAAACACCGCAAAGTCGAAGCTTTGAGCCGGCGAAATCCGGGGCGAAGGTGCAGGCCGAAAACATTTTGCGCGTCAGCCATAGTCTTTTGACGGCGCAGTATGATCGCAGCGACGCGGCTGTGGAACCGAGCGATCCGGCGCATATGACGCTGAACATTGCCGGAGGTTCCAACTGGCTGGAGGACGGCCAATGGATGGGATGGGAGATCGAGGTTCCCGAAGACGGGCTTTACGCGCTGCGCTTCAAGGCGCGGCAAAATGTCAAAAACGGGATTTCCGTCAATCGACGTCTGTATATCGACGGAGACATCCCCTGTTTGGAAGCCTATAATATCTCATTTCCCTATTCATTGGGATGGCAGATTACGGAACTTGCGACCGCGGAGGGCGAAACGGTGCGTCTGCCCCTTTCAAAAGGGGTGCATACGATCAGATTGGAGATTGTACCCGGACCGCAGGCGGATGCGATTCGCGCAATAAGCACTTTACTTGCCGATTTGAACGAAATGTATCGAAAGATCATCATGATCACAGGTACTTCACCCGATATGAACAGGGACTACGATCTTGAAAGGGACATCCCGGGATTGACGGAGCGCATGTCCGAAACCGCTGATAAGTTGGCGGCGCAAAAGGCATCTTTGAGCCGGGATGATGGAGCGCAAAACGGTGAACTGGCGATCCTCACGACCCTGTCGTCCCAGTTGGCGTCTTTCGTGCGGGAACCGGAAACGATCGCCGCCCGCGTGTTGATCTTCAAGGCGAATATCGACAGTCTGGGGACATGGCTTCTCACCGTCAGTGAGCAGCCTCTCGATCTGGACTGGATCGAGCTTGCGCCTCCGGATGAGACTGCCGAGGCGGCAAAGGCCGGATTTTTTGAAAATTTGATCTTCAAGGCGCAGACCTTCGCGGCCTCCTTTTCGGATGCGGAACAGTCCGGCGACGAGGATGCGAACACCTTGGAAGTGTGGGTCGGCATGGGGCGCGATCAGATGCAGATCATCAAGCAACTATGCGACGACCGGTTTACGCCGGAGACGGGCATCAAGGTGCGCTTCAGTGTGGTAAACCAAGGTGTAAATGAGGCGATTCTCGCCGGAAACGGGCCGGATGTCATGCTCTATGCACCTCGATCCGGTTCTACCTCTTACGTTCCCGGCGCGGAGCCGATCAATCTCGCCATGCGCGGTCTGCTGACGCCCTTAGACGGGAAGGAAGGCTTTGACGAGATCCGATCCGAGATACAATCCAATGCGTTCGTTCCTTATGAATACCGGGATCATGCCTTTGCGATGCCGCTCACGCAGATGTATTCGATGCTATTCTATCGGAAAGACATCTTTGAGGAACTCGGTATCGAATGCCCCGACACCTGGGAAGAACTCTATGCGGTGATTCCCATCATTCAGCGGCGCAATATGCAGGTGGGCATCTCCGCCTCCGAAGTGACCTACGCAACCATGCTGTTTCAAAACGGCAGTTCATTTTATAACGCGGATCATACGGCGACCAATTTCGGAAACGCGCTGAGCGTGGATGTTTTTACGCAATATACGCGGCTCTACAGCGATTACGGTTTGCCGCTGACTTTCGATTTTTTCAACCGCTTTCGCAGCGGTGAAATGCCCTTGGCCATCGTGGATTATACGGAGTACAACCGTCTCGCCACCGCGGCGCCGGAGATTGCGGGGTTGTGGGAGATGGCGCCCATACCCGGCACGCCGACAGCTTCGGGCGAGATCGATCGTTCCGTCTGCGCGACGACGGGGCAGAGCGGTTACATTTTGGCGGACAGCGAATTGCAGGAAGACGCGTGGACATTCCTGAGATGGTTTTCGGGCGCGGAAACGCAGGCGGATTTCGGCCGAGGCATAGAGGGGCAATTGGGCGCCGTCGGGCGTTACGCGCCGGCCAATCAAAAGGCCTTTGATTCCCTGCCGTGGCTCGCCGCGGAAAGCGATCTGCTGAAGGGACAATGGGCGTTTGCCATGGAGAATCCGGCGCCTCCGGGATTCTATTACACGCAGCGGAATCTCAACAATGCGTTCAGGCATGTCGTCATCGACGGCGAAAACGCGCGGGAAATGTTAGAGAAGTACGGGGATGAGATCGACAGAGAACTGATTCGGAAGCATGAGGAGTACCTTGATATTGAAATCGAATAGCGGAAAAAAGCCGGCGGCGATGTCGGTGTATAAAAAGCATTACGGACGTGAGGTAAGGGTCTATTATCTCATGATGGCTCCGTTCGGTGTGCTGTTTGTGATTTTTGTGCTCGTACCCGTCATAAGCTCCATTGCACTGAGCCTGAGCGACTTCAATATGGCGCAATGGCCGCGCTTTTCCGGGTTGGATAATTTCCTGCGCATGTTTATGGACGACAGCGTGTTTATGATCGCGCTGAAAAATACGATGATCTTCGCGCTCTTCACGGGACCCGTCAGTTATTTTCTGTGCTTGATTTTTGCGTGGCTCGTCAATGAACTGGGCAATAAGCTGCGGACGTTGTTCACGTTTCTTCTCTACATCCCGTCCATGTCCGGCGCTGTCTATGTGATTTGGGCCTATATATTCAGCGGCGATCAGTACGGACTTCTTAACAGTTTTTTGATGAACTTTGGATGGATCAAGGAACCGTCGCAATGGCTGACAGATCCAAAGACGATCATGGTCGTCGTCATTGTCGTACAGCTCTGGCTCAGCCTCGGTACGGCGTTCCTCTCGTTCATCGCGGGATTCAAGGGAATCGACCCTCAGCAGTATGAAGCGGGGGCGATTGACGGTATATCGAACCGCCTGCAGGAATTGTGGCATATCACGCTGCCAAACATGGGACCGCAACTGCTGTTTGGAGCGGTGATGCAGATTGGCGCGAGTTTTGCGGCGGGCGCCGTCGGCACGGAGCTTCTGAAGGCGGCGGGAGCCGGAGAGGAAGGCATTGCCACCGATTACGCCGCGAGTACGATGACGACCTACATGGCGGAACTGGGAACGACGCGATACGAGATGGGATATGCCTGCGCGATCGCGGTCTTCCTTTTCGTAATGATGGTTGTATTTAACGGCGTTATCCGAAAGGCGCTTCGGAGGTTTGTGGACTGAAATGAGCAAGGGCTTGAAGATCAAAAATCCATTCCGCTCGCACGCGGGGGAATATATGAACCGCTCAAAGGCGGGAACCTTCGGTATTGTGGTGTTCCTCTCCTTGCTCAGCGCGTTTTTGATCTTGCCGTTTTTGTATTCGATCTTTCAGTCGCTGAAGCCCATCGATGAGATATTCGCGTTTCCGCCGCGTTTTTTTGTGAAAAACCCGACCGGTGAGAATTATCGAGCGCTGTTCATGCTCACGGAAAATTTATGGATTCCGTTCAGCCGCTATGTGTTCAACAGTGTTTTCGTATCGGTCGTCGGCACGGCGGTATACGTGTTCATCGCGTCTATGGCGGCATATCCGTTGGCCATCGGACGCTTTCGCGGCGCGAAGCCCATCAACGAGATCATCGTGCAAGCGCTCCTGTTTTCAAGCCCGGTTTTGGCCGTCGTGCAGTATCTCATCATCGCCAAAACAGGTATGCTCAATACCTATTGGGCGATGATACTGCCGATTCTCGCCGCCCCCTTGGGCTTGTTTCTCATGCGGCAGTTTATGATTCAGATGATACCGATGTCCTTGATCGAGGCTGCGAAGATCGACGGGGCGGGTACGTTTATGATCTTTTGGCGAATTGTCATGCCGAATGTGAAACCCGCGTGGCTCACCCTCATCATCTTCACATTCCAGCCGATCTGGGCGGGCGCCGGAGCCATCTACATCTACGACGAGGCGCACAAGGTGCTGCCTACCGTTCTGGGGCAGATCGCGGCGGGCGGACTCGCGAGAGCGGGCGTCGGCGCGGCGGCGGCCGTCGTCCTCATGGCGCCACCCATCCTGCTCTTTCTGTTTACGCAGAGCAAGGTTCTTGAAACGATGGCTGCGTCGGGGATTAAAGAATGAAGATGACGATGAGGAAAATTTGCACCGTTCTTCTCTTCGCCGTGACGCTCTTTTTCTTGTTTCCGACGGCGGGCTTTGCCGCGGACGACATGCCGTATGAGAGTTATGTCTACGATACGGACGGACAGGAACAGCCCGCGCCGCCTCTGTACGATCCTGAAAGATTTCTGCGCGGCAATTTGGGGTCGCCTTCGGATTTCTGCGTTTATGAAGATATGCTCTACTGTCTGGACGGCGCGTCCTCCCGCATCGTCGTGTTGGATGCGGAGCTGAACCGGGTCGGGGAAATCGCGCTGACGGATGAATCGGGAAAGGCGCTCTCCCTGTCGGGCGAGGGCGGTCTTTTTGTCGCGGAGAGTGGCATATATATGACGGATCCCGCCGCGGAGGCGGTCTACCGATTTGACCTCGAAGGTGTGCTTTCTCGTACGTTTTCCCGGCCCGATTCGCCCCAATACAACGCGAGCATTCCGTTTCGGGCGTTGCGCGTATTAGTCGACGGCGCGGGGAATGTATACGCTGTGGTGGACGGTATGTACGAAGGCGCGGTACTTTTTTCGCCGGACGGTGAATTTTTGGGATACTACGGCGCCATCAACGTAGAGATGACGAGCGATATGCGCATAGATCAACTGTGGAAGCGATTGCTCAGCGACGAGCAGCGCAGTGCCATGCAGCGTTTCATTCCCGTCGCCTACAGCAGCTTCGACATCGATCATGAGAATTTCATCTATACGTGTTCACAGTTTGCGGAAGTGGAAAGCGCCCGTGTGCGGAAGCTGAATCCAACGGGAAAAAGCCTCTGGAGCAACAGAAATCTGTTGTTTGGCGATCCGTCGGGCGGGCTTTGGGTGGAAGGCTTGTCCAATGAAAGTTTATTGATCGACATCGATGTTGCGCGGGACGGCAGTCTGGCTGTCCTTGACAGCGCGAAAGGACGCGTGTTTTTCTATGATTCCGAAGGGCGGATGATGGGTGTGATCGGCGGGAAAGGCCGCCTGAAGGGAACGTTTGAAGAACCTGTCGCCGTGGAGACGCTCGGAGATCGCGTTTTTGTGTTGGACAAGAAAGACGGCAGCGTGACCTCCTTTGCGCACACGGGTTATGGCGCGGCGTACTACCGAGCGGTCGCGCTCTACAATAACGGAGAGTATCAGGCAGCGATGCCGTATTGGCGGGAGGTCTTGCGGATGAATGCCTACTCCGAAGCGGCCGCGTTGGGTATGGGAAAGGCGCTGTTTGCAGAGGGGGACATGGAGGGCGCGTTAAAGCTACTGAGGGAATCCCATGATCGCGAGCAGTATTCTCTCGTGTTTTCGCGCGGACGTTTGGATTATATGCGGGATCATTTTGTGCTGATTGCGGTCATGATCTTGTTTATATGCGCCGCCTTGTTCATCCTGCACAGGTTCAGATGGTTTGGCCTTTCCCGGAAGCTGAAGCCGATCTCCGCGCATCTTGCCGTCATGATTCGTCCCGTCGGAGCGACAGAAAGTCTGATTGAACACGGCAGGACGCATCCCCTCATCGCGTGCGGTATCGTGGTCGTCTGGCTATTGGTCGAGGTGGTCAAATACTTCGGCGGCGGGTTTATCTTCAATGAAAACCGTCCGGAGGATTTTAATTTGCTGTTTGTCGTCACGCGAACGGCGGTCGTCTACGCGCTCTTTATCCTATGTAATTGGTCGATCAGTACGCTGAACATGGGAAAGGGAACCGCACGGATGCTCGGCTCCGTGTGCGCCTACGCGCTTCTGCCCTATATCTTCTGTCAGATCGTATGGATTCTTTTGAGCCGGATATTTACGTTGGAGGAGGGGATGTTTCTGGCATGGATCGCGGGAATCGGATTTTTCTGGTCTGCGGTTCTCTTATTCGCCTTGATTATGACGGTACATCATTACAGCTTTGGACAGGCGGTGGCAAACATCCTGCTGACCTTGCTCGGTATCTGTGTCGTGCTGTTTCTGATCTGCATTTTGCTTGCGCTCATCGGCAATGTGACGAATATCTTTGAAATTATCTATAAAGAACTGCTCTTTAGGAGGTATTGAGGATTTGAAAAAGCGAATGCACAGGTTGATTGGCGTAAAGAGGGTGGGGCGCATCCTGCTTGCGGCTGTTCTCGCGGCGACGCTCCTCTCTCCGGTCTATGCGGAGGAGGAAGCGCCGGCCGATACGGCGATCTCGCAAATCGGCGACGCGGATCTGTCCGTGGTGGCGCAAAAAGACGGTCTTACGCTGTTGGCGGATCGCGAAACCGGCTGTTTTCTTCTGCGCGGAGCGGATGGGGCGGAATGGTACAGTGCGCCGGGGGATGCGGCGGTCTTGGAAAGCATGAAGGGCGCGCTGCGAAACAGAATCCTCTCGGTGGTTTCGGGTACAACCTTAGATCTCGAAACAGGGAAGGAAACGACTTTTTACGCGCAAACGCTCGCGCAGAGCGGCAAGATGGATTATGAAGCGATGAAGGACGGCTACAGGCTTCGTTTTCGCGTGGAAGACGCGGTGGAATTTACCCTTGAGATTGCGCTGCGGAGCGGGTATCTGTCGCTGCGCGTACCGATGGACGAGGTGAAGGAGACGCAATCCCACGTGTTGAAAAACATGCGCTTTCTGGAGGGATTCGGCGCGGGGAAGGATGGCGATACGGGATTTATGCTTCTTCCTGACGGCATGGGAACGATCATGCCATTCACCTCGAAGACTGCGGATGTCTACAATGAGCCGGTCTACGGTTGGGATCGCGCCTATATCCGCGAAGCGCTCGCGGTGCAAAAACGAGATGTCGCCTTGCCCGTCTATGGGGTGGAACGCAACGGCTTCGGAGCGGTGTTGGCGCTGCACAATGGTGAAACGGCGGCCAATATTCATGCCGCGCCCGCGACGGGAGAGATGCCTTACGGCACGGTATTCGCGGAGTATAGCCTGCGCGGGAGCGAGGCGGTGTCCATCACCCGGGGCGCGGAGAAAACGCTCTTTGAAGAAAACCGCCTTTTGCAAGATGATATCGAGACGCGCGTATATCTCGCGGAACATCGCGATACCGGTTATATGGGATTGGCGGATGCCTATCGGCGCTACCTGACGGAGGGACTCGGCATGGCGCCGCTCGAGAGCGATCCGGGGACGACGGTTTTGAGCGTAAGCTGCGGCGTGGAAGGAACGACGCGCGTACTCGGCGTCCCCCTCTTTCCGAATGTCACCGAGGTGACGGCGCTGAAGGACGTTTGGCCGATCGCGAATACCTTGCGGCGGGCGGGCGCGACCGGGTTGCGGATCGAGATTTCCGATTGGGACAAAAACGCCATATTGGGCAAGGCTTCGGGGACACCCGCTATACCCGCCTCCTTGGGCGGCAGTTCGGAAATGCGGAATTTGATCGATCGATGCGCCGAAAATGATGTCAAGCTATACGACGGTGTATTTGCGCAGAGTTTTGCGCGGGACGGCGCGGGAGTCAGCATTGCGAAGGATTCAATCCGGAATTTAATCGGAGAACCTTCGATGCAATTCACGTTTTCCCGCGTCACCTATGCCGCGCAGGATCGTTACTATCTGCTGAAAGCGAATGAGGTGATCGATCGACAGAGAGAACGCCTATCCGCCGCCGTGCCGGAATTTTCCGGACGATCCTTTGCGGATATGGGCAATAGCCTATATAGCGATTACGATGGAAAGACGCCGATGTCACGGCAGGAAACCAAATCCGCCTTTGAATCGTTCCTTGAGGAATGCGGCGCATTCGGCGATGTCGCCGTACACGGCGGATTTCTCTACGCGGCTCGGTATGCCGACCTTGTCGTCGGAGCGCCTTCGGCGGACAGCGGTCTTCGGGTGGCGGAGGGACATGTGCCGTTCTACCAATTGGCGCTCAGCGGTTTGGTCGCTTATTCCGTGCCCGCGCTCAGTGATACGGCAAACGCAGACGAGATGCTGTTGTTCGCTTTGGAGACGGGGAGCCTGCTCGGATTTGAGGCCATCGGGCGCGTGGATTCGGCGTTGCAAGGTTCGGCGTTAGAGTATGCTTACGGTGCGTCATGGGAGCGAAACAGCGCCTTTGCCGCGGATATTGCGGAAGAATACGCCCCATTGATCGACCGCGTCGCGGGGCGCCGCATCACAAATCACAGGAGTCTCGCGCCGGATGTATACAGGACAGACTTTGAAAACGGTATGACGGCGACGGTAAATTACGCGGACACCGAGTTTCGGGACGCGGAAGGCATCATCGAACCCTTCGGCTGGCGCGTAACAGCCCAAGACGGGCAAAGCGAATCCGGAAGCGCGGACGTAGAGTGATTTATCGGAGATGATATTGTGATAAAAAACATGAAAACGAAACGAAAAACCGCAGAACACAGGCGACGCACGCTGAATTTTGAGAAGCGCAAGGCGCTGCACGGATTGCTGTTCTGTTCGCCCTTCATCGTGGGATTCTTGGGCTTCTTTCTGATTCCCATGA
>JAISQM010000007.1 GCA_031274195.1 Eubacteriales Family XIII. Incertae Sedis bacterium
GAAAGGACATCAACATCGGGTGCGGCGTGGTATTCGTAAATTATAATGGCAAAGACAAGCACCGTTCCGCGATCGGGGACGGTGCTTTTATCGGGTGCAATGTCAATCTGATCGCGCCCGTAAATGTGGGGGAAGGCGCGTATGTCGCCGCGGGGACGACCGTAACACGGGATGTTCCCGCCGGCAGCCTCGGCGTCGGAAGGGCGAAGGAACGGATTATCGAAGGTTGGGTAAAGCGCAGAGGTCTGTTGAGAGAAAGGAAAAAAAGATGAAATATGGAGCGTTCAGCGATTTCAAGGTCTTTACGGGTAACGCGAATATAGAGCTTGCGGAGGAGATTGCCTCCATCATGGGGAAGCCGCTCGGAAAAGCCACTGTGATGAAATTCAGCGACGGAGAGATATCCGTGAGCCTGTGGGAGACGGTGCGGGGCGTGGATGCTTACATCGTTCAGCCCACCTGCGGTCCGGTCAACGACAATCTGATGGAGTTGCTCATCCTTATCGACGCGATGAAGCGGGCGTCCGCGGGCAGGATAAACGCGGTCATTCCCTATTACGGTTACGCGCGGCAGGATCGGAAAGCGAAGGCTCGTGATCCGATTACGGCGAAGCTCGTGGCCGATCTGCTCGGCGCGGCGGGCGCGGATCGCGTGGTGTCGATGGATCTTCACGCGGCGCAGATACAGGGGTATTTCAATATCCCGGTGGATCATCTGCTCGGGATGCCCATTCTCGTGAAACACTTCAGGAACAAGAAACTCAAAAACGTCGTCGTCGTGTCGCCCGATCACGGCAGCGTGACGCGCGCGCGCAATATGGCGCACCCCTTGGACGCGCCCATCGCCATCGTGGACAAGCGGCGACCGAAGGCCAATGTCAGCGAGGTCATGAACGTGATCGGCGATATCAAGGACAAGACCTGCATCCTCGTGGACGATATGATCGACACGGCCGGTACCATCACAAACGCCGCCAACGTCCTGCGTGACATGGGCGCGAAAGAAGTCTATTCCTGCGCGACGCACGGCATCCTCTCCGGACCCGCCATCGAGCGCATCCGGGACTCGGCCATCAAAGAGATGGTTCTGCTGAACACCGTACCCATCCCCAAGGAAAAGCGCATCGACAAGATCAAGGTTCTGTCGGTGGCGCCGCTCTTCGCCGAAGCGATGGCGAATATATTCACGAACGATTCCATCAGCAAGCTGTTCAGCAGTAAATAGTCACTACTCAACGGGCACGCCATATTTGCCCAACTTGGAACCTGATAACAAAATTGCCTTCCTCACGTACCTCAAGTACGCTCCGGGGAGCCAATTTTGCTCTCAGAACCCAATTTGAACAAATCTGACGCACCCGCTGAGTAGTTTCGATTGAACCTTTGTGTGTAACGTAAACAAGGATAACATATGTATGCAATAGTGGGCCTCGGAAATCCGGGGAAAAAGTATGCCAATACGAAGCACAATATCGGCTTTATCACCGTCGATCAATTGGCCGAGCGAAACGATATCCGCGTCAATAAGCGCAGGCACAAAGCGCTTTTGGGCGAGGGCGTGATCGGCGGACAAAAGGTCATTCTCGTGAAACCGCAGACCTTTATGAACCTCTCCGGTGAAAGCGTCGTCTCCCTCGTGCGCTATTTCGATATCGACATGGAGAAGCTCATCGTCATCTACGATGATATCGACATCCCCATGGGCAGCATTCGGATCAGGAAAAGCGGAAGTGCGGGTACGCACAACGGCATGAGGTCGGTCATCTCCCATCTCAAGGAGGAAGGATTTCCGCGCGTGCGCATCGGCATCGGCGGCGAGCGAGGCGAAGTGCCGCTCGTAGACTATGTGACGTCGGGCTTTCGGAAGACCGATGCGGAAACAGTTGAGGCGGCGGTTATCCGTGCGGCGGACGCCATAGAAACGCTGTTGCGTGAGGGCGTGGACGCCGCGATGACGAGGTACAATGGCTGACAGGAAGACGGTTCACATAGCCGGCCTCACGGAGGGGCAGATCGCGCCGATCGTAGCGAAGATACTGTACAAAAAGGACGGAAACTGCCTGATCGTCACGCCCTATTTCGAGCGGGCGAAAGCCATCGCGAAAAACCTTTCATTTTTTATGTCTCGCGAGATATACACGGTATCCGACGACGATCCTTTCTTCTCCGGATTTGAGGCTAAGAGCCGCGACAATCTCCATGAGAGGATCGCGGCTCTCATCGCCATGGGTCGCGGGCAAGACTGCGTCGTCGTCGCGCCCGTCTCCGCAGTGTTGAAGAAGCTGCCGCCCCCGTCCGATTTCTTTGATCGTGCCGTATCGCTCGCTGCCGGAGCGGTGGGGGACATCGATGAGATGCGCCGCCTGCTTCCGTTTCTGGGCTACGAGCGCGTGTCGTTCGTCGAAAATAAAGGTGAATTCAGCATTCGCGGGGGGATATTGGACGTGTTCCCGGCGGACGCGGAGTATCCTCTGCGCGTGGAATTCTTCGGAGATGAGATAGAGTCTGTCAGATTTTTCGACGCGGAGAGCCAAAAGACCATCGACAAGATCGATGGCTACACCGTCTATCCCGCCGCGGAACTGCTGCCGGACGACGAAGCGCGCGAAAGAGCTGCGGAGCGCATCGCCCGCGCCTATGACAGCGCCGCCGAGGGCGCGGCGCGCGATATAAGACAAGCGCTCAATGAGCGGCGGGACGCGCTGACAGAACTCATTTCATCCATGTCGAACCGCCAGCTTCTTGAAAATTATATGACCTATTTCACAGATCATCCTGCGAATATGACGAACTATCTTGCGGGCGACGGCATTCTCATTATCGACGACCCGGATCGCGTGCGGGAGGCGGTTTCACTTCGCGAGAAGGAGGCATCCGAGGATTTCCGGGTGTTGCTCTCGCAGGGCAGGGCGACGGCGGAGGACTTCCTCGGCTTTGCGGGGACGGCGGACATTCCCACGCTGTATAAGAAGCGCGAACTCTACGTGTTTACGCCCTACGAGCGGCGGCCGAACGATCTGCAGAGGGATATCTCCCGCTCCGTATCCTACGCGGCGAAACAGCCTCCCGCGATGGGCGGCAGCATGGACATGCTCGTGCGGGAAATCAAGCGGTATGCGCGAGAGGATTTCGAGATTTTCATCGTCTGTTCCACGGACGAACGCCTGAAAAACCTGCACGAACTGTTGCTGTATGAGAATCCGGGCGGCAACGTGCGCCTGATGCGGGGCGAACTCACCGCCGGACTCGAGTTGACCCACGAGAAAAGGGTCTGGCTCTGGGACGGGGACATCTTCCGCTACAGCCGGCGCATAAAGAGCGCGAAACCCTCAGAAAAAGGGAAGCCCATCAAGGCATTTACGGATATCTCTCCGGGGGATTTCGTCGTACACGAACAGAACGGCATCGGGAAATACATGGGCATGGAGCAGATCTCCGTGCAAGGCGATACGCGCGACTATTTGAAGATCAAATATGCCGGCAACGACATCCTCTACGTGCCGGCGGAGCAGATCTCCGTCGTCCAGAAGTACATCGGCGGCGGGGAGAGCCAGCCGCGGCTCAACAAACTGTCCGGCAGCGAGTGGAAGAAGGCGAAGGCTAAGGTAAAGGCCGACATCGCGGAGATGGCCGGCGAATTGGTCGCCCTGTCCGCGGAGCGCAGAGCCGCCGTAGGTCACGCCTTTTCTCCGGATACGGTGTGGCAGAAGGATTTTGAGGACAAGTTTCCCTACAACGAGACCGATGACCAGTTGCGGAGCATCGCCTCTATCAAGAAGGATATGGAGCGGCCCACGCCCATGGATCGATTGCTCTGCGGCGATGTTGGATACGGCAAGACGGAGGTGGCTCTGCGGGCGGTGTTCAAATGCGTCGCCGACGGGAAGCAGGCCGCCGTTCTCGTTCCCACGACCATTCTGGCGAGTCAGCACCACGGCACATTTAAGGAGCGATTTCAAGACTTTCCGTTCACGGTGGAGGTACTCTCTCGGTTCCGTACGGCGGCCGAGCAGCGGGAGATCATCAAGGGCATCGCCAAAGGTACCGTCGATGTGGTCGTCGGCACCCACCGTCTGCTCTCAAAGGATGTCACATTCAAGGATTTGGGTTTGCTCGTCATAGACGAGGAACAGCGCTTCGGCGTGAAACATAAGGAGCGCATCAAGGCACTGAAGAAGAATGTGGATGTGCTGACGCTGACCGCCACGCCCATTCCGCGAACCCTGCACATGTCGCTGTTGGGACTTAGGGATATGGACCTCATCGAGGAACCGCCCGAGGACAGATATCCCGTGCAGACCTATGTGATGGAACAGAGCGACGAGATCATCCGCGAGACCCTGCGGCGGGAATTGGGACGGAACGGTCAGGTCTATGTGGTCATAACGAGAATCAGCGGCATCGAGCGGGTCGTGTCGGAGATCAAGGCGCTCGTTCCGGAGGCGAGCGTCGCCGCGGGCCACGGCCGCATGAATGAGACAGAGCTGGAAAACGTCATGATGGACTTCATCGAGGGACGCTACGACGTGCTCGTATCCACGACCATCATCGAATCGGGCATCGACATTCCCAATGTCAACACCATCCTCATTTTGGACGCCGACAGGTTTGGTCTGTCCCAACTCTATCAGTTGCGGGGCAGGGTGGGGCGCGCCGGCAGGATGGCCTTCGCCTACCTGCTGTATCGCAAGGACAAGATCATCTCCGAGGTGGCGGAAAAACGGTTACGCACCATCAAGGAGTTTACGGAATTCGGTGCCGGATTCAAGATCGCCATGCGCGATCTCGAGATACGCGGAGCCGGAAACCTGTTGGGGGCGGAGCAGCATGGCCACATGGTGACCGTGGGCTACGAGCTGTATTGCAAGCTCGTGGAAAATGCGGTAGGGGCGCTCTCCGGCGCGCCTGTCCGGGAAGATGAAGACGACGCGCAGATCGACCTGCCGCTCTCCGCCTTTATTCCGGACGACTACTTGGACGACGAGATGCTGCGGCTGCAGATGTACAAGAAGATCGCCATGATCGGTGCGCCCGGCGACGCCGCGGACATCCGCGCGGAGCTTACGGATCGGTTTGGCTCGCCGCCCGTCGCCGTGGAACACCTCATCGATGTGTCCCTCATGCGTCGTCTGGCCGCCGAGGCGGGCATAGAGACGATCCGCGCGGAGGAAAGGAGCGTCGTCCTTATCTATGCCGAGGGCAGGGGTTTTTCTCCGGAGCGCATGGGCGTCGCCCTCTCGAAATTCGGCGAACGACTCACCTTGGGCGGAACAAAGACCCCATTCCTGCGCCTGTCCGGCGCGCGTGCCGCGCCCTCCGCAAAAGAAATATTGGAATTACTCGACACCATTGTGATATAATAGCCGCTGTGCGGCTATTATATGGATCTAATGCCCTCCGCTTCGCGGAGATGGCGGATTATATCATAAAAATTTCGCATTTATATGATATAATAGAAAAAACACGTATTTGAATGGAATTAGGAAGGGATGTATATGGAAATGAAAAAGGTAATCAAAAAAGCGATAGCGCTCGCGCTCTGTCTCACGTTGCTTTTCACATTTGCGGCTTGCGGCAAGGGGGGTAAGGGTAAGGTTCAGGCGGAAGTTGGATCAACCAAAGTATATTCGGGGCAGGTGGATCAAATTGCCAATTTATTGGCGATTTTGAACGGTATGTCCCTCAGCACCCTGTCTGATTCGGAACAGGCGCAGATTAAAAATTCCATGCTCATATACATGGTCGAGAGCGAGTTGATTCGCGCGGAGCTGAAAGATAAGGAAGTCATCACAAAAGAAGTGACGACTGAGATCGACAATCAGATCGCCTCGCTTGTCGATTCCAACGCCGATATGAAGAAGCAACTCGAAGATGCGGGCGTATCAAACGAAACGTTGCGCTATTTCTTGGAATCCGACTATTACAGTCAGGCTTTCATGGAGAAGGTGAATACGGACGATCCCGTGACCGACGAGGAGATACAGACCTACTACGACGAACATAAGTCCGAATTTACCTCGCCGGCCTCAATCACGGTCAGCCGCATACTGATGGGCAGCGCGGAGCTGAAAGACGAAGACCGGCAAGCCATCGAAGCCGTGCGCGCACGGGCGGAAGACGGAGAGGATTTTGCGGAATTGGCCAAGGAGAACAGCATCGACACCGCGACCAAAGATGCGGGCGGCGATCTCGGCGCGATCAAAAAGGGAGATCAATCGGCGGCTTTTGAGGAAGCGGCATTTGCGTTGAAGAATGGCGAAATCAGCGGAATCGTGGAAACCGAAAACGGTTTTGAGATCATAAAGGCATTCAGCGATCCGACGGAGGAGCAGCCGATGACTTTAGACGAGAGCAAATCCACGATCACGGGTATTTTGCAGGGACAGCACGCGCAGGCGGCCATCGAGAAGCTGAAAAAGAGCGGCAACGTCAAATATCGCGTAGATGTGGATGAGAATACGGGCGAGCCGACTACGAGTGCCGGAAGCGAATCCTCTGAAGAACCCGCCGACGATAGCGCGGAGGACAGCTCCGGCGAATAGGACGACAGATACGCATGGTAGACAAACACGACGAAAACGGCACATGGCGGGACAATTTATTGCACGTCGTCCCCTATGTGCCGGGTGAACAGACGGAGACTCCGGGCTTAATTAAGCTCAACACCAATGAGAATCCGTACCCACCCTCGCCGGCCGTGATGGCCGCAATACGCCGGTTTGACGCCGGCGTATTGCGGCGTTATCCCGACGGCGATGCCGGGATATTGCGGAGCGCCATAGCGAATTATTACGGAGTACCCGCGGGGCGAGTCTTTGCGGGCAACGGCTCCGATGAAGTGCTCGCGTTAGCATTCAAGGCATGTTTCAATTCCCAAAGACCGGTTTTGTTTCCCGATATCACATATTCTTTCTATCCCGTATGGTGTCAATTTTTCGGAATATCGTTCGAGGAGCTTCCTCTTGACGAGGCGTTTCGCGTCCGAGCCGATGACTACGACAGACCCAACGGCGGCATCGTGTTGGCCAATCCCAACGCGCCCACGGGGATTAGAGAGGGAGCGGACTTCATCGAATATCTGCTGAAAAACAACCGCGATTCGGTGGTAATCATCGATGAGGCCTACACGGATTTCGGCGGCTACTCCGCGTTACCCCTCGTAGATCAATACGAAAATCTGCTCGTCGTGAAGACCTTTTCAAAGTCGAGATCGCTGGCGGGTATGCGCATCGGTTTCTGCGTCGGGAGCGAGACGCTGATCGCCGCCTTGGATGAGGCGAAAAACGCTTTCAACTCCTACACCGTGAGCGGCTTCACGGCGGAGGTCGGCAAGGCGTCCCTTGAGGATGAGAACTATTTTCGCGAACAGCTCGAGAAGGTTCTGCGCGTGCGGGATAAATCCATGAAGACCCTGCGGGATATGGGATTCACGGTGTTGGAAAGCCGCGCGAATTTCATTTTCGCCTCCCATGAGCGAATATCCGCTCGCGCGCTATACGAATTTTTGAAAAAGAATCACATTCTCGTCAGGCATTTCGATAAGCCGCGGATCGACAATTTTCTGCGCGTATCCATCGGCACGGAGGATGATATGAACAAATTGACAGAGCGAATATTGGAATACATGGATAGGAAGGGCATATGAGCGTACTGTTCGAGGATATTGCGGTTTTGAGTCGGGGCGTCGCCGCAGAGCGCCGTTTTGTGGCTGTAGACGGCGACAGGATTGTCTATGTCGGCGGCGAACGGCCGATCGGCGAATTCACACGCGTCTATGACGGGCGCGAGAAGCTGCTCATGCCGGGCTTCTACAATGCCCATGCGCATTCGCCCATGACCCTCATGCGCGGCTACGGCGAGAATATGGCGTTGACCGATTGGCTGACGAAGCGGATATTCCCCTTCGAGGACAAATTGACGGGGGAGGATGTCTATCGGGGTACGCTGCTCGCAATGGCGGAATCGGTGCGGTACGGCATCGTCTCGTCCACGGATATGTATTTCTTCTGCGAGGACATGATCCGTGCCATCGATGATATCGGCGCGAAGGCAAATGTCGGCCGAGCCGTCGTGTCGGGACAGGGCGACGAGCGGATTGAAGACCTCGCCTGTTTCCGGGAAGCCAAAGACGTCTATGAGCGGTATCACGGCGCGGCCGGTGGACGGATTCGAGTGGATATGTCCCTCCATGCGGAATACACATCCACGCCAACGGTCGTACGGCAGCTTGCGGAATACACGGCGAAAACAGGAACACGTATGCACGTTCACGTCTCCGAAACAAAGTCCGAGCACGAAGGCTGCATGGAACGGCACGGAGGGCTTACGCCCACGGCCTATCTGAACGATCTGGGAATCTTCGACACGGAGACGACGGCTGCCCACTGCGTGTGGGTCGATGAAAGGGACATGGACATCCTTGCGGAAAAGGGTGTGACGGTGGCGTCCTGCCCCGTCAGCAATCTAAAATTGGCGAGCGGCGTCTGCGACATTCCCGCCCTCTTAGGCCGCGGCATAAATGTGGCCATCGGTACGGACAGCGTCGCCAGCAACAACAATCTGAATATGGTGGAGGAAATGAAGTTTTTCGCCCTCCTGAATAAGGAGCGCAAGGGGGATCCAACATGCGTCACGACCCGCGAGACCGTGGACGCCGCCACCGTGACCGGCGCGGAAAGTCAGGGCAGAGACGACTGCGGTCGCATCGAGGCGGGCTGCCGAGCCGATCTGATCGTCCTTGATCTCAGCGAACCTCATCTGCATCCCGTCCACGATCTGTACAACAATTTGGTATATGCCGCGTCGGGCAGCGATGTGACGATCACGATGATCGACGGCAAGGTCGTGTATGACGACGGGACTTGGCCGACCATCGACATTGAGCGTGTCAAAGCCGAAGCAGACCTTGCGACGCGCCGCATTCTCGGAGCGCTGCATGACTAAGAAAACATTCATGTACGGCGCCGTGATTCTGAGCGTCGCGGGCGTCATTTCAAAGATACTCGGCGCGTTCTTCCGGATTCCGCTCGCAAATCTCATAGGCGCGGAGGGCATGGGCTACTATCAGGCGGTCTATCCCGTCTACACGTTGCTCCTGACCGTCTCCATCGCGGGCTTTCCCGTGGCCATCTCGCGCATGGTCTCAGAGCGCATCGCGTTTGACGATTATTACGGAGCCCATCGCGTGTTCCGCATATCGTTGGTCGTCATGACCGTTCTCGGTGTCATTCTGTTTGCCGGTCTGTTTGTCGGTGCGGATGCCATCATCGGCAATGTGAAGACCTTGAGCGGTGCGGCTTATGCCATGAGAGCCATCTCCCCGGCGCTGCTGTTCGTCACGATCATGTCCGCCTACATGGGATATTTCCAAGGTATGCGCAACATGCGGCCATCTGCCGCCGTGCAGGTGATCGAACAACTCTTTCGCGTGATCGTCGGGCTGTCCCTCGCGTATTTCCTCGTGTCTATGGGGAAGGCGCACGCGGCGGCCGGCGCGATGTTTGGCGCTACGGCCGGTGCCATCGCCGGCTTCATCCTCATCCTGCTCATCTATATCGGCGTGGTCAGAAAGCGTTCGTTTCATGATCGTATCGCAGAGAGCCGGCGGGCGTTTAAGGGGAAGCGGCAGTCGGCCGGCCGCATTCTCTATCTGTTGTTCGCCATCTCCATCCCCATTACGATCGGCTCGATCATCATGCCCATCATGAGCAATATCGATCTGGTCATCGTGGCCAACCGACTGTCCGCCACCGGTTGGGACCCGGAACAGGTGCGGGAGATGTACGGCCAACTGACGGGAATGGCCGCGCCGCTCGTCAATCTGCCGCAGGTCATCACGCAGGCGATCGCCATCAGTCTCGTGCCGACCATCGTAGATGCCTATAAAACCGGCGATATGCCGTTTCTGCGTCAAAATGTGGTGCTGAGTGTCCGAACGACCCTACTGCTCGGTTTGCCCTGCGCTGTGGGTCTTATGGCGCTCGCAGAGCCGATCATGAAGCTGCTCTATCCCGCCCAGCTCGAGGACGCGGTCGCCGCCGCGCCGAGCCTGGTCATCCTGTCGGCCGGTATCGTCTTTCTCATGTCGATACAGGCGCTTACAGGCGTACTCCAGGGTGTGGAACGGCAGGTCGTACCCGTAATCAATCTGTTCATCGGCGCCGTGTGCAAGGCCGTCATCACCTATGTGCTCACGGGCATACCGTCAGTCAACGTGCGGGGCGCCGCGCTTGGGACGGTCGTCGCCTACATCGTCGCGACGATCCTGAACCTCCGCGCCGTCAAAAAATATACGGGCGCCGTCTTCGATTGGAAGAAAACACTGCTCCGGCCGCTGCTGTCCGCACTCGTCATGGGCGGCGTCGTGATCGCTGTATTCCACGTTTTGAGCCTCGTCTGCGGCAACACGATATCCACCCTCATCGCCGTAATGATGGGCGGAATCGCGTACATAATCATGATTTTTGTGACGCGTTCCGTCACCGAAGAGGAGCTGGCTTTATTTCCCAAGGGTGAATCCCTTGTGAAGATATACAGAAAAGTCTTGACAAGCGCGTTGAAAAATGGGAGAATGTAAAACGAAATTGGTCAGCATCACCCATTAACTACGTTGATAAAAAAGGAGGTTACATTCGTGAACAAAGCAGAATTGATTGCTAGTGTTGCAGAAACAACAGGATTTACCAAGAAAGATGCAGAACTGTCGGTAAATGTTATAATTTCTACCATCGAGGCAGCTCTTGTAAAGGGCGAAAAGGTACAGCTCATCGGATTCGGGACGTTTGAAACGCGTCACAGAAAGGCCAGAAAGGGCAGAAACCCCCGGAAGCCGGATGAAGTCATGGACATCAAGGCATCCACGGCGCCCGTATTCAAAGCCGGTAAGGCTCTGAAAGACGCAGTCAACAAATAGACGGGCGACAGCGGATTTTGAAACCGGATTCAGACGGGGTGGCGTATGCCGCTCCGTTTTATCGTTGCGGAAAGGGAAACAGTAACCTATGAGATTGGATAAATTTCTAAAAGTATCGCGTATCATCAAGCGCAGAACGGTCGCCAAAGAGGCCTGCGACCGCGAGCGGGTAAGCCTAAACGGCCGTCCCGCCAAGGCCGGCGCTGAGGTGAGCGTCGGTGACGAGATCGAAATTCGATTCGGGGCATCCACGCTGAATATCCGCGTGCTCAGCCTGAAAGAGAGCGTCCGCAAGGAGGATGCCGAAAGCATGTATGAGGCGTTGCCGCAGTAATTATGGGCGGTCGATCTTGATACTTCCCACTTTTTTCAAAATGAAGAACATCAGCGCGATATGAACGGGCGACTGCGCGACATTGCTGATGAAGCGCATCGCGGTAAACACCGCGCCCGCGTCCATGCCATACATCAGTATAAGCCACATGGAGTTCATGCCGAGCAGGACGATCGCGAGATTCAGCGCCCACGCGGCGATGACGCGCGGCCACGTCACGCGGCGCTTGAAGAAGAAAGCCGCGAAGATGAAACAGGTGACCATTTCGCTCACTGCGAATCCCGGGAAATAAGCTCCGCCGCTTCCCGAGCTCGCCAAAAACCCGAGGGAGTCGCCCGCGAAAGCGAATACGATGCCCGCGATGGGTCCGAACAGCATGGCCGTGATCGCGTCCGTCAGATACGCAAACGTGATCAGTTTGAATTCCGGCGCGAGGTATATGGTCAAAAACGGCATGTTCAGAATGATCCGAATGGCGAGCAACACGGCCATGATCGCGAGATGCTTCACTGTGAATACATTCTTTTGGGAAAAAAATTCGGAAAGAGTCGGCCCGGATTGATTTCCGGCCTCGTTTTTTTTCGGTTCGGACATAATAAAACCTCCTCATCAGTTCGTTTCACTACACTGACGGGAAGGTCTGTGCAGTAGCGGACGCAATATTGCATCGCAGACATCTGTCTTTCGTTTTCGGGCTACATCCCATCCCGAAACACTTCGAGCCCGCCCGGGCTCACGCGCAATATTTACTCTACGTTTTCAATCATAACACGGAAATGGTTCGCGTTCAACAGAAAGATATACGGTCGAAACTGTCAACAGAAAGATATCGGCGACGGTTGACAGTATGAAGTGCCTGATATATGATAATGCACAGATTTGAAATATTTCTCGTAACCATAGTTAGGAGTTTTATGTCTGAATTTACACCGTCGGAATCAAAGGGATCGCGTCACAAAATGTGTATCACGAAACATCCTAAGCCGCACGGCAGCGGGGCGCGCGGCATTCCGCGTCGGCTGTTGCTCTGTGTGTGCGTGTTTGTCGCCTGTATGATCGTGTTCAGCTCGTGGTGGGTCGGGCATTATTTTGGGAACGTGACGATGGAGGGGATCATCTTTCAGCTCTCGTTCCCCATGGAAGGTGTCGATATCTCCTTTGTGCGCAGGTTCATACTGATGTGTATTCTCCCGTCCGTGGTCGGCGTCGCAATCTACCTGTGCGTCGCGCTGTGGGTCGAAAGAAGGACGTTTCATGTGGGCGATCATGCGCTCACGGCGCGGACGATCAAGAAGATCATCGTTGTTATTCCCATCGTCGCCCTTGTCGCCTCGTTCTTCTTTATTCCCGAGGATCTGAAACCGATCGACTACGTAAAGAGGATCGTAAACAAATCCACCTTCATGGAAGAACAATATGTCGACGCAAAAATGGGGGGGGGGGTGAGATTTCATTCCCTGACAAAAAACGCAACCTCATCTACATCTTTCTGGAGTCTATGGAAAACACCTATATGTCTGCGGAATTGGGCGGAGCCTATCCCGCGAATCTCCTGCCCGAACTGACGGCTCTCGCCGAAGAAAACATCAGCTTTTCCAACACGGAGCTATACGGCGGCGCAAAGCAGATCACGGGTACGGGCTGGACGGCCGCCGCCATGGTCAATCAGCACATGGGCATCCCGCTGCTGATTCCCATAGACGGCAACAGCTATGGCAACAGCAACGCCTTCCTTCCGGGCGGCTATGCCCTCGGCGACATACTGAAGGATGAAGGCTACAATCAGATGCTCATGGTCGGTTCCGACGCGACCTTCGGCGGCAGGCGATTCTTATATGAACAGCACGGAGATTACGAGATTAAGGATTACGGCACCGCTGCCGCGGACGGCATCATCGAAGAAGGTTACAGGGTCTGGTGGGGCTTCGAGGATACGCGCCTGTTCGCCTACGCGAAGCAGGAGATATTAAAATGCGCCGCACAGGACGAGCCGTTCAACTTTACGATGCTCACGGCCGACACCCATCACGTCGGCGGGTATGTGTGCGAACTCTGCAAAAACGATTTTCCCGAGCAGTACGCGAACGTCATCGCGTGCTCCGATCGTCAGGTCGCCGCCTTCGTCGCGTGGATTCGGCAGCAGGATTTCTATGAAAACACGACCATCGTCATCGTCGGCGACCACCTCAGCATGGACAGCGGCTTCTTCACGGAATTCGGCATGGATCCCGATTACGAGCGCACGACCCTGAATATCATCATCAATCCCGCGGTCGCCGCAGACCCCGCCACGACGAAGAATCGCCAATTTGCCACCTTCGACCTCTTTCCCACCACCCTCGCCGCCCTCGGAGCCACATGGGAGGGCGACCGTCTGAACCTCGGCACGAATCTGTTTTCCGGCGCGCACACCCTTGTCGAAGAATTCGGCTTTGAGAACGTTGACGACGAGCTGAAACAAAAGTCGGACTTCTATACCGACGCCTTATTGAGCGACTGAGCTGTTTTCTTCGTCGGACGCGTAACTCATAGCCAAATCGCCCCCGCGATGACGCCCCCTACGGCGACCGCGAGAAATACGATATCGACACGCCGCAGAGGGACGACAAAGGCGACCGTCCGCGGAGCCTCATTGCAGAAGCCGCGGGACTCCATCGCCATCGCGATGCTCTCCGACTGCTCGAACGCGTGGACGATCAGAGGGAAGACCCTCTTTCTCGACAGCGGGCCGGCCTTGATCCCCCGCACCTTGAGCCCCGACTTCACGACCCGGTACTCGTTTCGCACGACGGGGAAGAAGTGATAGGCGGCGAGCAGTCCGTAGGCGAATTTCGGCGGCAGGCGAAACTGCTGCATGAGCCCCATGATGAAATCCATGGAATCCGTCGTCAGCGCGAACAACATGCCGACCCCGCCGAACGCCAACACGCGCGAAGATAGCTGTAAGGCCGTGTCGATTGAGTCCACATAGACCGCCCGAAAACCCTCGCTGCCCGTCGCCGCTCCCCCCTCCGCAGGAAAGATCAGGCCGGACATGAACATCCCGGCGGCCAAGAGAAGAAAGGGGATCAGACCGAGAAACAGCCGCTTTTTGTTCACGGAGGGCGTACACAGAGTGGCCGTAAAGCTCAGGAAGAATACCAACAGATTCAAGCGAATATTATACGTGAGAGACAGCGTCATCGACACGATCAGCAAAGTCAGAAACTTATATCCGGGATTCAGTCGATCCATACCAATTGCTCCTTCTTAATTACCTCTCCTCCATTGAGATGATCCTGTTGGCGAACGCCTCCGCCAGCTTCAAATCATGCGTAGCTACGACGGCGGTGAGGCCGGCAGCGATGCGCCGCTGCAAAAGCTCCATGATAAAGTGCGTGGCCTGCTCATCCTGCGCGTAGGTCGGTTCGTCCAGAAGCAGGATCGGCCGATCGCCCGCCAGCATGGACAGGATCGCCAGTCGCCGCTGTTGCCCCTGGCTCAGGGCGTAGGGCGAGGCCTCCGCATAGGGCAAGAGACCAAATTCGTCGAGCAGGCGATCCGCTTCTCGTTCGATTGCTTCCTTTGGCACGTCGCTACGAACGCGTTTCAAGGATATGCAGATGTCCTCCCGCACATTCAGCGCGAGAAACTGATACCGGGGATTTTGAAAAACCAATCCAACCGAACCCACCGAATCGATCTTCCCCTTAAATCGCAGCAACCCCGCGATGGCCATGAGCAGCGTGCTTTTCCCGCTCCCGTTTTTTCCGATCAGCGCCGTCAATGTCCCTTGCTCTATGTCCATCGACAGCGACGACAGCACGGTCTTCTTGTCGTACGAAACGGACAGATCCCGTATGGAAACGGCGATCTCGGGCGGAGAGGGCGGCGGAACCGGACTGCAGCCCTCGAAGTTCCAGATGCGCGCCTTCGCGTCGGCAATGCCGCCGGTCGCGCTCAGCTCTATCGTCCTCGTCAAAAACGGCTTCCAATAGTCGAGCCGATGATCCACGACAAATAGCGTAAGCCCATCTTCGTTGAGCGCGCGGAGTTTGCGCGCCAATTCTGCGGAGGCGTCCGGATCTATATTTGCAAACGGTTCATCCAAGATCAATATCTTCGCGCCCGTGGCCAAAGCCGTCGCGAGCGCCACCTTCTGCTTCGTGCCGCCGGAGAGGGTATGCAGGCGGGCGGTTTCGCAGTCCTCCAGATCGATCAGAGACAACAGCCGGCGCATTCGCTCGCGCATATCGCCCTCGTATGCGATGTTTTCCAGCGCAAACAGGATCTCGTGATCCACGCGCCCCATGCAAAATTGACTGTCGGGGTTTTGGAACATGATCGAAACCCGCCGGGCTCGCTCGTTGTGCGGAAGCGTCGCGATGTCCGTGCCGCCCGCGCGTATTTCCCCCGTCAATATGCCGGCATATTCCGGGTACAGGCCGGCTAAGCAGTAGGCCAGCGTACTCTTGCCGCAACCCGACCGCCCCGTGAGAATGACGACCTCCTTCTCCTCCACGGCAAAGGTCAAATCGCGCAGGATCGGCGTCTTGTCCTCGCCGTAGTGGAAGCAGAGGTTCCGGCAGGTGAGCGCGGGCGCCTGCACGCGCTGCGGATTATTTCTCGGATTGTCCAAGCGCGTAGCTCCTCAGCAGACCCGTGCGGGCCAGTCCATCTCCGATCAGCTTCGATATGACCCCCGTAAACAGCACGGAGCTGACCAATCGAATGAGAAACATGACGATCAGGAGCTTTACGGAGAGCAACCCGAACCCCGAACGGAAGAAGCCCCATACAAAGCTCGTGACGCAGCAACCCGCCGCGGCCAAAAGCATGGTGAGCCAATTGAATTTTCTGTAGCGACCCGCGGCGAATACGATTTCTGCGCCGGCGCCCTGAATGATTCCCGCAACGATGACCATCGGCCCATAGAAGTTGCCCAGTAGCACCTCGATCAGAGCCGCCAACACCTCCGCTACGATGGCTACGCCCGGTTTTTGCAGGATGTACGCCGCCAATGTCGCCACCATGAACCATATCCCGAACAGGATTTCGTTGCCGAGCGGCGCGAGGCCAAAGGGCGTCAGAACCGTCGTCAGGAACGACGCCAGATACACGGCGCCCAGATAGACGATGCCGAAGATGATGGACAAAAGCGCCACGAGGATGATATCCCTGAGCTTCCAACTGTAATTTTTCATATTCATACCTCCAGACTCGGACTGTTGACCGACACCGTGAAGGTCAACGCAAAATGTGAAGCGACCGTCGCCGCATAGCCGCACGCCGCTTCAAGATAATCGAATATTTCGTGGATATCGCCCTCTATGCGCGTGGCGTAATGAATGATCTTCGGATTCAGTCCCGCGTCCTCCGCCATTCGGAACACATGCGCAATTCCGTCGATGTAGTTTTCGGTGCCGAGCGGGTAGAGCGCTATCTTGGCGATCGCCGGGAAATGGACATCACGGACGCGCGGCAGATTGGGCGGCTCCCCGTCCAACGCGAGATAGCTGTCTCCGTCCGTATCACCCGGGCAACCCTTGGAAAACTGGCCCTCGATCACCATGTGCACATCCGAACAGTAGGCGTTTACAAACAGCCCTCGCGCCGCATCGACGACGAACGGAAGCCGCCCCCGATACACCGTAGAGAGCGCGTCGATCGAGCTCCACACTGCGTCGGTCCGGGTCTTTTCAAGCGCTTCCGTAATGATGGAAACAAAGCTGTCGTTCATGGGATAGAACGAGAATCTGCAGCCCCATATGTCCAATTCCGTCCCCCGCCCATGCCACGGGAGATCGCTCGCGCCGCATTGATTAACCATATGCATTCCTCCTTTTAATCACTCGAGGGTTCGACTCCTCTTTGCCTATGTGCCGCCACAGTCCCCGGCACGGGCATACGCGCATATGGAAGATCAGCTTCTCACAATAAAAAAGCGACCCGCATTATTATTTTCACAATAAATAGCAGTCGCTATGATTGCTCTTTCCCTACGTCGGCATTACCCGCATCAGGTTCCGGGGTTCGACACATGTCATCTCAGCCAACGGTTCGGCACCCCCTTCACAATATGATCCATTCAGACCCGCGCCTGAATGAACGTTTTCTTTATTATACACCGCATTTCGGCGATGTCAATAAAAATCGAATTTCCGAAAAACCTGTGTAAATTTGTAAATTTCGCAACAACCTCAGCCCCCGGATGACAAAGTCCTCGCCTGCGTCCATGCTTCCCTGTTTTCCCGAATCCAGTCTGCGACCTGCGCAAAGCCTTCGCCCGTCTTGGCCGACACCTCTATCACCGTGATGTCGGGATTCAGGGCGGCGGCGCGTTCGCGCACGGCCTCCGTGACGAAATCAAACATGCTCAGGCAATCGATCTTGTTGATGAGCAGCAGGTCGGCCACGGAGAACATGAGCGGGTATTTAAGAGGCTTGTCGTCGCCCTCCGGCACGCTCAATATCATGAGATTCTTCACAGCGCCCGTATCGAATTCCGCAGGGCAGACGAGATTCCCCACATTTTCGAGGATCACGAGGTCGCAGCCCGCCATCTCCGGGCTTTCGAGCCCCTGCCTCGTCATGCCGGCGTCGAGATGGCACATGCCGCCCGTATGGATCTGTATCGCGGGGATGCCTGCGGCGGCCACGGTTTCCGCGTCGACGGCGGAATCAATGTCGGCCTCCATGACGCCGATCTTCATCTCGTCCCCGAGATGTTCGGCGACGCGCAGCACCGACGATGTCTTGCCGGAACCGGGCGAGGACATCAAATTGACGAGAAAGACGCCCCGCTCGCGCAGTTCTCCCCGCAGTTTGTCCGCCTCCGCGTCGTTGTTTTCGTATATGCTCTTTCCGATTTCGAGAATCCGTACTTTATCCATTATGTAAATCACGCCCCTTCCTGTCCTGTAAGTTTATCATAGGGGCAAGCCGTGTCGCAAGCCAGGACAAACGCATCAATGAATCATAGAAAGGCGCAAATCTAAGAGATTAAATATCAACCATCATTGAAACGGCAGGAGTTCCAATAATTCCTGTCGTTTTCTTCTATCGTATCGAAAT
>JAISQM010000090.1 GCA_031274195.1 Eubacteriales Family XIII. Incertae Sedis bacterium
TATTGACCGTGCAGATCAGCGCGATGGACAGGATAAACGCGTTGACGCGCATAAACGTGAATTTTCTCTGCTTTAACATCTTTTTCTCCTTTACCTCAAAGCCCTAACGTCCTATATGAATCACCTGATCGGTGTGAATGCTCGTCTCACTGCGGACTATACGGAATACCGAACCCTGCGCGCCCGCGAGGAGCTGCGTCTCATCGTCCACGCCCATCGTCTCGGATAAGAGCTGTGTCTCATCGTCAGCGCCCGTCGTCTCGGATAAGAGCTGTGTCTCATCGTCAGCGCCCGGCATCTCGGATAAGAGCTGTGTCTCGTCGTCCGCGCCAGGCATCTCGGAAAGGAGCTGCGTTTCATCGTCCTCTCCCTGTGCTTCGGACAAAAGTTGCGTCTCATCGTCAGCGCCCGGTGTCTGCAGCAGTTCCGTGCTATCACCTGACCATTCCGGCCGCCGCGAATCGGTTGGCGCGCCTTGCGCGGTGCCTGTGGGAATGGGTGTTTCGATCGTCTGCGGATTAGTTGTTTGCGGAATCGGGGCAGTGTTTTCCCGCCGAAAGAAGTCGAATTCGCCCGTCGCGAGATCGACGGAGCGGGATTCGTCCCATATCTTCTGTATGTTTCGGCTCGCGGTTCGCCCCGTCACGATCCCTATGACGCCGGGGATGTTCAGCCGAAAGAAGAGGAGGACGGTGACCGCCAAGAAGACCGCCGCTGCCGCGAAGCCTACGATGGATATGATCATCCAGGTATGCGCACTCAATATTCCAACCCCCTCTCATCCTTTCTAAACGCGCTCTCGATGGAGTCCGCCGCGATCTCCGCCTGCGCGGTCACGTCGGCCTTGAGCTGCTCCGTCTTGTCCGTCGTCGTATTCACGCGTTGCGCATCCGCTACCGCTTCGTCATAGAGCGCCCGCATTTCACTTTCCGTGATACCGTCGGCTGCGAATTTTCGCGCGTAGACACCGATCGCCTCGAGCACGATGGAGTCCACGGTCAGGCTGACGATCTCCGTGTCGCTTTCGCTCTCCGAGAGCAGACCCATCAGCTCTATCAGATTGTCCCAATATGGCTTGTATTTACCGGTGTCCGAAGCCTCAGCGACATCGGTGTTGATATTTTCATTGAACAGACCGATGTCATGATATATCTGCGCGATCCGATAGTTTTCGTCCTGTTCCGAACTAAAGTCGAGGACGTCTTTGAACCAACGCACGGAACTTCTCATGCGCGTGCTCCGGTTGGAGTCATCCGCATCCCCATCGCTCCGACCGTAGGCGTAGTAATACCAATACAGCTTGCCGAGCTCGTAGGCGAGACCCGGATAATACGCCTCCTCGCGCAGACCGGCCAGATGGGGTGTCACCGCGTCGAGCAATTCTGCCTCCTCGTCTAACGAGAAATCGGTGTCGGCTTTGTACGTGTTGATCATGCCCGTATACGGCGCTTCCTCCGTCGGCTTGATGTCTATCATCTTCCGGTAATAGCCAATCTTCTCCGTCTGCTCCGGCGCGTTTTCGGCCCATACGAGATTTTGTGCATAGTCCGTATTGTTCGTGTGGATGCGCATGCCCTGTCCTACAGCGCCCACCGCAAGAAAAGCGAGGAAGCATATAGCCATGGCGATGAATATCTTCAGTTTTGAGCGCTGTTTCGCGAGGAAGGCATCGTCCACCTCTTGGTAGTGATCGAGGTCGTACATGAGCTCGCCCGCGGACTGATACCTTTCGTTCGGGTTTGGATGCGTGCATTTGAGTATGATCTTCTCAAGTCCGCCCGACAGTCCCGGTATGACGTCACGAATCGGGCGAATGATGAACGCCTCACCTTTCTTGGGACCGATACCCGTAACGGCGTGAAACATTGTCGCGCCGAGGGCGAAGATATCGGCTCTTGCGTCTGTCTGCCCGCCGCCAAACTGTTCGGGCGGCGCATAGCCTACGGTGCCGAGCACCGTCGTATCGGCCAGATTTCGCTCCTTATATTCGCGCGCGATGCCGAAGTCGATCAGCTTGATGTCGCCGTCCGGCTTGACCATCACGTTGGCCGGCTTCATGTCGCGGTAGATGATGGGCGGATTTTGCGTATGCAGGTAGTGCAACGCGTCCGTGAGCTGCTTTCCCCATTTGATGACCTGCTTTTCGGGCTGCGGTCCCTCCGTCTGCAATATCTTCGCGAGCGATTCGCCTTCCACATAGTCCATGACGACATAAATGTAATCGTCGTATTCGAGAATGTCGTTGATGTGCGGAATATGATAGTGATCCAGCGACTTGATCATATTGGCCTCGACGATGGCACTGTTGATGACAACCTCATTGAGCCTCGGATCCGTCCCTTTGCGCTGTATTTCCTTGATCGCCCACTGCTTGTTGAGGCGTTTGTCCATCGCCAAATAGACGCGGGACATGCCTCCTTTGCCTATCTGCTTCAGAATTTCATATTTACCTTCAATAATGTCGCCAATCCTTGCCAACTAATCCCTCCGTAATGTTTCGATTGGAATGTAATTACTATTATCACGTGTCATGGTTTAACCTTCTCTATATAAGTTTCATCGCGACGGCGGTGATGTTATCCGTCTCGCCACGGCGCTTGCAGATATCTATCAATTCGGAGAGCCGCGCGTGAAGTGCCTGTTCGTCCGCGCAGGTCTCCGGCTCGATGCCTTTCAGTATCTCCGCCTCGCTGATGCGGTTGCGGAATCCGTCGGAGCAGAGCAACCACAGCATTCCTTCGCCGATGAAACCCGTAAAGTAATCCGGATGAAGGTCGGGGACGGCGCCGACGCATTGCGTCAATACGCTTCGCCCGCGGCTTCCTTTCGCCTCCGTCTCTGTCATCGATCCATCGCGCACGGCCTGCGCCGCGACCGTGTGATCCTTCGTCATCGCCGTCAAAACGCCGTTTGCGCGATAGACGCGGCTGTCGCCCACATTGCCGATCAGATAATTACCGTCGGGCGCGACGAAAAGCGCCGTGAAGGTCGTACCCAATCTGGCGTTCGCGATATTTCCGTACGCAACGATCTTGTCGTTCCGCTCTTGCAATATCTCGTCCCAACGTTGCCGCACCCGCTCTATGGCGATCGGCTGCGGCCACTGCGGAAGCTCGCTGTCGAACCATTTCGCAAATGCCAAAATGACGTCGGCACTGGCAATTTCGCCGCCAAAGAGTCCGCCCACGCCATCGCAGACCACGAGCATGATCACTTTCCCGGACGCGGTTTCCGCCATTCTGACGCAGTGACTGTCCTGGTTGCTCTTTTTGCGTATGCCTATGTCACTGCAGGATGTCAGTAACGTATCCATCATCGTTTCCTTTAATATAAAAATCGAACTCCACATCGGCGACGCGAATCACGTATCCGTTTAACAACTCTACTGTTTCAAACGAGCCTATGGGCGTTCCGTTCACGAAGGTTCTGTTTTTTGATTTCAGGTCTTTGATCAGGTATCTGTCGCCATCCTTCACGATCTCGGCGTGTTTGCGGCTGACCGCAGCGTTGCCCGTGACACAATAGTCGCTGCTGTTTTGCTTTCGTCCTATCGTGAACACCGGCTTGTCGATCTGTATCTCGTTGCCCGAGAGGCGAGGTACGAGAAAGGCGACGACTTCGGGTTCGGGCGGCGTGAGCAACGTCGTTTCGTCATCAAATCCGCCATCGCCTAAGGCATCGAGCAGGGTCGTTTCGTCGTCGGCATAGGATGCGGACCGCATGGGCTGCGAGGGCGCCCCCATCATCTGCGCGGGCGGCATCGTCTGCCGCATGGGCTCAGGTGCGGGAGCCAGCGGCGTACCGCAGGCGACGCAGAAATTGCGGTCTGTGGAATAGGTCTTGCCGCATTTGGGGCAAGTCTTTGCTGCGGAGACCCCGGCAACTCGCGCGGCTCCGCCGCTCGGCATGGGCTGCCAATTCGCGTTTGCGGGAGTTGCGGGGGCTGCCGCAAACGCCGCGGGAGGCGCCCCCGGCAACGGTGTGCCGCAGGCGACACAAAACTTCATGCCCGCTTTATTTTGTTTGCCGCATCTCACGCAAACGGCGGCTCCGCTTTTAGAAAAATTTATGCCCATACACCTTTACTCCATACCCGGTACAAGAATACGCAAAACTTGAAACATTCACATACGACCGTAACGCTGCGATCCAAGCCCCATGATCATTGCGCTTGAACCTACGGGCTGTAATGCTTCAATCATATTGTCAATTATAGCGGTTTTCTGCGGGCAGAAAACTATGATGTAAGAAATGCATAACTGGATGTAATAAATGATAGATCAAAAAAGGGCGATGTACCATTTGCCGTCGACTTTCACCGTGTTGATCGTCTCTTCTATGACCTCGGTTGCTCCGTCCGATGATGATATCTCTATCCGGCAGACGATCTTCGCCTTATCGTCCCGAACCATCTCCGTCGACAGTTCCGTGGCGGTCATCGTCATGGAGATGCCCGCATCTTCCCAATAATCCGCCGCGTAGGAACTCAAGTAATCCGCGATCAAAGGCATCACGCTCCTCAATACATCGCTGCTGATATCGATACCGAACGTTTCGCCCAACGATGCGGAGACATCCATCATGGTGTCCACCACGCGGGGATCCATAGAATCCATCAAACCGTTATAGTCGAGCTCGTTGAAGGCTTTTTCAAATCTCTCGACGGCGGAAAACGGCTCTCGGTTCGATGAGGAGGCGACAGCGGTGAATATGAAGTACGCAGCGATCGAAAGAACCACCGCACCCGCGATCAAGCCCCAGATCAAACCCGTTTTTCGCGCCGATCTTGCCGCAAAGCCGACCGCAGGCGCAAGGGGTCGGGCCGCCATGTTCGGCGGATTGAAAGGCAGGCCGGGCTGCGGATTCACACAGGAGGGGGACTCCGGCAGCCGATAGCCGCAGTTGCCGCAGAACGCGGAACCTTCCTCGATCATCTGCCCGCACTGCACACAAAAACGTCCTTCACTATCCATTCGCTCATTCATCTTTCATTACCTCTTATCCTTATCTATCATACGCAACATGATCATGCTCAACGCCAAATACAGGAGGATGAATCCGGCCAACATCATCCAACACATGAGCAGGTGCCGTTCCGTAAAGAGATAGTCCTCCTTATAGTCGGACAGCGCGTCGCCCATGCTGTTTATGTTCGCGATCACACAGATCGAGACGACCGACCATTTGCTGATCGTCGCGTTGGCGACATAGGCAGCAATGCCGTCGAGCTTGAAGATGATACCGCACATGACGATCTGTATGATCAGCACAAAGGGCATGGCCGTCATGGCGGCCGTTTCGTTTTTTACGATACAGGAGATGAGCACCCCGAGAATATCCGCGGCGAATATCGTGAGAAAAAACGTAATGAAAAGCCCGATGACCGGGGAGAACAGCAAGGTCGCGCCCGGAATTCCGCGAATGCCGATAAACATCGCCGTCACGAGGATCGACTGAATCAGGCAGATGATCCCCTCGTAGAAAAAATGCGCGAGAACGTAGGACGGGATTCTGAGGCCCGTTCTATACTCCCTTTTTATGATCGCCCGTTCCCGGCAAACGGATTGAATCGAGTTGAATATGCCGATCCAAATGCAGCCGCACACGATAGCAAAGGCGCCCGACCGCGTCGCGGAGAATTGCGCGAATGTCTTTTCACCAGACACCTGCGCGATGATGAATACGATGAGCAACGCGCCGAAGAAGGACATCCAGCCCTTTTCGTTGATGAAAATACGGAAACACTTCCCGATATACACTCCAATCTCATGAAACGGCGATATCCTTCTGCTATTCATTTCCGCCCCGCTGTAATTTTTTATACTTCTCTATATAAAAATCCGATTTTCCGTCGCCGCCTTCGTCGGCGCGGTTGATGCGTTTTACGACGCCTTCCAGCGAATTCGTTTCAAAAAAGGAGAACGCGCCCGGAATCGAACCGAAGTATGCCAAGTGTCCCACGTTATCGACCGCGCTCTTCGCGAGGATTACGGCTTTGTCGTATAGGCCTGAAACCCTGTCGGGGGAATGCGTGATGACCATGATGATCTTCCCCTGATCCGCAATGCCGCGAAGCTGCTGCGTCAGACTCTTTGACATGGCACCGTCCAAGCCCGAATCCGGCTCGTCCAAGAAGAAGAGCGAGGGATCCGCGATATACTCCACGGCGATGCTGAGTCGCTTGCGTTGCCCGCCCGAGAGCTTGGAAACCAACGCGGCGCTTTCGCGTTGCAACCCCAAGAGCTTCAGCACCTCCAATACGCGCCTGCGCCGTTCGCTTTCGCTCGTCCGCGCGGGCATCTTCATCTTCGCCGCGTTCCTAAGCGTATCATAGACGGTGTCCTTCGCGCGAAGAAGATCCTGTTGGGGTACGTAGCCGATCCGATATTTCATCGTGCTATACTCCTTATAGATATCGGTCTGCCCGAATACAATCCGACCTGTGGCTCGCTCGTAGCCCATGATCGCGTTCATCAGCGTCGTCTTTCCCGCCCCCGAACCTCCGAGCACCATCACCATCTCGCCCTGTGCGATCGTCAATCTGATGTCCTTCAGCAACGTGATCTTTTTAAACCCCTTTTGTACCGTCCGCTCGGCGATGTTCACCTTGAGCTTAGGCGCTCGGACATTGACCGAAGCCGGAGAACTTCCATGCGATGGAGGTGGAGTGCCTTGCGGAGACGCAGCCGCCGGATTTCGCGAAGGTTGCATACGAGGCGCGGCCGGCGCGGGATTCGGCGAAGGTTGCATACGAGGCGCGGATACCCGGTTTACGTCGTTTGCCGCGCGCGTGATAAACCTGAAGCCGACACCGCCGTTCGCCGCCGCACTGCCGAGCGTGATCATATCTCCGTGCGTCAGTCCGTACGGTTCCATCGGGTTCAGCCGCCGCGCACCATTGACATAACTCCCATTCCTACTGCCCAAATCCCGATAATAATAACCATCGCCATGCGGGAAAACGTCGCCATGCGTTCTCGATACGCCGCCCCCGTTAAAACCGATATCGATGTTGTTTCCCAGCGTATTTCTACCGAGCGTCGAATGCCCCGAAAGTGGATATTCGTATGTGTGTCCGACCGCGTCCGTGATCAACAATACCGCACGTCTTCCCATCATGTTTCACCGAAATCCACAGGTTGCGGAATGTCAAAATAGAATTTTTCACTGAAGAACGCGAGATCACGCACATAGGAATATCGGTCGCGGACATTACGCACGGGTATGATCGCGCTTACGTCCGTATCCAAGACCTCCGCGTTTTTCTTCGCGTCATAGAGGGTCAGATCTCCCGTCTTCTTCTCAAAGCTGTAGTTTTCGAGGACGACCGTTTCTCCGGCCTTGCAAATCATAAAGCTCCTGACATCTTTCGCGATTTCCGAATCCTGCCCGCCGATATACTGCTTCAAAATGCCGCTGCCGCTGTTTGGATTGTAGTCGGCGAGATAATAATATACTTTCCACTCCTTGTCCGCCGCGAGCGAATTAACCGCGACATTCTTATCGACCAATGTGCCGTTGATATAGCAATCTCCGATTTTCAAGCTCTCATTATAATTCTTGAAATAGATGACACTCTCGTCCTGTGCGATATAAAATGAATTCGACGTCACATCGATATCGAACTGTTCCGGCTCGGCGACCGTCTTATCCGATATCTTCGCCCGGAAGACGACGCCCGTTTCCTTTTCGTCGGAGTATTCCCCAAAATACCAAATATGCGAACCGTCCCACGAAAACCGGTGTTCGACAGAGGTCGAGCGCGGCAACAGGTTCTCCTGACCGTTGACCGCCAGATAGAGTCCATCGCTGTAAGTGTAGCCGTCCTGAATGCCGGCGGATACGTCCTCTTCGCTTTTGATCTCCGAGAGTTTCTTCTTTTTCGCTTCATCATAATAAAAAGAAACGTAGGTCGCGATCGCCGCGTTATCCGCGCTCGCGTAAAACTGCCCAAATTGCTCCGTAACGTTCGTCGAATTTTGACCGTCGAAATAGTGCAGGATGCGAACCGTCTCCGGACGCTCGCTCGCCGCCAAATCCGCCCGCAAATCATCTCTCGCCAATTTCTCCTGATATTTGATCATGTCCTCTTCATATGCTTTGTGTTTTTCCTCATACTGATCGCATTCCACCTCATAAGCGGCCATCTCCGCTTCATACTGTTGCGTTTCCTCCGGGGTCGCCCAATATCCGGGATAGTCCGGTTCCTCGGGATATTCCGGCGGCTTAGGTTCCTTCATCGCGTCGTCCTGCTCCTTCAAGTCGTCATTCACATAGTCGAGCATGGTTTTCACGCGTTCTTCCTGCGTCACATAATAGGCTTGCCCGGTTTCAAAAAAGTAATTGCCCTCGATTGAAACATCCTGCGCGATTTCCGTGATTTCGCCGCCTTCCCGCCAAAGACACAGATCGGCATTCCCTTCTGCCCCCATTTTGAAAAAGAACACCTTCTTCAAATCCGGGCTGACGTAGGCGATCTGACCGTTCCCATCCAATACCGTCTTTTCCGCGTTACCGCTCTTGACGCATATGCCGCCGCCATTCTTATCGTAAATGATGACCGTTAAATCTTCGTTACACGCAAACGATTTGACATTTTTATCGATCTCGGACTTTTCCTCAAAATCGCTCAAGTACAAAACCGGCTCCATTGAACCCTTCAGATAGAGAACTTTTTTTAGATTAGGCGCGGCCTGATACGCGATGATCGATGAATCCACTTTCTTGGCCTTCTCGTTCTTCTTATTCAGCACCCGGACATACAGGGATTTCTCGCCTTGCGCCTCGGCCTCATCGATGTACAACGCCTTGCTTTCTTTGCTGTCGACGGTGATCAGCGAACACTGTGCGATGCCGTTTCGGCTTTGGCTGTTGTATAGGAAACTGTTGGTGCCCAGATCATTGAACGTATCCGCATCGACATCGAGGTTGGTCGTGAGCTCCACCGCGTCCTCCCCCGTCAGATTCGCGGAGAAGAACACCTCTCCTCCCTTCAAATAGAACAGTCCGGGATTGTTCATCGCGTCTTCATCCTCCCAATTCAGCAGGACGGGAAGCACAAAGATACCGACCGCGGTCATCACGGCGAGTATGCCCGCGATGATCGCGAGCGTCTTGAATTTTCTTTTGCGCAGGGTGGATTCCAGCGCGATGATATCCTCTTCGAGAAAAAGAGCCTCGCCGCCGTCATCCGTTTCGCCCTCCGCGGACGGCATGTCCGAAGACACAAAATGATCATACGCGGCCGCCTCCGGAATGAACGAAGCCTCCGCATACAGTTCTCCTTGAGAAAATGCCTCGTCGGTCAACGACGCGCCGCATTCGTGGCAAAACGCCGCCCCTTCATCTGCCCGGACACCACAATTTGGACAATATTTCATAAATCGTCGTCCTATCCCCCTACTACGCTGCCGGAATATAAATTCTCCCTTATCTGATACTATCAGTTTCGATTAAACGAATAGATAGCACTTACCATTATAAGAAAATAGAGCGCTTTCGTGACGTGAATGTAATAATTGATTCGTTTGATGTAATAATTGATGTGGCGAGGTTGGGATGTGGGAGCGGGGGGAGGCGTAAGTCCCCCGTCCTTTCGGATTCCCACAAATTCCACCAAAAGCAACCTTTCTCCATACTCTACGGAGGTGTCGCTCAATACATTCTGCTCATGTTTTTCTTTGTGTTCCGTTCGAATAAATCAGCCACGTCTTCAACTTCGTTACTTCTCATGTACGTTTGCCTTGCGCCAAATCAATAGTCTAATCTTCGCCGTCATCATAATCGTCGTCGTCATAATCATCGCCGTCATCATAATAATAGTCCGAATATACGCCGCCCCGGAATCTCAGGTTACGATCCGTCAATAATTCGACCACATCAATGGTGGTATTGTCCTGCGCTTTCCCGCCGGAATAGACGACGGCGTCGCCGAGCGACTTCGTCGAACTGTAGTCCTGCAAGACAATCACTTTAGCCCCCTTTTCAGCAAAGGAATGCACATCATCCGCTATCTTCTCTTTCTTGCCGGTTTTGGAATTATATACATTCAAAGTGCCTTCCATGTCTGCAAAACTGTAATCCGTATAATAGTAATATTTGCTTGAATCGGAGAGCGGTGAGAGGACGGAGTTCAAAGCCGCTTCATAGTCAACCGGCTCCTTGTTGATATACAGATCGCCTTTGTTATCCGAAACATCGACATAGTATACCACATCCCCGTTGTCGTTCACGAAATGATACGAGGGATAGACATCGCTCTCGTACATCTCCGGCTCGGAAAGTTTGCCACCCTTGATGTCGATGCGATAGAGATCGCCTTTCCTGTCGCTTATCTCGTCCAGATACAGGAGACTGTTTCCGCTTTCATTGAATACAAAGCCCCCTGTGTTGTTTTCGCCAATCTGCGTTTCCTCTGCGGCGATGGCGATAAATCTCTCATTTGTCTCCGAAGATGAGTCATAGAACCATCCCTCAATCTCACTTACGCCGCCTTCCACTTCCGACAGCTTCAACTTTTTATCTCGCGACACGCTCATCTTCGAGTAGACGACGGCCGGCGCGCTGCCGGATTGGGCGACGATACTTCCAACCAAATCCGTCACCTTCACACTTTCCGCGCCGTCATAATAGAACAATGTCCGTTCGCCGGCGTCCACCGTGTAATCGGCGAGGCTCTCGCGCATTTCATCCCTATACTCTTTATCGGAGTAGTCGGATCGCCGCTCATAATATTCGTCGAGTTGCTCTTGGTATTTATCATAGGCAGCCTCATACGCTTCGTAGGAGTCGTAATCGCCGGAATAATAGTTGGGGCTTTCCGGCTCTTGCGGCTCGGTCATCTGCGCATCCTGTTCTTTCATATCATCTTCAACCATATCTAACAGGCTGACCTTGCCCGATTCGAACGCCGTATAATATAGCGTACCGCCATCGGAAGCGGCATAGACCGAGCTGACGTTGTCCGCGATCTTTATCTTTTCTTTGCCTGATTTCTTCATATACAAATTGTTTAAGTCATTGTCCGTTCTCTTTCTGAAGAATATCGTCGAAAGATCCTCGCTGACATACTCAAGATAGCCATCCGTGTCGATTTTTTCCTTGTTGCCCTTTTTATCAATCGTATAGACGCCGCCGGCAGCCTTGTTGTAGACAATTTGGGAAGCGTCCTTATTGATGAAAAACGTGTCCACATCGGTATCGAGCTTCTCCTTATTCGTAAAATCACTTCGATACAGCGTCGGCTCATTCGAGCCCTTCAAGTAGACGATTTTGTTGAAAGCGTCATTGACTTTGTAATTCATTCGGATTTCCGAATCGATTTTGACAGGATCTTCGTTCTCTTGGTCGATTATGCGATAATACAGATTGATGGAATAGTCGTCCGAATCCTGTCGATCCGGATAGAGAACTCTCTTGCCGTCGTCGCTGACCACTATGGGGAAATAAGGCGCGCCCGTATATTGATCGGAATCCGTCCCGAAAATTTCGGCGAAAGATTCGTCGTCTTCGTCCTCAAACAGCCTTTCGGTAATCTGCACGTTATCCTTGTTGCTTAAATCCGTGAAGTAGATATTCCCCTCTTGGAGCAAAAACACGCCCGCCACCTCATCTTTTTCATGGCTCTTTGCGGATGCGTTCCCAAACAGCTTCCCCATCACATTCCAACCGAATGGGTCAAAATAAAGTAGGGCTACCGCGGCGACAACGACGACGACAGAAATTATAATGGCAAGAATCATCTTTGTCCGCTGCGGCTTCGATTTTAGATCGTTATCCTTATATAGCTTCTTTTCCTTGCGAACCTCGCGGGGCGGGACATTTGATTGCACATCAATATCTATCGAAGTACCGCAAATCCCACAAAACCGCGCGCCGGCTTCTATCGGATTGCCGCATTGCGGGCAAACATTGTTTCTATCGCTCATACAAAAGACTCCTTTCAAACAACATTATATTGTGCCGTGCGGAAATATAAGGCAATATGTCATGCTACAATATGGAATAATTTTTCCGAACACCGCATTCATATTTTTCAATAACCAATATAACCGTTTTTTTACTCGATAACTCACGGATGTAACAATTAACGATTTAAATGTAACATACGCAATGTGGGAATTAATAGCCCAATTCTTTAAGAATTGATGCGGTGAGGGTAGGATATAGGAGCGGTTCCGGGGAGGGGATGGTATTGAATCCCTCTGACTGAACGTTACTTTTTTTTCAACCAACGCGGACCATTGATGCAGGCGGAAGATATGAACACCAATATAAGGCAATAGTGACCCGAGAGTTGTCCCCTGATGGCCAAGACTCCGCAGATAATCGCGATGATCGCGCATATGAAGCCGATGAATTTAAGAAATATCTGCATGTTATCCTCCGAGTCTTCACCACGCACACCCCTCTATCGATAATGCGACATGCTGATAAACACGATAAGCAAGGTAAAGACGATCACGGCAATCGGCGCAATGATGATCACCTTTTTAATTTGGCGTCCCCGCCTATCGTGTACCCTTTCAACTCTGCTTCTCAGTTCCGCCCAAGCGGCAGAGTCAGGGAAATATCCGGTGCTTAGCGTGCCTACCAACGTCATAAGTCGCTCGGCACCTATGAATATACGCGGTATTTTGATACAATTATCGACGGAATCTATTTCTTCGCCCCCTGTTCGATTTCCAAAATGAACCTTCTCTCTTTTCTTTACGTACACGTTCCCGTAAAGGATGATATATCTGCGCGTCCAAGCGATATTGGTGATATCCGTACAAGTATATGTCGTTCCGTAATCATACGTTCCGATTATATTTCCTTCCCAACCCCACTTGGTAACAATATCTCCAAAAAAGACATTCTCCCGTATATCTTGAACCTGCATCTGCGCATAATTTTTTTTACCTTTATACCAAGACAGTGACCATAACAGACCGACAGGACCGACAAAGGCAATCAATCCGATCGGGAGGAAGTATTTTGGATATGTAAATCCAAACAGGTATGCACTGATGAACATTGCGTAAACGATAACGGAGGATACCGCGCAAATGATCGCCCATCTGATATAGATGTACCCGTAATATTTGTTGTAAACCGCTTTGTCGTATTTCATCTCGTACATGGCTCACCTCTGCATCGACGTCGTTTTGTATGATTTTA
>JAISQM010000121.1 GCA_031274195.1 Eubacteriales Family XIII. Incertae Sedis bacterium
GATAGAGAAAAGCTGAATATCATCCCGTTAAAGAAGGTTCTCCGTTATGAAATTGCTTTATGGGAAAACCGAAAAATCCATTTCTCTGTTTGAAATGATTTTTCATGCGTATGCCGTGGGCGTTGTTTGATATATCGGACAATCACGACCTCGTACTGTGCGATTATATCATTGACGAAATTTACGATGTGATTGGAAGAAAGCGTCCCGATTTGATTGCCGATACGAATTTACTCCTTGCGGAGCTTTCGTACGAAACCGTCATCGCGCCACGCGAGGTCTGCAAGCTTATCAATGACCCGAAAGACGTTCCGATATTAAATTCCGCAATCATAGAGAATGTCGATTATCTTATTTCAGGCGACAGACATTTTCTTTCACTTGCGATAGAACAACCTAAAATTGTTACCCCGTCCGCATATTTGAAGGTTTGCGAGGCAGAATAGCGAAGAGGGGACAAATGCGGAAGATATGTTTGCGCGGTCAATCATCAAGTAACCGAATATACCTATTCCCGCGATCTCCATTTTTGCCTAACAAACGCACCTCATTTTGTTCGATCAGTTTGTTTAACGCATATCTCACCTGCGATGTCGTCAATCCTGTTTTATGAGCAATCTCAGTTCTTGATAAAGGAGCATCGAGTAAGGCGGATAATACGATATCTCTATTGTTTGCGCGTGTTACATGACGCACTCCGGATTTCACAGTCGCACCTATTGGACTTTGCAATATAGCCGTAAAATAGATATCTCCATCAAAGAATTTTGGATTATCGAGTCCGTATTTTTCGCATTCAGCGTAAATTTTAGGGATTCCGCTCCCCAACTTTTCAATGATGCCAGCGCCTCCTCTTGTGGGAACGAATTGACATATTTCAGCCAGTCTGGCATTACGCGCCACAGAAGCGGTGTGCCCGAGTTCCGCAAGCGATATACCATATAGTCCGCCCGGATTACTGATAACAAGCCCCTTGTCCTCTATCGTAAGACTGATATTTTGGGTCATAGACAGTGGGTTCAGGTCTCTGTGGATCAAAGCGTTTGCAATTAATTCCCTTGTCGATACCGGTGGATATTCGTTTATCTTTGCTACCATACCACCGGCGATATCTTTCGTCAATTCGTTGCTGTTATCTAATACCCATTTTGTTGCATTTTCTAAAATCACAGGTATTGAGCCGTCGAATACCCGCACATTAACTGCTCTTACCTCATCCGATAATACAGAGCTTTTTTGAACGCTTGCCTGAATAGAGTAATTTGGGAAATATTGCTGTGGATAAATACCTAAGGCCAATATCCCGGCCACTGTAAGCTCGCCGGAATTGGAAATTACCCCTGAACGCAATAACACCTCATTATCCGTCATTCCATTCAATACCGTTGAGAGTCTTTTTCGCTCAGCAATATAAAACCTGCATAAATCCTGATTCAAATCATTTATGCTCGTTCCGGGTACTGCATCTTCATCAAACCTCGCAACACCTCTATTGGAAATAAAAATCTGTTCTTCAAGGGGAGATAGCTCAAAATCACTGTCATACATCCGAATATACGCTTTGCCTGTCTTTGCTACCTTAACGGGCTTTAGCGACTTTTCTGATTCAAGGATATCGACAATCACAACCGGATGATTGCCATACATTATCAATTCGCTCTGAAAACTAATCGACGAGGTGAATTCCTTTTTTGCATATGCAGCCAATGCTTGCTGACATTGCTTGCTATCATACACGCCAACTACCGCGAAATCTTGGTTTTCATCTATGCCAAATAACAGAGTACCGCCGCCCGGCGTATTCGCAAAAGCGCTCATTGTTTTAACCACTGTCGCGGGAAATCCCTTTGCGGCGGCCTTTGCCTCATATTTTCTGTTATCGCTATGCTCTGCTTGAAGTATGTGTATTATTTCTTGCAGACGGTTTTTCTGTTTGCTATTACTCATATGACAAGTATATACCTAACGCATATTTTTTGCAACCTACCTTGTTAAATTGCGGGTCACCTTGTTGAATTGCAGATTACCTTGTTGAATTACAGGCTACCTTGTTAAATTGCAGATCACCTTGTTAAATTGCAGATCACCTTGTTAAATTGCAGATCACCTTGTTAAATTGCAGGATAGGAGGACAAAAGGTGCGATTCATCCCAAGACTTACCTCACCCAAATACGCGGTCGAAGTTGCAGATGCCGCGGTAGGAACAGTAGGTGCACGCGCTCATCGGTCGGTTGCCGGCTTTGAGTTTTTTCGCGATCATGGGGCGGGCGTCGATGTTGCCGGACAGCAGTTTGCCGCAGAGGCCGGTCACGAGCGAGCTGACGGAATCTTGGATGGCCGCAAAATCCGCCGGCTCTACGGAGCGCACTTTCTGTCCGATCGCCGCCGCGATCTGCGGGTCGTTTATGGCTATGCCGTCGAGCTTGAAGCCCTTCATGATCTCCTTCGCGATGTCGCCGGTGCCCGTATCCTCGGCGCGGGGTTCGGCGATCTTGAAGTAGAACACGCCCGCAGGCTTGTACTGCTCGCGCACAGCCATCAGATAGAGCATCAGTTGCAACTGCCAACCGCCGAGCACGTCGTCCCGGCTGAATGCGTCGGCGCCGGATTTGTAATCGATGATCTTCGCGTAGCCGCCTTCGAGAACATCGATCCTGTCGATACGCCCTTTCACGCGAACGAGCTTGCCCTCCCGCGCGACCTCGATGGCGGGAAATGCCTCCCCGTCTCCAAAGCCGGCCTCAAAACGCATGTCCGTGATGGCGCCCGCCCTGACCTGCTCGGTCAGAATCCACGCCACGTCGGCGGTGATCCGCTTGATTCTGTCCGATTTGTATCGCTCATAGCCGCCGCCGTGAAACAATCCCTCTTTGTATTCCGACGACACTTCGTCGTATATCCGACGGGTGAGAGCCGCACTCTCCGCTTCGTTGATGGTGCGCCAAGCGGAACGCTCGTCCGCGGCGGGCAAGCCGTCGCGAATCATCTCCATACCATATCGCATGAGTACTTCATGATAGACATCGCCCACGTTTCGGCTGTCGATTTCAAATACCCGCCGTTCCTTGAGCCTGACGCCCCGATCCATGAAAAATGCGAAGGGACAGCGGCTGAACCGCTCCAATGCGGAGGGGGATGTGATGAGCGCGGCATTTGCGCCGTCACAGTTAGCCTCCGCTACACCCGCATCGCCTATACCCGCATCTCTCGCTCCGCCGTAAAGCTCCTCGACAAATCTCTCGTCGATCCGCTCCCTTCTGTTGCGGAAAGTCAGCCCCGCGCGTATGTTGACCATGTCGTCCGAGCCGTTATCTCGCCCGTCTTCCTTAAACCACAGATATACGTCCTTCCAGACGGCGGGCAGCAGTTCACCGCCGATCCAACGCTGCAGATTCTCCGTCAGATGCCCCCTCGCTTCATCCCGGTATTGGATGAGTCGCAAGGGATCGCCCCCGTCGTTTATGATGTCCTTCTCGACCGGCACGTTCGGGAACAGCCGCCGCAATCGCTCGAAGATCATCGACGGTTTAATGTCCCTTCCGCCGCCGTCCGAGACGGAATAACTCACATGCAACAGCCTCTGCGGTTTTGAGAGGTTGCGATAGATGGCCAACTGTTCTTCCATGAGAATCTTGTCGCAGGCCTTGCCGACATCGTAACCGGCGTCCGACAGCTGCGCCTTTTCATCTTCATTTAATATCGCGTCGTCTGTGCCGGTCATCGGGAGAACGCCGTCATTGGCGCCCAGCACAAAGATGGCCTGCACCCCTCCGCTCCGCGTACGTTGCATCGTACCAAGCACGATCTGATCCATCAATGGCGGCAACATACCCATGCGAACAGAAGCGAAGCCCGTCCTGAGCACATCGGCGTATTCCTCGGGGGATACGGGCAATTCACCCAGCGCCGCAAACAGTTGCTCGAAGATGTCCGTGACCACATCCCACGTGCCCGCCATCTCGGCGGCATATTCCGCGTATCGCGACTCTCCGGTATTTTCCAAGGTCGCAGCCAAGGCATCTATCGCCTCGGGCAATTTCGCCGTATCCGTGAGGAAGCGATACAGGCATTCCGTCCGCTGTCGCACGGTCGCGCTTTGGCGGAACGGTTCCTCGAACGCGCCGATCAGGCTCGCGATCTTGCGGCGCGTTTCGTTGAGCGCGTCCATCTCCTCCTGCGCGTATTCCGTAAGTCCGTATGTGAAATCTCGCTTCCACAGACTCCCTCTGATCCGGTAATTGCAGACGTAATTCTCCAGTTCCTCCCACGTGTCGCGTCCGATATCCGTGAGTCCCGTTTTCAGGAATTGGAATATGGCGTCGTAGAACCAACCTCCGGCGACGATGGAGAGCAAGGCGAGGATATATTCGAGCACCGGATTGTGTTCGATGCTGCGCCGCTGATCCACAAAAATCGGAAGTCCGTAGCGGGCAAAGACGCGCCTTATGACGGGCGCCCTGGCATCCATGTCGTTGCACAGAACGAGAATGTCGCGATAGCGCAGACCCTCGTCCCGGATCAATTCCGCGATACGCGCCGCGGCCGTCTCCGCTTCCGTGTAATAATTGGCGGCAGAAACGAGTCGCAGAGCCGGTTCATTGCCTTCGTACAATCTGATCGGATAGGAAAAGAGTGCCTTTTCGATATGAGCGATGACCCCGGGTCTTTGATAGGCGTACGAATCTCCGATAAGCTGCCGCTTGGTTTTCGCGCCCGCTTCCGCCGCCCGCTTCTCGACCTCGCTCATGAGCGCGTTTGTCAGCTGAAAGAACGAATTGTCGGGCGCAGCGGTCAGGACGAGGTTGACGGAGGGCGCGCGAAGGATCAGTTCCGTGAGAGTGTCCAACGCGGCGGGGGTGAGATAATCGAAAGCCGAAAGCCAAACTTCCGTCTCCGCGATAAAATCGGACTTAGCGATCTTCGAGGTAAAGAGTTTTAGGTAATCGGCGGTGTCGAGGTATTCTTCCTTTGTTCTGTCCTCGTAGCCGGCGTAGATCGTGGCCACGTCCGCTAATTTTCGTTTGAGCAGGCTGTCGCCCTCGATGCCGTCCGCAATATCTTTTAATTCCGTCGCGGAGATGTTGAAGTTCTTCAATTCGGCGATCATATCGTTCAGTTTGCCTACAAAATCGGCGGAGCCTTCGAGGTTTCGAAAGGTCATCAGGGATTGTTTGTTCTTGTGCAGGAGCCCGGAGATGAGCATGAATTTGCCGTATTTGTTGACAAAGGACTGATTGCCGCCGCCGGTTTCAGACAGGATCCGGCGCCCGAGCGACGTCATACTCAGCACCTCAAAATCGATAAATCCGGGGGCATTGAGATAGGCAAACGCGTTGCGTTCGGCCTGCAAGGTGTATTGTTCGGGGACGATGAGCAGGACGCGACGAACCCGCTCGTCCAAATGCGCCAAGCTTTCCCCGATGCGCTCGAACATGAAGCGGTCTTTGTCGATATTCTCTCCGGCGTAGAATAGATTTACGATTGGGATGCCTCCGTTTCCCTCGCGACGATCTCCTCCGCGTTGTATTTCCTGCGCAGTTTTGGTTTTTCAATCTTGCCCGTCGGATTGCGCGGCACCTTATCGAAGATGATCTTTCGCGGCCGCTTATAGCGCGGAAGCTCCTGCGCAAACGCATCTATCTCCGCTACCGTCGCTTTTGCGCCTTCTTTGAGTTCGACGATGGCGACGGCGATCTCCCCGAGCCTGTGGTCTGCGATGCCGATGACGGCGATATCCTTGATCTTGTCGTTCTTCCGCATGAAATCCTCGATTTGCACCGGATAGATGTTCTCGCCGCCGGTGATGATCACGTCCTTTTTCCGATCGACGAGATAGATGAAGCCGTCCTCATCCTCTTTGGCCATGTCGCCCGTGTAGAGCCAGCCGTCCTTAAGCGCCGCAGCAGTGGCCGCGGGATCGTTGTAGTATTCCTTCATGACGCCCGGCCCCGCGACGATCAGCTCGCCGACGTCCCCGCGCTTCGTCTCCCGTCCGTTTTCGTCTACGATCCGCGTCCGCCACCTGTAACCGGCCTTGCCGATGGCGCCGACCTTGTGAATATTCTCGACGCCGAGATGCACGGAGCCCGGCCCGATGGACTCGGACAATCCGTAATTGGTATCGTACAGATGATGCGGAAAATGCTTCTTCCATCGCTTGATGAGACTGGGCGGAACGGGTTGCGCTCCGATGTGCATGAGCCGCCAACGACTTAAATCGAGCTTATCAAGCTCCGCCTCGCCGCGCTCGATGGCATCCAAAATATCCTGCGCCCACGGCACCAGCAGCCACACGATGGTCGCCCTTTCGCCCGCCGCGGCTTCCAGCACCCACTTAGGACTCGTGCCTTTCAGGATAACCGCCTTGCCGCCCGACATGAGGCTGCCGAACCAGTGCATCTTCGCGCCCGTGTGGTAGAGGGGCGGAATCAACAGAAATACGTCTTCCTTCGTCTGTCCGTGGTGCGTCTGCTCCGTCACCGCCGCCGACATGAGGCTTTCCTGCGTATGCAAAATGGCCTTGGGAAATCCCGTCGTTCCCGATGAAAAATAGATCGCCCCGTCGTCGTCCTCCGCGATGCGGATCTTCGGAAGCGTCTCAGGATAGGATCCGATGAGTCCCTCAAAGCTATCCGCGTAATCGGGAATATCCATGCCGACGAAGATGTATTCTTCAATCCGCGTCAGTTCATGTTTAACAGACCCTACGCGCTCCAAAAATTCCGGCCCGAATATGAGCGTCGTCGCATCGGACAGCTCGAGGCAGTACGCGATCTCCTCCGAAGTATACCTGAAATTCAGCGGAACCGCGACAGCCCCCGACTTCAAAATGCCGAAATAGATGGGTAGCCAGTCGATGCAGTTCATGAGAAGAATAGCCACCTTATCCCCGCGACGGACACCCTTATCCGCAAGCAGATGCGCGAATTGATTCGCCCGCGCCTCAAATTCACGCCACGTCAGTTCCCTACGATAATGGGAGGCGTGACCGGTTTCCACCAGCTCATATTCCTGCCAACTGAGATTCTTCGCGTCGTCGTGTACGGGGTTCAGCTCGACGAGCGCCATATCGTCGCCGTAGAGTTCGGCATTCCTTACAAGCAAATCCGTTAAAATCATATATCCCACGCTCCTTGCCTACATCGTCGCGGCCAAAACGCGACCCTACATTCGTGTATCGTCATTATAGCATAAAATTGTAAAAAAATGAGCTCTTACCAAAGAAAGCTCGTTCCCGCGTCCACGGGTCGGACACCCAAGGCATCCGCGATGGTGGCGCCGATATCGGCGAAGGTGTTTCGCGTACCCAGATTGCGATTCGCCGGAAGATCGTGGCCGTAGACGAGCAGCGGTATGTACTCGCGCGTATGGTCAAAGCCGCTGTGCGCCGGGTCGTTGCCGTGATCCGCGCATAGAATGAGCAGTTCCCGCTCCCTCACGTTCGCGATCATCTCAGGGAGATAACTGTCGAAGCGCTCAAGCGCGCGGGCATAACCGACGGCATCCCGCCTGTGTCCGTACTTCGAGTCGAAATCCACCAAATTCGTGAAGATCAGACCTTTACCGGTTCGTTTCATCCGCTCGATCGTCCGCGCCGCGCCGTCTTCGTTGCTCTCCGTGTGTATGGATTCCGTGACACCCTGCCCCGCGAAGATGTCGCTGATCTTGCCGATCGCAACGACATCCATGCCCGCGTCCTTCACGTTGTCAAGCATGGTTTTCGCCGGCGGCGGCACGGCGTAATCCTTTCGATCCGACGTCCTGATCCTCTTGCCGTCTTCTATGACGTAGGGGCGGGCGATGACGCGCCCTACGAGCATCGGCCCTCGCAACATGGCTCGCGCGGTTTCGCAGATGGCATAGAGCCGCTCTATCGGTATCACCTGCGTATTCGCCGCGATCTGAAATACGCTGTCGCTCGAAGTGTAGACGATGGGCTTACCCATTCGCTCGTGCTCCGGCCCCAACACTTCGATGATCTCCGTGCCGGAGGAGGCGTAATTGCCGAGCGTTTCCACGCCGATGGCAGACTCGAAATTCCGCATAAACTCGTCCGGGAAATGTTCAAAAGTCCGGAACGGCGTATCCGTGAGGATGCCGGCGATCTCCCAATGTCCCGTGATGGTGTCCTTCCCCTTCGACGCTTCCGCGAGCCTGCCGTAGGTTCCCTCGTATGTTGTTTCGCCGGCGACGGAAGAAACCGCCCCGTCGATGGCGCACAGCCCCAAACGCCGCAGGTTGGGTATCTCCATATTCGGAACAGCCGCGAGGATATGTGCCAAGGTATTGGTGCCCGCGTCGCCGTAGGCATCCGCATCAGGAAGCGCACCTATGCCCAGACTATCCAATACGATTAATGTCACTCTGTCAATCATCCGTCGCCCCCTACTCGCTGATCAGAATGGGCGTGAAATCCACGTAATCCGCCGCCGCGAGGTAGTATTCCGTGTCTCCGTGCCTGCCTTGTATGCCTTTTTTGAACGCTTCGCGCCCGTGCAGGTGACCGTACACGGCTTTCGCCGCGCCGAACTCCGCGATGAGGTTCTTAAATCCAGACATCGCGCCGGGTCTCGCCGTGGGCGGGTAGTGCAGACCGACGATACATTCCGCCGCGCCCGACTTCGCCGCCGATTCCAAAGACATACGCAGCCTGATCAATTCCCTGTCATAGATTTTTTCGTCCTTACTAACGTCATAATTTATATCATCGGGCGTCGTCCATCCCCGCGATCCGCAGATCACGCGGTCGTCCACCACGTAGCTGTCATTCTGTATGAAGATCATATCGTCGTACAGACTGCGCAGTTTGCCGATGGATGCCCACCAGAGATCGTGATTCCCGCGAAGCAACACCTTCGTGCCCGGCAGTTCGTGCAACCATGCGAGATCGGCAAGCGCCTCCTCAAATTTCAGAGCCCACGAGATATCGCCCACGACAAAGACCGTATCGTCCGCACCGACGGTTTTATTCCAATTCTCATAGAGTTTTTCGTGATGATCTTCCCATCCGGCGCCGAATATGCCCATAGGTTTGTCCGAACTGAAAGAGAGGTGCAGATCCCCGATGGCGAATATCCGGCTTCTACGCA
>JAISQM010000132.1 GCA_031274195.1 Eubacteriales Family XIII. Incertae Sedis bacterium
GTCGTCTCTATGGAAATTGAGGTCTGCGTGGGATTGAGCGATGCCGTCACGGGAGGCGTAGGGAACGGAATCGTCGTCCCATCTGCCGTCGCAAACGTCCCGTTGCCGCCGCGCACATAGCAATGGGCGATATACGTCCCGTAATTATATTTGTGATTCTTGATATCCACATTGGCAGTATACGAGCCGTCCACCTGCTTGGTCGCTTTGTACCAATGAATGTCGCTCTGATCGGGTTTGCTCCATACGGGTATCTGCACCTCGCTCACGCCCGATGGAGCATAGATACTTGCGAGCTTACCTGGAAGGTTCCGTTCTCCGGCTTTTTATTTAGATAAGACACCGTACCCGATGGCGGCGATACCGTCACGGGTTGAGCTGCTCCGATAAAGACGCTCTTACCGTTCGTCAAGGTCGCGTACACGTGAATGTTATATGCTCCGGTCTCCTTATGATTGAAAACCGAGACGAAAAACTGATAGACACCATTCCCCTTCGGCGTCGCCGTATACCACTTCAGGTCATTTTGGCCACCCGTGTTGCCCCAGACCGCAAATTGTACCTTGCTGACGCCGGGAGAAATGGAAAGGTTCGTCGTCTCTATGGAAATTGAGGTCTGCGTGGGATTGAGCGATGCCGTCACAGGAGGCGTAGAAAACGGAATCGATGTTCCAGCAACGCACACATACGTTCCGTTGCCGCCGCGCACATAGCAATGGGCGATATACGTCCCATAATTATATTTGTGATTCTTGATATCCACATAGGCAATATACGAGCCGTCCGTCTGCTTGGTCGCCTTGTACCAATAGATGTCGCTCTGATCGGACTTGCTCCATACGGGTATCTGCACCTCACTCACACCCGATGGAGCATAGATACTTGCGAGCTTTACCTGAAAGGTTCCCTTCTCCGGCTTTCTATTTAGATAAGACACCGTACCCGATTGCGGCGACACCCTCACGGGTTGAGCTGCTCCGATAAAGACGCTCTTACCATTCGTCAAGGTCGCGTACGCATGAATGTTATATACTCCGATCTCCTTATGATTGGAAACCGAGACGGAAAACTGATAGACGCCATTTCCCTTCGGCGTCGCCGTATACCACTTTAAGTCATTTTGACCGCCCGTGTTGCCCCAAACCGCAAACTGCACCTTGCTGATGCCGGGAGAGATGGAAATGTTCGTCGTCTCTATGAAAATTGCGGTCTGCGAACTGTTCAGGGTCGCCACTACGGGAACGCTCGTCCAATGCGCGTAATATGTCACGTCCGCATTCACAGGCGTATTCGCTTTGATCTGCGTCCCGCCCGTCGCGACCGTGAACCAGCCGTCAAACGTATATCTATCGCGCGTCGGCACCGGCAACGCGCCGATCACCGCGCCCGACGCAACACTCCGCGTAGATACCGCACTGCCGCCCATGGAGTTAAATGTAACGGTGTGGCTGTACTCCGCGAGGGCTTTGCAAATTGGAATGGCCTGATTGTCATTGGCGGTGTCGAAGCCAAGGTTTCCGACTCCGTCCTCCACGACGAGGCAGAAGTAGAGGGGTTGATTGGGAACTGACGGGAGATCGATTTCGGTGATGGTATTTGTGCCGCTTGTCGCGATGCCCGTTCCTCCGGCGCCGCCGTTGGTGGCTTTATCCGCAATGGCGCTTTTGATGTCGGCCTTCGTTGGATTTGACAGCGCGGCGGTGGTGACGTAGTACCAGTAGTTTCCGGCTTCGGTGGTGGTGAATGTGAGGTCAGCGGTGGTGACGCCTGTGCGCGTGACAGCGACGGCGGAGACGGTGGGAGAAGTGGTGTCGTCCGAAACGTGCAACGTTAGCGTCTCGGGGACGGAGCAGAAGTCGGATTGGTCATCTTCGCCCAGATCTTCGGTGAAGACGTGCAGCGTATAGGTGCCGACGGGGATCGAACCGTCCGTCTTGAGGACAACATTGCCGGTCGCGAGGGACTCGGCAGCCAAATTTTCATAATAACTTGCGCCTGTGCTATTGTCGACGAGCAGACAGGAAATTCGCTTACCGGATGTCGCGTCTGTGTACGCGAGAGTCAATTCTGACCCAGCTGACGGGGACAGCCTGGTGTCACCCTTGCCGGTCAGGATCAATCCCAGACTGTCATCCGAAAATGTGAATTTCTTCGGGATGGATACGTCTGACCAAATGGATGTAGACGTGGGGGTTTGCAGGGAAATGGCCGATTTTGAGGTCGCTCCGCTCGCGTCAGATGTGAAGACAACGGATGCCATATCTAAGGTGAAGGCGGGTCTGACGCCATAGCTATCGGAGACGCTGTAGCCGGAGAACCATTCGCCGGGCGCGTCGCCGCATAATACACTGCTATTGGTGTAGTTGGGGAAGCCAGTCGACCGTAACCAAAAAAGAGACGGGTAGGATCGTACCGTATTGTCAGATATTATATCCCATTCTTGAACAGATAAAGGCCACAATTTTTGATCAGTCAGATCGTTTCCCCTCATAAAAAGACTCCACGAAGGTTCATTGTCTTCCGCCAAGGAGCTTCGCGTGACGATTCTTGCTTCTTCTTTTATGTACTCGGATTTAAGATCGCTTGCGATCGCGGCTATCGTCAACTGGAGGGTACTACCTTTATATTCATCCGGCGTGCCCCAACTCCCGTTGGGGTTGTTTGCATAACTATAGCCGGATCCGGCATAATAGGAATAGTCAGCTTGGGAGGCCATACCGCTATACCCCGACCGAAAAGGCGAAATTGGGTAGGCGCTATCTTGATGTACAAGCAACGTCGCTCTGTTGGGCGAGTCGTTCACGACGGAGGATGTTATGCCCTGTGTTGCGTCGCCTTTCTTTGTGCCGACCACCCACCACTTCTTGCCGGCAAACATCACTTGCGTGCGGTTATTCGTCAGCGACGCGGCACCTAATGCACCAAATGTGACTGAACTCTCTGCGGCTTGAACGCCTATGGATATGTCTTCGTCGGACTGCTGTAACTCCGCCTCTTCAGCTACGGCGCTTTCATACGCGACGACTTCCGAACCCACGCCCGATGCCGCCTGCGGCTCAATACCGAACGACATGTCGCCCAGCGCGGGGATCAGTGTGATCACCAGAAACACCGCGATGCCCCGCCATATTGATTTCTTTGCAGATAGAATTCCCTGTGTTTTTAAGTTATCCTTCCGTTTCACGTTTTACCTCCACTTTTTCACTATTTACCTATATCGCCATTACTTTCAACTCTGCATGCTTCGTTTCGTTTATTTCTCCGTAGTCGGCCTTGCTTGTACTTTCTTCCTACGGTGGCAACCACTCGTTCACCCTTCTGCCTGCGCCTGTCATTCCGGGTTTGCCCAAAATGACGGAGCCCTTGGCTGCATTGAACACAGCGGGGCAACGGACTGAAAGCAAATGAACGGTACCGTGACCGCTTCGCCGTTGTATGTGTTTATATATATGTGTGTAAATGAATAGGAAAGATTCGAGAGGGATAGTTTCGCCCCCCCCTGTTTTGTTTTAGAAAGATATTAAAAATATATTGCAATTTCACAGCTTCCCGCCTTTTCAAGATCGAATTTTCTTTTTTTTGAGCGTGGATTTTCCCGTAGATATCGCCCGAAAATCGCACTGCCTGCGCTTCATCTCATCTCTTGCGCGTTTCGTCTTTCAAAAGTTATGTTCAGAACTTCTAACTTACTTCCTATTTTAATTCAAATGTCGGCACTTTGCAACATAAATTGCGAAAATTAATTACGAATTAGTGACAATTTAGGGGTGGGTGGGCGGCGGTGGGCAATGACTGCCGCCGGTCGTTCACCCCTAAATAGTCACACAAATTAATTACGAAAATTACAAAAAAGAGTGTTAAAAATGTTACTACTCAACCTACCCCTTGAGTAGCTACCTCACAAATGTGCGGCGGTGAATGGGCGTCAGGCCCAAATTGGCGATTCCTTCATAATGAGCCTTTGTGCCGTAGCCTTTGTTCGAGGCAAACGCATAGCCGGGGTAGACGGTATCGAGCCGCACCATCATTCTGTCCCGCGTGACCTTGGCGACGATGGAGGCCGCCGCGATGGACACGCTCTTTTGGTCTCCTTTGATGATGGCCGTCCCGGGGATTCCGGCCTCGGGCAATTTTACGGCGTCCACGAGGATGTGGCCGATCCCGGGCGCTTCAGCGACATGCGTGCGCAGCATCTTTTTCGCTTCGGTAAGCGCCGCGAGCATGGCCTCTTTCGTCGCGTTCAGAATGTTGATTTTGTCTATCCGCTCGTTGTCCACGAGACCTATGCCCCACGCGAGCGCATGCTCCGTGATGAGCGCATACAGCGTTTCACGCTTCTTCTCGGACAGTTTCTTGGAATCGTCTATGCCCAAGATGTCGAAATCGGCCGGAAGCACGACGGCGGCGGCGCAGACGGGTCCGGCCAACGGACCGCGCCCCACCTCATCGATGCCCGCCACGTATGCGATGCCGCGCGCGTGGAGGTCGTTCTCGTAATGTTTCATCTGCACGAGCTTGTCCCGCAGCAAGATCTCGCGTTCCGCTTTATTCATCCGGATGCTCCAATGTGATGCGCCCGATCTTCCCGGAGCGGAATTCGTCGAGAACCGTTCCGGCCGTGCGGACGTAGTCGATCTTCTTTCCCGGCAACAGGAAGCCGCGCACGTGCGCGATCCGCTCCATGACCGCAAGCGCGCAATCCGTATCACCGCCGTCCAAGCAAGCGGAGACATTAACTCCGTCCCCTTTTGTCTGAAATCGCGCGGCGAGCATGTCCGGGTAGTCCCTAAGCAGAAGCCTGATGAGTTCCAATCCCAAATCGGCCGTGTCCATGACCTCATCCCGAATGGAACCGCAGAAGGCGAGCCGCAGGCCGACGCCGGGATCCTCGAATTTCGGCCAGAGGATGCCGGGCGTGTCGAGGAGTTGCATGCCGCCCGCAAGGGCGAGCCACTGTTTGCCCCGCGTCACGCCGGGTCGATCTCCGGTCGCGGCGCTCTTTCTGCCCGCGAGTCTGTTGATCAGAGACGATTTCCCGGAATTGGGTATGCCGACGACCATGATCCGCAGCGGTTTTCGCCGCCGCGGCGCGGCTGTGCTTTCCCTATCGGCATTTTGTGCCCTTTTTGCGTTCATATCCGCCTCGATCTTTTCGAGCCGTTTGAGCAATGCGTGTGCGCTCTGCTCTTTCATGCTGTTCAGCGCAAGGACGGTGCGCAACCCCACCATAGCAGCGCCCCGATAGTGGTCGAGCCACGCCTTCGTCGCCTGTTCGTCGGCCAGATCGCTCTTGTTCAGCACGAGAACGCGCTCCTTGCCCGCGACCAACTCGTCGATGATCGGATTTCTGCTGGATACGGGTATGCGCGCGTCACAGACCTCCACGACGGCGTCGACGAGTTTCAGATTTTTCGCGATGAGTTCCCGCGTTTTTTTCATGTGTCCCGGATACCAGTTGATGTGTTCCATTGTTTTCCCCGTCCGTTCCGATTAAAAAAGAGGGACGTTCGCCCCTCTTTCCAGCCTTATTTGCCGCTCTACTATTCCTTCGCGCGAATCCTCGCGGACTTACCGGTTCTCTGCCGCATGTAGTTGAGCTTGGCCTTCCGGACGAATCCGTGCTTGACCACCTCGATTTTGTCGATCTTGGGTGAATTGATCGGAAAGGTCTTTTCGACGCCGACACCCGACGCGATACGCCGCACCGTGAAAGTCTCGGAAATGCCGCCGTTCTGTTTCTTCAATACGAAGCCCTCAAAGATCTGAATTCTCTCTCTGGTGCCTTCCTTGATCTTGATATGCACCTTGACTGTATCCCCGACGCTGATCTTGGGGACGTCGCTCCGCAGATACTCCTGCGTCACCGCATCCATGATATTCATCTGTTCTTTCCTTCCTTACTCCCAAAACGTTCTTGGCGTCCGTTGCCTGAATGCAGCGGCCAGAGGACCGTTCGCTGTAATGGTATGTATTCTACCACAGATGGCGTTGTGATTTCAAGTTTTTTGTGAATCCGCGCCGGACTGTAAGAATTTTCCTGATCGTTGCCGCGTGTCCTCAATTCCCCGTAAACTCATCCATCGTAGCGCTGCCGGCCTGCGAGATGCCCTCTCTTTTGAGCACGGCTCTGATCGTCATGCCGATGATCCGCGCGTCCAATCCGAACGACAGATGATCGACATACCACACATCGTATTCGAACTTCCGCGCCCAACTGATGGCATTGCGGCCGTTCACCTGCGCGAAACCCGTCAACCCCGGACGCACCTCATGGCGGCGCGCTTGTTCCGGGCTGTAGCGGGGCAGATACTTAATCAGCAGAGGTCTGGGGCCGATGAAGCTCATATCGCCTTTCAATATATTCAGCAATTCCGGCAACTCGTCCAGCGAGGTTTTGCGCAATGCTTTCCCGAAGCTCGTAAGCCTGTCGGCGTCGGGCAGCAGCTCGCCGTTCGCGTCACGCGCATCTGTCATCGTGCGAAACTTGTATATGCCGAAAATGCGCCCTCCCCTGCCCGGCCGTTTCTGCCGGAAGATCGCAGGCCTGCCCAATTTCGCCGCGACGAGCAGGGCAAGCACGGCAAATACAGGGGATAACGCAACCAACAGAAGTGCCGCAAACACGACGTCCAGAAGCCTCTTTATCACTTTTCCGTAGAAAGATTTCATGGGGATATTATATCATTGAAAAACCCCTTACCGCAAGGCTTGGTCTAAGTCGGCGATGAGGTCGCAGGCGTCTTCGATGCCGATGGAAAGCCGGATGGTGTCCTCGTATACGCCCGCGGCTTCCATGACCTTGGGCGGCTGTCCGAAGTGGGTGGATGTGGCGGCGTGGACGATGAGGGACTTGGCATCGCCCACGTTGACCATGAAGTCGAACAGGCGGACATTTTCGATGAGTTTTTTCGCGGCGGCGAGTCCGCCTTTCAGGCGGAAGGAAAGGATGGCACCGGGACCTCTCGGGAAATATTTCTCGCTCAACGCGCGATAGGGGCTGCTTGGCAGACCCGGATAACTTACCTCCGCAACGGCCGGGTGGGATATGAGGAATTCGGCGACGGCCTCGGCGTTTTGCACGTGGCGTTCCATGCGCAGGGAGAGGGTTTCGATGCCCTGCAGGAGGTGGAACGCGGTGGTGGGACTCATATGGGCGCCCATGTCGCACAGGTAGGTCATGCGAAGTCGTCTGGAAAACAGGCTTTTTTTCAGATCCGACTCCGGGATCAATTCCCGGTTGTCCTCGTAGAACTTCTCAAACTGCGGATGTTTGCCGCTCAGCCAGTCAAAACCGCCCTTCTCGACGCAGGCACCCGCGATGAGCGTACCGTGGCCGCTCAGATATTTCGTGGCGGAATAGCAGACGATGTCGGCTCCGTGTTCGAACGGCCTGAGCAGATAAGGCGTGGCGAAAGTGTTGTCTACGACAAGCGGAATGCCGTGGCGATGCGCTATGTCGGCGATGCCCTCGATGTCGACGATGTTCGAGTTCGGATTGCCGAGACATTCGATAAAGATCGCTCTGGTTTTCTCCGTGATAGCGGCCTCGTAAGACGATAGATCGTTCTCATCGGAGACAAACACGCCCTTGATGCCGTATTGCGGAAGGATTTTCTTCAGCAACGTGATGGAACCGCCGTAGAGGGTCTTGGACGCGACGATCTCATCGCCGCTCACGGCCAAATTGAGAAAGGTGTTCGAGATCACGGACATACCCGAGGCCATGCCCAGTGCTTCCTCTCCGCCCTCGAGGGATGCGAGTCGCTTCTCCAATACGCGGTTCGTGGGATTGGAATAGCGTCCGTAGGAATGGCCATCCTCCGCAAACGAAAACAGCCGGATGCCCCGCTCAAAATCGCCCAACTCAAAAGCGGCATTCTGATAGATCGGCACCGTTTTGGATCGATAATGCTCCGACGGGTCGTAGCCCGCGTGCAACTGCCTCGTGGTGAAACCTAATGAGTTGTCATTAAATGCTCTATACGTCATCTTTCCCTCCGTTCTGTTACTATTCAAACGCCCGGTTGCGCCCGTTCCGAGCCCCCTCTATTATAGTGAAATTTCCGCGCCGCCAATTTTTCGATTCCGGTGAGCAGCAGATTGGCCGCGATGGCCAGACCCGCCGCCAATATCGTACCCCATACGAGCTTTACGGGATTGCGGGTTCGCATCCCGTCAAAGAGGATCGTGCCGATGCCGCCCGCGCCGATGGCCGCGGCGATGGTCGCGATGCCGATGGTCGAGATCACTGCCAGATGGACGCCCGCCAACATGACGGGAAAGGCAAGCGGCAGTTTGATCTTCAACAAAATGCGCGTGGGCGACATGCCCATACCCACCGCCGCTTCGATGACCTGCGGATCCACCGAATCCAGACCTGCGATGAAGTTCCTGATGAGCAGGAACTGATTGTATACGACGAGGACGAACACCGCCGTATTCATGCCGATGCCCGTGAACGGGATGAGTATGGCAAAGAGTGCCAAGCTGGGGATGGCGTAGACGCTGCCGAAGATGCGAATGACGATGGCGGACAGTCTGCCGCTGCGCATGATCAGCAATGTGAGAACGCTCGCGATCACGATGGAGATGACGAGCGTAATGCCTACGATGGTCAGATGCTGCAGGAGGGCATCCGTCAGCTTGTGGTTGTACTTCTCGAAGTATTCTATCATTCCCTATTTCCCTCGGAGCCGCACCGATTGCCGGAGGATTCGAGCAGCTCGCGTACGAAATCGTCGGCGGGGTTATCCATGATTCGCCGCGGCGTATCGAACTGTTTCACCTGTCCCCTGTCCATCACCAATACCCTGCCTCCGAGCTTGAACGCTTCGCTCACGTCATGGGTGACAAAGAGGTAGGTCTTTTTGTGCATCCGGTGAATGGAGAGCAGCTCATCTTGAAGATTCGTGCGATTGATGGCGTCGATGGCGCCAAACGGCTCGTCCATGAGCATGACCCGGGGATCCACGGCAAGCGCCCGCGCCAGACCGACTCGCTGCTGCTGTCCGCCGGAGAGCTGCGCCGGGTAACGGCTCCGAAACTCGCCCGGCTCCAGATTTACGAGCAGGAGCAATTCATCCACGCGGGCGTCGATGCGCGCCTTATCCCATTTTAATATCTTAGGCACCGTGGCGATATTCTCCCGGACGGTCATGTGGGGGAAAAGTCCGATCTGCTG
>JAISQM010000046.1 GCA_031274195.1 Eubacteriales Family XIII. Incertae Sedis bacterium
GGCCGGGGATGAATTTTTCACCCTGCACGGACGGCGCGGGGGCATTTTGATCTTCGACAAGGCGGTGAAGGCTCCGTTTTCCCGCTCCGTCTCTACGGTTGCGATGAACAACGACAGCATGTCGAAAGGCGGCGGATTCTCATTCACGCCCGAAGGCAATATCATAGCGGGGCCGTCGGCCATGGAGAGCGCCGACCGCGAGGATGGGGCGGTATTTCCCGAGGATATTGAGTATGCTTATTCGCGGGGCGCATCGATTTGGTCGGGTCTGCGCAGACAGGACATCATCGCGATGTATGCGGGCGTGCGAGCCGCGGATTTTAAGGAAGATTTCATCATTACGCTCGGGAGAAGTACATCGGGCATACTGCATGTCGCGGGCATTCAATCGCCGGGCTTGGCTTCGGCTCCGGCCATCGCCGAGATGGCGCTCAAGCTTATCGCGAAACATCGAAATAAGGCGAAAGAGGATTTTTCGCTGAAGAATACATATAATCCGCTGCGTCCCTCGCCCGTCGAATTCAGAACGCTGACGGACGAAGAAAAGGATGCGCTGATTCGCAAGCGGCCCGAGTTCGGCAATGTGATCTGCCGGTGCGAGGAAATAACGGAGGGTGAGATACTCGAAGCCATTCGTTCGCCCATCGTGCCTACGACGGTCGATGCCATCAAGAGGCGCACACGCGCCGGAATGGGGCGATGTCAGGGCGGTTTCTGCCAGCCGAGGGTCGTGGAGATTTTGGCGCGGGAGCTGGGCAAAGATTGGACGGACATCATGTTGAAGGGACGGGAAGCCTATATTCTCGACAGAGATTCGAGGAATGGCGACGCGGATATGACAAAGGAGGCTGCGCGATGAAGACGGAACATGTGGATATCGCGATCATCGGCGGCGGCCCCGCCGGACTCGCGGCCGCCATCGAGGCGAAGCGGCAGGGCGTGGAAAAGGTATGTATCATCGAACGAGACACCGATCTCGGCGGCATTTTGCAGCAGTGCATACACGACGGATTCGGGCTGAAACGCTTCGGAAAGCAGATGTCCGGCGGACAGTACGCGGAGGCGTTCATCGAAGAATTGGCGCATACCGACGTCGATGTTCGCCTGAAGACGATGGTCACGAAGATCACGGAGGACAGGCGCATCTTCGCGGTGAACGAGCGCGAGGGCATGATCTGCTTGAACTGCGGCGCGATCATTTTGGCGATGGGATGCCGCGAGCGGTCGCGCAACCAGATTCAGATGCCCGGAGCGAGGCCGAGCGGCGTTATGACGGCGGGCGCGGTACAGCGCTATATCAATATGGAAGGATATCTGCCGGGCAAAAAAGCGGTGATCTTGGGATCCGGCGATATAGGACTCATCATGGCGCGGCGCATGACGCTGGAGGGCATCGCGGTGGAAGGCGTGTACGAGGTGATGAGCGGGCCGGGCGGTCTGACGCGCAACATCGTACAGTGCTTGGGCGAGTTTGACATTCCCCTGCATCTGAGTACGACGGTGACGCGCGTATTCGGTAAGGAGCGGATCACGGGCGTAGAGGTCTCGGCGGTGGACGCGGACAGAAGGCCGATTGCCGGTACGGAGCGCAGGATTGACTGCGACCTGTTGGTGTTGGCCGTCGGACTCATTCCCGAGAATGAACTGTCAAAGGGCGCGGGCGTCGAGTTGGATGCGCGTACGAATGGGCCTGTCGTAGATCAGGACTTTATGACTTCGGCACCGGGTATCTTTGCGGCGGGCAATGTGGTGGCGGTGTTTGACTTGGTCGATTATGTGTCCGATACGGGCGAGATGGCGGCTCGGGGTGCGGCCGCGTATTTGCGGCGTGCCGATTCCGCGGAAATCGCGGACGCGCGCGGCGGGGACGAAGCTTCGATCATTCGTACGATCGCGGGCACGGATATAAACTTTATCGTACCCCAAAAATTGAACGCGGGAAAACGTGAATCGGACATAAACCTGTTCCTGCGCGTAAAGAAGACCGGGGAAAATCAGAAGATACGGATGGTTTGCAAAGGCGCGTCCGTGTCGGAATGCAGGGAAGCCTTTGTCGCGCCGCCGGAAATGCTCGTGGCGAAATTGGCCGGGAGCGCCGATTTGGACGACGACCTGCGCCTGAATTTGGAGGCAAATCAATGAGCGAACGTGAAATCGTATGTACTGTCTGCCCGCGGAGTTGCCGCGTCAAGGCGAAGGAAACCGGCGGAGCGTATGTGTTTGAAGGATATAGCTGCAAGCGGGGGCTGGGTCATGCGCAGTCGGAGGTCGAGAATCCGATGCGAATGCTGACGAGCGCCGTACCCATTGCGCGCGCGACCGTCCGCATGCTGCCGGTCATTTCGGAGGCGACGATCCCCAAGGCGAAACTACATGACTGCCTTGAGGCGCTCTATAAGGTCAGAGTGGACAGTCCCGTCGCGGCAGGGCAGGTGATCGTGAAGGATATCTGCGGCACCGGCGTGGACGTGATCGCGGCAAGAAGTATGAAACGTAAATAAGTGTGTTTAAGGAGGAAGTATGAAAGAGAAAGCGGTAATAATTAAAGAGCTAAAGGCGCTGTTTGGCAGCAAGATCGTGACGGAAGAAGACATTCTCAAGGAGCAGAGCTCGGACTGGATCGGCTATCGAAGGTGGGAGAGACATAACGGCAGTTACTTGGCCGGGCTGCCCACCTGTGTCATAAAGGCGGATTCGACTGAAGATGTGAGCGAGGCGATCAAGTATTGTTATGATAACGAGATCGTCGTCGTGCCGCAGTGCGGACGTTCCTGCGTCTGCGCCGGGGTGGAGACCTACGAGGGCACCGTCGTGCTCGACGGAAGCGACATGAATGGAATCGTCGAACTCGACGAGGAGAATTTCATGCTGACGGCCAAATGCGGTACGCCCCTCGAATATATCGAAAAATATCTGAATGAGCGCGGCTATACGAGCGGGCACTTTCCGCAGTCCCTGCCCTTGGCACAGCTTGGCGGCTTGGTTTCGACGCGGAGCATCGGGCAGCTCTCGACGCTCTACGGGGGCATCGAAGACCTGCTCCACGGTATGGAGGCGGTGCTCTGCGACGGCTCCGTGATTCGTATCAAGAATGTCCCGAGACGCGCGGCCGGGCCCGAACTGAACCAGCTGTTTATGGGTTCGGAAGGCAACTTCGGTTTTGTCACCGAAGCGACGATCAAGATATTCAAGCACCGCGCGGACAGGGCGAAACAGTCTTACGCGGTCAAGGATTTTGAAACGGGCATCCGCGCGATCAAGGAGATCATGCAGGAGGGCTACAAGCCCGCCGTGGTACGGCTTCACGACGATGTCGAGGCCGAAATGAGTTACGGCAGCTTCATCGAGGAAAGCGAACACATCCTGCTTTTCGTGAGCGAAGGGCCGGACTCCGTGATCAAGGCGACCGCCGAGGGTATCGACGCGATCATGAGCAAATACGAATCGCGGTCGCTCGGCGAGAAGCCGGTTGACCTCTGGTACACGATTCGGAACGCGACCTGTGACGACCTGTACGCGCACAACAAAAAAGGACTGCTGCGCGATACGTGCGAAATCTCGGGAAATTGGTCCTGCATCATGCCGATCTACGAGAACGCCCTGCGCAGATTCAAAGAGGAAATCGAGAATCTGACGCAGATCAGCGCGCATTCGTCGCACAGCTACATGACGGGGACGAACCTCTACTTTGTATTCTCGTTCAAAGGCGACGCCGACCTCGCAAAATCGCGGGCGCAATACGACACCGCCATGCGCATCATCATGGAAGAAACCCTGAAATACGGCGGAAGCATCTGCCACCATCACGGCGTGGGCAAATATCGGACGCCGTACATGCCGGCGGAACACGGCACGTCCTACCCGATGATGGAAACGCTGAAGAAGGCATTTGACCCGAAGAACATCATGAACACCGGAGCGTTTTTGCCGAGATAGCAACTGATAGAGTACGGGGGATGGGCGACGTGCAAATTAACATAAAAGAAATCACGGAGGAATACCTGAGCGACGAATCCGCCTTGCCCGGATATGCCGACGGCATATGTTTTCCCGAAAATACCGACGAGGTGAGCCGATTTTTGCGATACGCGCATGAGATCGGCTCGCCTGTGACCATTCAGGGTTCGCGTACGGGCATACGCGCGGGCGCCGTGCCGCACGGCGGGCTCGTCTGCAATCTGTCGAAGCTGAACCGCATAGATAAGGCGACCAAAGCTGCGCGGGACAACTCGAATGACAGCTTGTTAATCACCGTCGGTGCGGGCGCGACCCTGTCCGAATTGAGCGAAGCGTTGGATGTCGCCGGGTGGTTCTTTCCGCCGAACCCGACGGAGGATACGGCGACCGTCGGCGCCGTGGTCGCCACGGGCAGCATGGGAGGACGTTTGCAGGGGTACGGCTGCGCGGCGAATTACGTCGAAGCGGTCACCCTCGCGGAAAAAGACGGCGCGATACGAAGAATCGATTGGCAATGCCGCCCCGCGAGCTTTACGCGCGGGCAGGTGGAATTGCCGTTTGGAGAATATGGCGACGCGGGTTCCGTCGTCACGGAGTTGACCCTGCGGGTCGTCCGAAAGCCGCAGTTCGCGTTCATGTTGTTCGCGCTGTTTACAGGCGACGCCTCGGCCTGCGATTTCGCCGAATCCGCCGTCCGAATGGCGGAATGTCTGCCGGAGGTGAAGCTCGCGCAGCTCGAATATATCGATGCAGAGGCGATTCGCGCCGTATCGGACATGAAGAACGCCGTTTCCGAGTTTCAACAGATTCCGGAGATCGATTCGGCGGGCTGCGCCTGTGGCATCCTGCTTGAACTGACGGGCGACGAAGAAGACGCTCTGCTCGCCGCCCTCGAGGAAATCCCCGCGATGTTGGACGCGGCGGGCGCGCCTGCGGATAGAACAATCGTCGCGGAAACGGCATCCGAACGAACCCGCCTGGACACCCTGCGCCATGCTGTGATCAAAGCGGGCAATATGAAACGGACGGAAAGCCTGCGGGCGCATGGATTCCTGTCGCCCATCTGTGATATAGTAGTACCGAGGGACGCACTTCGCGAAACCCTCGCGAAAATTAAAAACGAATCCCCATGCGCGCGCTATACCTATGGCCATATCGGCGCCGGCCACATACACATGCACTTCACGGCGCGGACGCAAGAGGAATCGGACAAAGCAGAGCGATTCGCACGAGAACTATACGCTCACGCAACGAATCTCGGCGGCGGCGCAGCCTCCGAATTCGGCGGTAAAAGGAGGAAATAATTATGCCACTGATTGTAGTAAATACGAACTTGTCGCTTGAAAAAAAGCAAAAGGACGACATCACATCCAAACTGGGCGAGGTAATCACGATCCTGCCCAATAAGACGGAAAAAGTGCTCATGGTGGATATTTCGGACGGCCACACCATCTATTTTCGCGGAAAAGAACCGGAGCGCGCCGCTCACGTGGACGTTCGCCTGTATGGAACCTGTCCGTTCGCGCTGAAAGCGGAATTTACGCGCGCCGTCTATAAGCTGCTGAATGAAACAACCGG
>JAISQM010000092.1 GCA_031274195.1 Eubacteriales Family XIII. Incertae Sedis bacterium
CTACCGTCAGATTGTCCATTCTTTCGCGCCCGCCTGCTTGATAATGCCGTCGATGATGGTCTGCTGTTCAGCGGCGTCCAACTTCTGTTCGATGATCTTCTCCGCCGCGTAGATCGCCAACAGCGCAACCTGCTCCTGCATTTCATCCAACGCGTGCAAGCGTTCCCTTTCAATTTCATTTTGAGCTTGAGCGACCAACTGTGACGCCCGTTCTTCGGCCTGCACGATGATCTCTCGCGCCGTTTCGTCTCCGCGCTGCTTCGCCTGTTTCAATATCTCCCGCCGCTCGTTCTCGGCGTTTGCGAGCTTCGCGTTGTATTCCGAAAGCTTTTCCTCGGCGACACGATTTACGGAGTCGGCATTGTCAAAGGAGTCCTTGACCTTCTGTTCTCGCGCCAACATGAAAGCTCTGACCTTCTCGAAGAAGTACTTCTTCAAGATGAGGTAAAGGACAAGGAAAGTGATGAACACCATCACCAATGTCCAGTTGAAGCCGATCAGCGGCGCGAATTCAGCTGCTATCGCTGCGTTATACATCGTATTCTACAGCTTCCCGACGAGGGGATTTGCGAACGTCAAGATGATCGCGACGATGAGCGCGAAGATCGACGATGTTTCCGACATGGCCAATCCCGTGATCAGAGTCGTCGTGATGTCGCCCTTTGCCTCGGGCTGCCGGGCGATGCTTTCAACCGCCTTCCCCGTGGCGATGCCCTGCCCGAGCCCGACGCCGAACCCTACGAACATCGCGAGGCCGGCGCCCAACGCCGATAATCCCAATACGAACGCTTGAGGTGTAATACCTGTCATGATTTCTTCCTACCTTTCTTTTTTTGTGCAAAATAGTTATAACTTCATCTATGTTTCTGTCTGTCTTTACAGATGGTTTTCCGGCTCAATGCTCCGCATGTGTGGCGATCGCCTTCGCAACGAAGGACATCGTCAACATCGAAAATACAAACGCCTGCAAAATCGGCTCGAAAATATCGAAAAACGCGTTTAACGGCAACGGTATGACGGCCTCAAACAGCGGAATGGGCAGATGCAACGCCTCGGACAGATGGCCGAGTCCCATAAACACCAATGCCATGATGATGACGCCCGCCAATATATTCCCGAAAATCCGGAAACTCAGGCTCAAGGGGAATGTGAATTCCTCCATGACCTTGATGGGAAGCATGAACGGATACGGCTCGCAGAAATGACGCAGATAACCCCCGACGCCCCTAGAGCGGATGGAATTGTACTGTATCACGAAAAAGACGAGCACCGCCAGCGCGCTGGTCGCGTTTATGTCCGCGGTGACGGGGCGAAACCCGATCAACCCGAGCGCGTTCGCAAACATCAAAAACAGGAACAGCGAACCGATGAACGGCGCGAATGCGACGCTGTTTTTACCCATCGAATCCTTGACCATCTTATATGTAAACTCCACGATGAGTTCGGCGAATCCCTGCGCCCCCTTTGGGTCGCGCTCCATCCTGCGTACGGATACCAGCGCAAAGATAATGACGGCGATGGCCACGATGATCGCCCAAAATACCGTTTCCGTGATATAAAATTTGTCGCTGAACCATATGATGATCCGCGGCCCCAGATTGTTCATATCATGCATTGTGCCGCCCTCTGATCTCCTTCAACTTCCTGAATTGCTTGTGCGTCACGTAGGTCGTTCCGCCGCGATATTTTGTCATGGAAAAATTCTTGACCAGCACATACCTGCGCTTTCCGTCCGCATTTCGGATCGCATTCTCGTAGAGATAGTCAAAACCGGCAGAAGCCGGTTGGGTTGCAAGCGTTTTTATTGCGTTTTTGCGCCGTGCGCGCTCTGCGAACAGTCGCGGTTTGACCCCGCACAGGTAAAAGAGCGCCGCATATGCCATCACGAAACCTATGGCGGTTCCGAGCGCGGCCGTATTGCCCATAACGATGAGGGAGAATCCGAAAGAAACGCCGTAAATCAACGTTCGGAACGCAAATCCGACCACCGTGACGGAGCTACGCCCGCATGAGAGGGCGCGTACTGTAAAGCTCGCCAAAAAACTGATATTCAAGATGGAAACCGCGGTTCCCAGAATCAGCCCGCCAACAAAGGGGAGATTGACCCCCAACACCGGCAGAGATAGGATGCCGCAACATGCCATGAATCCCGTGCCGTACAATATCGTCTGATTTCTCAGATATTTTATTCCGGTTTCGTTCATTCGCAACTCCGTTTTTCCAACGTTTTTTCAATCGTGCGTTTGATGTATGGGGATTATTATATAGCAAATATCCAAAGATGGCAACAGATTTTTGATTTTTTCGCAATTTTAGTGCGTAGTTTTCTTTTTTGTCATCCGGCGTCTGCGCACGATGAGCCATACGGCAAGGATGAGCGACGGGATCAAGGCCGCGAACCACGGCCACAGCAGGGTGTCGTCGCCGGTGTCATTCGCCTTTCTGATGCTATTTGTCTTGCCGATCTTCTTGGTGCTGCCGCCTCCGCCGGGCAGATAATAGCAAGGCGAATCGGGGTCGTTGATATTTAGGATGCCGTCTCTGTCGTCGTCCGAACCGCCACCGCCGGGCAGATAATAGCAATCCGAGTCGGGGTCGTTGATGTTTAGGATGCCGTCTTTGTCGTCGTCGGCTCCGCCTCCGCCGGGCAGATAATAGCAATCCGAGTCGGGGTCGTTGATATTCAGGATGCCGTCGCTGTCGTCGTCGGCTCCGCCTCCGCCGGTTTCATTGAAAGCCGGGCTGTTGATGTCATTGACGTCGGGGATG
>JAISQM010000047.1 GCA_031274195.1 Eubacteriales Family XIII. Incertae Sedis bacterium
GTACGTCCAAGGCCGATACGGATTCGTCGCAGATCAGCAAGCGGGGGTTTGGCGCCAAGGCGCGCGCGATGGCGATGCGCTGACGTTGGCCGCCCGAGAGTTGGGCGGGCTTGCGGTTCATGAAATCATGCGGTATCTCCACGAGATCCAAAAGACCCGGAAGTTCGGAGAGCGGCCGCTTCGCCGCTCGCAGGGCTTCCGCGAGGATGCCGCGTATGGTCAAGGCCGGATTCAGCGAGGAATAGGGATCTTGGAATACGATCTGCGCGTCGAAAACGGAGCCGGATTCGGGCGCGGGACTGTTAAATACGATGTCGCCGCTGTCCGGTTTTGTCAGGCCGATGACGCAGCGCGCCAAGGTGGTCTTGCCGCTGCCCGATTCTCCGACGACGCCCACGCACTCGCGCTCGTATACGCACAGATCCACGTTGTCTAAGGCCATATGCCCGCCAAAGGACTTCGTAAGTCCGCGCACGTCCAATATGGGACGGGCATCCCTCCGCGTTTCGGCCGCACGGTCTTTCTCTGTCCGCGTCCACGCGGGATCCTTCGCCGCGAGCAGAGCCTTCGTATAGGCATTTTCGGGTCGGGCGACGACGGTCTTCGTGGGGCCGGACTCGACGATCTTGCCGTTATGGAAGACAACCACAAAATCCGTGCGCTCGCTCACGATGCTCAGATCGTGCGTAATGATGATCAGGGACATGTTTCTCGCGCGGCGCAGGCGGTCTATGAGATCCAATATCTCGCGCTGTGTGATAACATCAAGGGCGGTGGTGGCTTCGTCGGCGATGAGTATCTGCGGCTCGGTCGCTAAGGCGGCGGCGATGACGACCCTCTGCCGCATACCGCCGGAGAGTTCGAACGGGTATTGATGCGCGGCTTTCGCGGGCAGTCCGACCTCATCCAACGCCCTTTGCACGTCGAACTCATTCGCCTTCGACCTTGCGAGACCCGCACGTATCTGCGCGCCGCATTTCTGCAGGGGATCGAGCGATGTAAACGGATCCTGCATGACGAGACCGATCTTTTTACCGCGTATGTTCCTCCACACCCGTTCACGCGCGTTCAGGCTCACGGGTTCGCCGTCCAATACGAAGCCGCCCGTCACGCGGCTTTGGCCGGGGAGCAGGCCCATGACGGAGCGGGCGAACATCGTCTTGCCGCTGCCCGACTCGCCGACGATGCCGATGCAGGCGTTTTCCGCCGGAGCTATGGAGATGCCGTCCAAGACTTCATTCCCGAGGATATTTACGTGAAGATTGTTTACCGAAAAATTCATACTCCTCCTTTACAACGCCAGCGAATTGCGTTCGGCTATCCAGTTGCCGACGATGTTTACGGCTGTCGCGGTGAGAATGATGGCCAGGCCTGCGCTGAGCACGGCGGCCGGGTTCGTGAATATGAGTTCCCGCCCGTCCAAGAGCTGCCGCCCCCAGTCCGCGTCCTGCGGGGAGACGCCGAGTCCTATGTAGGAGAGCGAGGACATCGACACGATGCCATAGCCGATGTTCAGGAAGAAATTGACGCATACGATGAGCGCGATGTTCGGGAAGATGTGCTTGAATATGATGCGCAGGGCGTTCAGACGCAGCACGAGAGCCGCCTCGATGTACGGTTTGTTTCGCTCGGCAATGACGGCTGAACGCACGATGCGGATATCGAAGGGCGAGTAGAGAATCATAAGAACGAGTACGCTCACCCAATATCCGCCGCCGATGATGCCGGAGACGACGATGGCGAGAAGCAGCGACGGCAACGAGAGCGTCATGTCCGCATAGCGCGATATGAGCCAATCCGCCGCGCCGCCGAACCAACCCGCGATGGAGCCGAACACGATGCCGATCACGATCGATCCAGACGCTATGACGATGGGTCCGAGCAGAGCGCTGCGCGCGCCCGCGATCGTGAGTTTCAGCACGTCGCGCCCGAGCGTATCCGTGCCGAGCAGATGTCCGCGCGATCCCGGCGGGAGAGAACCCGACATGATGTCCTGCAACAGCGCGCCCTTTCCTCCCGCCGACGGGAATACGACCCAGAACAACACGAGCAACAGGATAAAGGCCGAAGCGTATACGGATGCGGGAATCCGCTCGGGCGCGGCGCGCCGGACGCGCACTTGTTCTACAGCTTTCGTCGCGCGGCTCATATCTCGCCCCCTTCCGCGTGGCTGCCATTCTCCGCGATGTCCCGCGTCCGCGCCCGCCCGCGGTATCTGGTCTGCGGATTGAGGAAGTAGACGCCGATATCGACGACCGCGGACGCGAGGCAGATGAAAAAGGACAGGAGCATCGTCAGGTACTGCACGACGGGCACGTCCTTCATCGCCACGGCCGAGGCGAGCAGATTGCCGACGCCGGGAATGGCGAATGTGGTTTCCACCAAGACCGTCGAGCCGAGCAAGCTCGCGAGGATGAGTCCCGTGCTCGTCAAAATCGGCGCGGAGGCGTTGCGCAGTTGGGCGCGCGTGATCGCAAAGCCTGAGACCGAACGCGCCCTCATGAATGTCGCGTAGTCGCTCGACACCTCGCTCAGCATTGAGGAGCGCGTGATCTTGATGAGGAGAGCGGTGACGCCGATCGTCAGCGTGATGGCGGGCAGAGCCAGATGCCACACGCGGTCGATAAAACTACCGTCGCCGAGACCGAATCCCGGAAATATCCCGAGCAGCAACGAAAATACGATGAGTAGCAGCAATCCGACCGCAAAGCTCGGCGCGCTCGTGCCGACGAGGGCGACGAGATTGATCGCCCGATCAGACAACTTGTCCCGGCGCTTTGCGGATATAACCCCAAACACGAGGCCGAGGATCAACGAGAGGATCAGCGAGAACAGCACTAACTGAATCGATATCGAAAGATGATCCGCGACGAGCGACGTGACCGGCCGGCCGTGGCGAATGGACTCTCCGAAATCGAGACGCGACGCGCCCTGCAACCAATGCCCGTACTGCGTCCAGAAGGAATCGTTCAGCCCGTATTGGTCGCGAATGGCGTCGAGCAGCTCCGGTTTGAGCTGGCGCGGCCCGGCGAGAACCTTGGCGGGGTCGCCGGGCGCGAGATAGAGAAGCGAGAATACGACAAAGGAGAGTGCGGCGATGGACACCGCAAACTCCGCAAGTCGTTTCAAAATAAATTTCATTGCCTCCATTTATCCCAATCTGTGACTATTCAACCTATTGTGTGTTCTCTATCTTGAACTGTAGCGGCCAGTATGACACGAGCGAATACGAGTTGTAGTCGTCGTAGGAAACACCGGCAGCGAACACGGTACCCTGCTTGCCCCAGTAGACGGGCGCGTAGATGACATCTTCCTGCGCGATGCTGTTCGATTCGATCACGAGGTCAATTTGGGCGCTGTCGTCCGGTGCGCTCTGTGCTTCGGCGGTCAAGCGGAACACATCTTCGTTCACCCAGCTCGCGGGATTGTATTCGCTGAGCAGCCAGTTTGTGATCTCGCCCGGCTCTCCTGTCGTAGGCGTGTAGCTCATCCACGCGATGCCCTGCTCTCCGTTTCCGACATCGGCAAGCCACTGTTCGAGGGTCTGTTCCTTAACTTCCAGCTCAATGCCGATCTGCTTCAGGTTCTCTGCGATCGCCAGAGAGACCTTCCCCAGGTTCGGGTCGCTGGCCGGATATCCGAGCGTTGTCTTAAATCCGTCTTTCACTTTCGACTGCGCGAGTTCCTCTTTCGCTTTCTCGATGTCGTAGTCGTAGTGCGTGACGCCGTTCAGAAGCTCCGTCGCCGTCGCCGCGTCGTAAACGGCCGCGAACTGTTCGGGCGCGGGTAAGGCCGTAGCGCTCTGCGCGTTGCCCTTCAATAGACCGTTCGTGATGCTGTCCTTGTCGATGGCATAGGCGATCGCCCTGCGCACGTGTAC
>JAISQM010000008.1 GCA_031274195.1 Eubacteriales Family XIII. Incertae Sedis bacterium
CTCCGCCTTCTTGGCGTCGTTGAATCGGTCGAGGGTTCCCACCAGATAGCCCGTGATGCGCCTGATGCGCTCAAAGCCGAGAGGCCCGTCGTCTTCCGTTCTGCCGCAACCGGGGCAGACGTCGTCGATAATACCGTTGTAGCCGCAGATGGGATCCCGATCCACCGGATGATTCACGGAACCGTAGCCGATACCGGCCTCTTTCATGGCGCGGACGACCTGTTCAAAGGCCTCTATGTTGTTCGATGTGTCCCCGTCCAATTCCACATAGGTGATATGCCCGGCGTTCGTGAGGGCGTGGTAGGGCGCTTCGATCTGAATCTTCTCATAGGCCGATATGGGGAAGTATACGGGAACGTGAAAGCCGTTCGTGTAATAATCTCTGTCCGTAACCCCTTCGATCTCGCCGAACTTCTTTCGATCTATGCGGACAAAGCGACCGGACAACCCCTCCGCGGGCGTCGCCAACAATGTGAAATTCATCTGCTTCTCCACGCTGAGCTCGTCCAAATAGTCCCGCATGAATCCCACAATCTCCAATCCGAGATTCCTCGCCTCCGGGCTCTCGCCGTGATGGCTGCCGATCAGCGCGACCAAGGCCTCCGCAAGGCCGATGAAGCCGACGGAGAGCGTCCCATGCTTCAGCACCTCGCCCACCTCGTCGTCAATGGACAGCTTATCGGCGCCGATCCAGATACCCTGTCCCATGAGGAAGGGGAAATTCCGAACCTTCTTCGCCGCCTGTATCTTATACCTGTCGAGCAATTGCTCCGTAACCAAATCGAGTTTCCGTTCGAGCTCCTCGAGAAACCACTCCACGCTGCCGTTGCTCTTGATGGCGATCCTCGGCAGATTGATGGACGTGAAGCTCAGATTGCCGCGACCGAAAGAAATCTCGTTGTCCGTATCGTAGGTATTCGCGAGCACCCGCGTTCGGCAGCCCATATAGGCGACCTCCGTCTCCGGCCGATCCGCCTCGTAATACTTGATGTTGAAGGGCGCGTCGATGAAAGAGAAGTTCGGGAACAGGCGCTTGGCACTGACGCGGCACGCCAACTTGAACAGGTCGTAATTGGGATCGCCCTCGTTGTAACTGACGCCCTCCTTGACCTTGAAGATGTGTATCGGGAAAATCGGCGTTTCACCGCCGCCCAAACCGGCCTCCGTCGCCAGCATGACGTTGCGCGAAACCATCCGTCCTTCCGGCGAAGTGTCGGTGCCGTAGTTGATGCTGGAGAACGGTGTCTGCGCGCCGGCTCTGCTGTGCATCGTATTCAGATTGTGCACCAACGCCTCCATCGCCTGTGAGACCTCCCGCTCCGCTTCCCGCTCCGCCGTCTCGTAGGCGAATGTCCGGATGGCGCGTAAAGTCTCCGTATCCTCGGCAAGCGCGGGCACCGCTTCGCAAAAGGCCTTCGTCTCCGCATCCCTGTATGCGTCCCGTATCGTCAATTCGGGGTTCAGACCACTGTCCTTCGTGATGGAATCAAACACATCTTTGATCTCCGCGTCGCTGAGTGCCGCCGCGGGCGCCAAAAGCCTCAGTGCCTTGCGGAAATTGGATATATAGAGCTTCCGAAAGGTCTTTGCCACACCGGGCGCGAGTCCGAAGTCAAAATTGGGAATGCTCTGACCGCCATGTTGATCGTTTTGGTTGGATTGAATGGCGATGCAGGCGAGCGCCGCGTAGCTGTGGATGCTGTTGGGTTCCCGCAGATGGCCGTGCCCCGTAGAAAATCCGCCCATGAACAGCTTGTTGATGTCGATCTGACAACAGGTGGTCGTAAGCGTGTAAAAATCGAAATCGTGAATATGGATGTCCCCGCCCGTGTGCGCGTCGGACTGCTGTTTCGCGAGAATATATTTTTCGTAATAATCCTTGGCGCTCTCGGAGCCGTATTTGAGCATGATGCCCATAGCCGTGTCGCCGTCTATATTCGCGTTATCCCGTTTGATGTTGCTGCCGGCGGCATCTTTGAATGTAAGCTCGTCCAAAACGCGCATCAGATGGGTGTTTCGCTCCCTTGCCTTGCTCCTGTCCGCGCGATAGAGAATGTATCGCTTCGCGACCAACGGATAGCCCTTATCCATGAGAACGGACTCGACGATATCCTGAATCGTCTCCACATCGGGCGAACCGTCGCCATACTGTTCAAGAAGCCGGTCCTCAACGACCGCGGCCAAATTTCCGCTCTCCTCCGCACCGCTCCGGCCACCGGCCGTCATCGCCTTTTCAATGGCATATTCGATCTTGGAAATATCGTAGGGAACACGTCGGCCGTCTCTTTTTTTGATTGTATTAAACATATTCTTCGCCTTTTCAATGAACTTCGAGCTTGTCGAGAGAAACAACTACATCTATGGTGCAAATACAATTATGGCACACCATGTGGGGCGTGTCAATATGCCGCTATGTTACAAAAAAATTAATTTTGGAGAAGCCCTACAGACCGTATTTTTTGAGCCGTCGCACGACGCTGCTCTGACTCGTTCCCAACGCTTCCGCGATCTTTCGGGTGCTCTTGTACTCCTCTTTGTATCTGCGGTAGAGCTCGCGTTCCTCCCGGTCGGAGAGGGGTTTTTGACCGCCGGTGCGCGCGCGCGCTGTCCGCTCGGGCAGAATGCTCTCGTGGAATACCGTCATCTGTCCTGTGACGTCATAGAGGGTGATCTCGTTGCCCAAAGAGGATATAAAGAGCTTTTGGATGAAATTTTCGAGTTCCCGCGCGTTGCCTTCCCACGCAAAGCCCGCCATGAGATTCTTGGCCTCTTTTTCGACGGTCTTGCCTATGCCGAATTTTTCGCTGTAGCGGTTGACCATCATGTCGATCAGGGGGATGATGTCCTCCCTGCGCTCCCGCAGCGGCGGCACGTGGAGATGAAACACATTGAGCCTGTAATACAGATCCTCCCGGAACTTCTTCTCCTTGACCATGCCGTACAGGTCTTGATTGGTCGCGGCGATCACGCGCACATCGACACGAACGGGCGTCTCCCCGCCCACCCGGTATATTTCGTTTTCCTCGATGGCTCTGAGCAGCTTGGACTGGAGCAACAGGGACATCTCTCCGATCTCGTCCAAAAAGAGTATGCCGCCGTTCGCCATCTCCCAAAGTCCCGCCTTGCCCTTGGGATTGCTGCCGGTAAACGCGCCGCCTTCGTAACCGAACAGCTCGGATTCGAGCAGTTGCTCGGGAATGGACGCACAGTTGATCTTGACGAAACTCTCGTTTTTGCGGTTGCTTCGGTTGTACAGTATCTCCGCCGCGATCCCCTTGCCCACGCCCGTTTCTCCCGTAATGAGCACATTGCAGTCAAACCGCGCGACCTTCAGCAGGGTCGACAGGAGCTCCTGAGACTTTGGGCTTTCAAACACGTAATTCCCGGCATTCTCCAAGATACCGTCCGAAATGGTAATCAGCCGTTTGCGCGTGTCGAGTATCTGCAGCCACGGATAGCGAAAGTCGTTTTCGAGCCCGATGGTGAGCAGGGATTCGATGTCGCTCTCGGCGATGAGCCGCAGAAAAAAATCCTTCATGCCTTCGACATAGCCGCGATAGTAATACATGAGAATGTCCTTGCCGAGCGTTTCGGCGGCCAGACCCGCCGTTTTGCTGTTGCCGCCCCAACCGGCGAAGAATACGACGCCGCCCGGCCGCGCGAGCATGGCGCAACCCGGCTCCGTGAGCGGGCGTTCGGAACAGTTTATGACGACATCGTAGCTGCTCATCGGAGACAGATGCTCCCTGATCGCCTCGACGTCGTTCGCCTCGAAGGTGTAGAGCTCGTCATAGAGCCGGCTGATCTCCGCATCCGGCGACGCGGCGCTGTCGTCGATACAGCCGATGAGCAGTCCCGTTCCCGCCAATTTCTTTTTCGCCGCCAACGCGCAGAATATGCCCATCTTTCCCGTCGCGCCGAGAATGACGACGCGATCGTTCTCTTTGACCAATCTGTAAGTTTCCGCCGATTCCCCGGCGACTTCCACGGCGGAAAGCTGTACCTTGTCCGAAAGGCATTCGATCTTTTTCAGCACGGGGCTGTTTTCAAAGAGTATCGCCTTGCCCTTCACGGACACTTGCGCCATCGACGTGTCGATATCCGTGATCTCGTCGATGCGCAGGGGAATCCCCGTAAGGGAACTGAGCGAGCTGATTTCATCGCCCACCGCGATGCCATACCGATTTCCATACGCCGCCCCGATCTTCTCAACGCGGCCAAACAGTGTGCCTCCGGTGCCCGTAACGCTGTTGTGGAGTTTGCCCCGTTCACCCACAATGCGCAGGATGTTGTCCGCCATCTTGTCCTTATCTCCATAGGCGGATTCCATGAACCGGGCGAAGCAGGTCATGTCGATATTGAGAAGCTTCACGTCGATGAGCACCTCATTATCGCTGATCTCCGTGCTGTTGTCTATCTCCCACGCGGAATACGGATAGAAGTTTCGCGGCCTGATCGATCTGTAAATTCCAAAATCATCGTGTTGTTTCATCGATTACTACCAATGGGGATCATCCATTCCGGACGAAGCGATCGATCGCGTGAGCGACCCCATTTTGAGCGCTGTCCAAGGTCACAAAATCCGCTGCTTCCTGTGCCGCCGGAACCGCGTCTCCCATCGCGACGCCGATGCCCGCGTACCGGAGCATACCCACATCGTTGGCGTTGTCGCCGATGCACATGGTTTCGGCGGGTGCGATGTGCAGTCTGTCGCACAAAAAATCGAGGGCTTCGGCTTTGTTCACACCAAGGCCTCCGATCTCATAGTTGAAGGGAAGGGAAGTCGTCAATTCATACAACGCACTGTCACCCAATCTCCCCCGCAAATACGTGCTTACGCCGTCCGAACCGTAATTAAAATTGACGTTCTCAATCACGTCCATATGTTCCGACGTGAACGCCGGGAGATCGTCCACGGGCACGCGAGATTTCCTGACATAATCGGCGAACCACTCGGGAACACCGTAGCGCGCGAGATCGTTGTAACAGGCGGCGCTGATGTAGGGCGTCCCGTCGTAGAACACCTCGCACATGATATCGCCCGCCGCGATGATCTCCCACACGCTCTCCATCGCCTCGCGGCTGAGATATCGCGCGTAGAGCTGTTCGTTCGTCCTGTTGTCATAGATTTTCGCGCCGTTCGCGCAGATGAGATATTCGATTCCGTCCACGTATCTGACCGCCTGCGGAACGGAGGATCTGGATCTGCCCGTCGCCACGATCACGTGTATCCCCCGGTCAATGCAGCGAACGAGCGCCCGCCTGTTTTCCTCTGAGAGTTCCATCTCTCGGGAGAGCAGCGTTCCGTCAAGATCCGTCGCCACAAGTTTGATCTTCCCCTCAAAATCGCCCGTTTTGTCCAATTTTCCGTCCGTCATTACCACTCCATATCCCGCGCCCTTCACTGCTCCAAGTTCAGGCTCGTCTGCCGAATCTCCACCACCGTCTTTTCTTCCTCGAACTGTATCGCATCCTCTATATCTTCGATGGCCGGCAAATCCTTGATGGTCTTCAGATCGAAATTCGTCAAAAATATCTCCGTCGTTCCGTACAGCACCGGCCGCCCGATCGCGGCGGAACGACCCCGTTCTTCCACGAGTCCTTTGCGCGTGAGTCCATCCAAGACGCGGTCGCTTTTGACGCCCCGTATCGAATCGATCTCGCTCTTTGTCACCGGCTGCTTATACGCGACGATGGCGAGAACCTCCAATGCCGCCTGCGTGAGTCTGCGCTCGCGCACGGGCGTGCAGACGGAACGGATGTAATCGAAGTTTGATTCGTCCGTCACGAATTGAAATTTGCCGTTGATCTCCCGAATCCGAATGCCGCGTTCCTGCTCGTCATATTCCATTTGAAGCTCTTTGAAATACTCCAACGCCTCGGGTTTCGCGACACCCATCGCGTCCGCCGCGATCTTCACATCCAACGGCTCGCCCCACACGAACATCATGGATTCAAACGCTGATTTGATTGTTTTTTTCGTCGTCATGCCCATTCCGTTTCACTTCTACTTCGATTTCCTTGAAATTCCCCGACTGCCGCGCTCCCGCCAAGCCGGCCTTGATCATCTCCAACAGCGAAACGAAAGTGATCACCTTGTCGTACCGGTCGCTGTCGGGCAAAAGCAGATCGCGAAAACTGATAAATCGGTTCTTCGCCTTGCGGAACAATTGCCGGATCGTCTTTTTCTTCGCGGCGACGCTCATGCGCTCGCGCTCGACTCTGTGGTGCATCGCCTTCAATTCTTCGCTCTTTTGCTTCTTATATATAAAGGCCTTGAACGCTTCGATAAATTCTCCCATATCCATGCGGAGATATTCGTCGGCTTCCCCGGTGTACGGCGTCAAATCTTCCTTTGGCTTCGCGAACTTCGTCATGGCGTAGCCCAACTGCTCCTCGAGCGCCGCCGCGCGCTTCTTGAATCGCGTGTATTCGATGAGCCGCTGCGCGAGTTCCGCCCGCGGATCCTCCTCGATCTCGCCGTCCACTTTGATGCGCGGCAACAGCATCTTCGATTTGAGTTCGATCAGCGTCGCGGCAAGCACGAGAAATTCCGCGCCCACCATCACATCCTGCTCTTTCATGAGCTCGATATGCCGAATATACTGCGCCGTAATCTCCGATACGCGAATATCGTAGATGCTCATCTCCGCGTTTTCGATGAGGTAGACGAGCAGATCAAACGGACCCTCGAATATGTTCAATTTCACCTTATATGACATGGGTATATTATAGCATAAAAGCGGAGCTTTTTGCTATAATCCGCCATCTCCGCGAAGCGGAGGGCATTAGATTTATACCATAGTCGCAAAGCGGCTATAGTATAGCACAAAAAAAAGGAGCTGTCCTATTATGAACAGCCCCTTTGCGATAGTCGATAGGATTTAGTTATAGGTAGCGCAACGGATTTTGTGCCGCGCCGTTCACCCGCACCTCAAAGTGCAGATGATACCCCGTCGCCTGACCGGTAGCCCCTACCAGTCCGATCTGTTGTCCTTGCGCTACGGACTGTCCGGCGGTGACATTCAGCACGCTGCAGTGCGCGTACCACGTCTCCAGACCGCCGCCGTGGCTGATTCTCACGATGTTGCCATAGGCTCCGGACCATCCGGAGAAAGTCACAGTGCCGGCCGCCGACGCATAGATCGGCGTACCCTTTGGATTCCGGAAATCCGCACCCGCATGATTCCGGCGACCGCCATAGCCCGACGACAATTCCATGTGCGCCATCGGATTGCTGAGTATGCCGTTCCCGCCGATGTAGCTCCCGCCTCCGGGCGCATACTTCGCAGAAACCGGTTTGGCCTTTGTGCCAACCGACACGATCTGCGTCTTGGGTTCCGACAGTGTCACAGACGCGAGTTCAACCGTGTTGACCACTTCGCCGTTCACCTTTGTATATTCGCGCGTGACCTCTCGCTCGCCTTTCACGCCTTCTTCTTTAACTTTCTTTTCGCCCACATAGAGCGCGTCCGTCTTTTCCTCTCTCACGGCGAAATCCACCGACTCCCGCTCGACCGCCGATTCCGTGGTCTGCAGGTGAATGAACGGCACCAACTTGTTCATCTTGATCTCATCGCCAACGTGAATTTCCTCCAAATTGAGATCGGGATTGGCCGCGGCAATTTCATCCACGGATACGTTTTGGCTCTGCGAAATGCCCCAAACGGTGTCATTCTCCGCCACGGTGTAGACCTTCACTTGCTCGTTGCCCGTCAGCAGATATGTGATCGCCGCCGGCGTCGATACCAAGCTGTCCAGATCCGCGGATACATTCTCTATCTTCACATCATCCATCCACGCGTATTGAACGGCGGGGTTGTTTGCGGTAAATTGTTGGACGATTCCATTCAACAGTGCCTGCGCGTCGTTCTCCGTCGCGATGTTCACCAATGGTTGATCGTTGACCGCTATCGCGTACGCACTGGCGACGACCGCCTCGGACTCAAGCAACGTGTCTTTCAGCTCCTGCGTATCGATGTACTCAATCTTCTTCGTATTTTCGATGGAAGACGCAAGCGCAATCTTCGCCTCATCTATGACGATGTTCGCATTCGCGTTCTCCTGAGACAACTCCTCCCGAACATCCTCGACCAATTCAACAAAGGTTTCCTCATCCGTGACGTAGCCGACCTTCTGACCGTCAATAGTCACACCCACGGCATGGCTATTGACGATCACGAGGGCGACCACAGCAATCGCGGCAAACCCGGCGGCGCTGCCGGTAAGTCGAATCACTGTGGCCTTTTTGATCTGCGTCAGACGCTCTATGAATAGGAGGAAACCGTTAACGGCAATCTTTGCGCCCCGCGCCACATCGGCGGGAGCGTGTGCCGCCCACACTTTCACGACAGCGGGCGACCTTTTAATTAAAACGACAAACCTACGAGAAATTAACCGTACCTTTGAAAAACAGACCCTTACGTTGGCGTTCAATCTCCGCATCGAAACGGAGAACCAACGCACCAACACCGGAGTCTGCTTAGAAACGAAACGACGAACCCTTACAGAACAGTCTCTTACAAGTAAAAAACTCACCTTTCGCACTTGCCGACCGGTACGCACCGTTGACCTTACGAAACTGCGCGTCCACCGAGCAAGTCCTCTCATGAATTTTGTTTTCATATCTTTCATGGTTATATTGCCTCCTAACTATCGTGATATTACAGGAATGTTTCACGTAAGTCAATGCACTTCAGAGAAACTTCACTCAATATTCACGATCATTCACCCAACGCCCACGTTGGACGTCAAATAGAGGCATCGGAGGTTTTGCGCGGAGGGACGCTCCCGATATGTCGCCCGAATTACTTTTTTGTTATCCGGCGTCTGCGCACGATGAGCCATACGGCAAGGATGAGCGACGGAATCAAGGCCGCGAACCACGGCCACAGCAGGGTGTCGTCGCCGGTGTCATTCGCCTTTCCGATGCTATTTGTCTTGCCGATCTTCTTGGTGCTGCCGCCTCCGCCGGGCAGATAATAGCAAGGCGAATCGGGGTCGTTGATATTTAGGATGCCGTCTCTGTCGTCGTCCGAACCGCCTCCGCCGGGCAGATAATAGCAATCCGAGTCAGGGTCGTTGATGTTCAGGGTGCCGTCTTTGTCGTCGTCGGCTCCGCCTCCGCCGGGCATATAATAGCAATCCGAGTCGGGGTCGTTGATATTCAGGATGCCGTCGCTGTCGTCGTCGGCTCCGCCTCCGCCGGTTTCATTGAAAGCCGGGCTGTTGATGTCATTGACGTCGGGGATGCCGTCTCCGTTGCTGTCGGCGAGCACGGTGAGAGCGATCGGCACCGACGCGGTAAGCTCGTCGGTGGTGATCTTCAGGTTTGCCGTGTACGCCTCGG
>JAISQM010000048.1 GCA_031274195.1 Eubacteriales Family XIII. Incertae Sedis bacterium
ATAGGGGAGTCGAACCCGAAAGGGCTGAAAGCTCCTGCGGAGGGGAGTCAACTCTCCATCTCGTAATTCCCCTCCATCACGAATACGGTTTCCTCGCAGATGTTCGTGGCGTAATCCGCGATGCGCTCGAGGTGGGCGGCGATAAAGAGGAACATGACGCTCTGCCGCGCCTTCGTGTGGTCTTTTTCGGCCAATCCGAGCAGCTCATCGTGGATGTTTCGGAACATCTCATCCATTTCCTCGTCGGCTTTCCATACTTTTCGGGCCAAGCGCAGGTCGCGGTTGATATGGGAGTCGATGGCGTTGCGCACCATGCGGGCGGCCATGTCGGACATGCGCGGGATGTCGACGAGGTCTTTGATGTAGGCCTCGTTCTCGAAGCGCAGCGTATACTTCGCGATATCCTCGCAGTGGTCGCCGATGCGTTCCAGATCGCGAATGATGTTCATGATGGATATGACATATCGAAGATCGCCAGCCAACGGCTGTTGGGTCGCGAAGAATTTCAGGCACAGGTCGCTGATTTCATCTTCCATATCGTCGACGACCTCGTCGCCGCTTATGATCGCCATGGCCAGAGCCGGATCACGTTCTTTCAGGCTCGTTATCGAATCCCGTATCGTTCGTTCGATTACCGCGCCCATTTCGATCACTGCGTCCGCGATGGCATTTAATTCATTATCCAGAATCGGTCTTGCTGACATATTATCCTCCTTAAATTTGTTACTACATAAGTACATTTGTGATTCAGCCGAATCTTCCTGTGATGTATTCCTCCGTTTTGCTGTTTGAAGGATTGGAGAAGATCGCATCCGTATGGTCGGTTTCGATGACTTCACCGTTCAGAAAGAATGAAGTGAAGTCGGATATGCGACCCGCCTGCTGCATGTTGTGCGTCACGATTACGATGGTATAGCGTTCGCGCAGCGAGGACATGAGTTCCTCTATCTTCAATGTGGCGACGGGATCCAATGCCGAGGTGGGCTCGTCCATGAGGATGACCTCCGGCTCTACGGCCAGACATCGCGCGATACAGAGCCGCTGCTGCTGTCCGCCGGACAATCCCAACGCGGGTTTGTGCAACCGGTCCTTGACTTCGTCCCACAGCGCCACCTGCTTGAGCGACATTTCCACGAGCTCGTCCAACTTGCGCTTGTTCTTCTCCCCGTGGATGCGGGGTCCGTAGACGATGTTCTCGTATACCGTCTTGGGGAAGGGGTTTGGTTTTTGAAAGACCATGCCGACTTTCTTGCGCAGGGCGATCACGTCGCAGTCTCGGCCGAAGATGTCCGTACCGTCGAATTTGACGCTGCCCGTGATCTTCACGATGGGTATGAGATCGTTCATGCGGTTGAGTGTGCGTATGAAAGTGGATTTCCCGCAACCCGACGGACCGATCAGCGCGGTCACGCGGTTCTTCAAAATGTCCATATCGACGTGATGCAGAGCCTGAAATTTGTCGTAGAACAGGTCGAGATCTCTTATTTCAAACTGCGTTTCCGGCCGCATCGCGGCGTTACTGTTATTTCCCATGTGCGCCTCCAATTCTTGCGCTTATGATATTGGCCAATCCGTTTATGACGAGAATGATGAGAACGAGCAAGGCGGCGGTGGCGAAGGCTCGCTCCTGACTGATGCCCTCAGCCGCCAGTATATACATGTGCAGTGCCATCGTCCGCGTCGAGTCAAACAGGGACATAGGAACCTTGAGCGCGCCGCCGACCGTCAGCATGATGACGGCGGTCTCTCCGACCACGCGGCCTATGCTGAGGATGAGTCCCGTGAGTATCCCGTTCTTGCAGCAGGGAAGTACGATCTTGTAGGTCGTTTCCCATTTTGATGCGCCGAGGGACAGACTGCCTTCCCGATAGGACAGGGGTACTGTCTTCAGCGCTTCCTCCGTGGAGCGAATCAGGATGGGCAGGATCATGAGAGACACGGACAGGCCGCCCGACAGAACCGACCATCCGAAGCCGAGGAATACCACGAAAAACGCGAATCCAAACAGGCCGATGATGATGGACGGTATACCGGCGAGCACCTCCGTGAATGTGCGAATGATGCGAACCAATCGTCCCTCTTTGGAATATTCCACGAAGTATACGGCAGCGGCGATGCCGATGGGTGCGGCGATGACCAACGCCACGCCCGTGACGTACAGCGTACCGATGATCACGGGGAAGATGCCGCCTTTTTTGCCCATGAGCGCCGGCTTTTCGGAGAGGAATTCCCACGAGATCTGCGTCAAGCCCCTGTACATGATATAGCCGATAATCATGAGCAGGACAGCGAGCGTCAATATCGAAAGAAACCAAACGACGGAATAAAACAAACGGTTCTTTATCATTGGTTCACCCCCATGCGTTTGGAAACGCCCTGCGCGACGGCATTCAGCAACATGATGATAATAAAGAGAATGATGCCCACGGCAAAGAGTGCCTGTTGATGCGAGGCGCTCGCGTAGCTCATCTCCATGGCAATGGTGCCCGTGAGCGTCGCCACGGGATCAAGCAGAGACTTGGGCAGTACGGCCACATTTCCCGTGATCAGCAGGATTGCCATCGTTTCGCCGATCGCCCGCCCCATGCCGAGTATAATCGAGGCGAGGATGCCCGATCTCGCCGCCGGAATGAGTACGCCCGTGATGGTCTGCCGCTTGTTCGCGCCGAGGGCAAGGGAAGCCTCCCTGTATTCCGCAGGCACCGAGGATATGGCATTCTCGGAGAGGCTGACGATGGTGGGCAAGATCATCACCGCGAGGATGATCGCGCCGGACAGGATGCTGAGTCCCGTCGTATGTGCGTCGGGATCCCACAGACGGACGAGCGGCAGGATATACGTCCTGACGGCGGGAACGACGACGATGAGCCCGAAGAAACCGTATACGACAGAGGGAATTCCCGCGAGTAACTCGATTGCAAATTTGAAGACCCGCGCCGCTTTTCGGTGCAGTATCTCGGAGAGGAATACGGCGCAGGCGATGCCCGTGGGTATGCCGAGGACGAGTGCCGTCAGCGTAACGGCCATCGTTCCCGCAGTGAGTGGCAGGGTGCCGTAACTGCCGTTTGCGGGACTCCAATTCGTCCCGACGAGAAAATTGACGAATCCGGAATCCAAAAGAGCCGGGATTCCGGAGCCGAATATGAATATTGTGATCAACGCGACCGATATCGTCGCCGTGATGCCTGCGAGGAACAGGATACGCTCGATCGCCGTTTCCCGAATGCTCCTGCGTCCCCGCTTCTCTGAAATTGATGCTTTCATCCGCTATCTCCCTACGTTGATGCCAATTATTTTACGGCGATGAAGCCCGCTTCTTCCACAATAGCCTGTCCTTCGCTGCTGAAGATGAAGTCGACAAACGCCCTCGCCTGTTCTGCCGGATCGGATCCGCATATGTAGAGGAAGGGACGCGAAATCTTGTATTCGCCGCTGAGTACAGTCTCATTCGATGCCTCCACACCTTCCACTTTAAGGCTTTTGACGCTGCTGTCCACGGCACCGAGAGACGCGAAACCTATGGAATCGGGAGTGGTGGAAACCGTCTGAATCACCGCACCGGTGGAACCCTGAACGATGGCACTCTCCACTGTGTTATCCACCGTGTCACCGTTTTCATCTTTACCGACGACGCCGGTCAGTTCACCGAAAGCGTCCCTTGTGCCGGAACCTTCTTCCCGCGTCACTACGTTGATCTTCGCGTCGCTGCCGCCCACCTCGCTCCAATTCGTGATCTCGCCCGTGTAGATCTTCAACAGTTGATCGACGGTGATGTCCGATACGTCGCTGTCGCTGTTCACGATGACGGCGATGCCGTCCTTGGCGATGACGAACTGCTCTGCGGCTACGGCTTCTTCTTCGGACTTAAGCTCCCGGGAGAGCGCGCCAAAGTCCGCAAGACCTTCTTCGATGGATTTGATACCCTGTCCGCTACCGCCGCCCTGCACCTCAATGCTGACCTCCGGATGATCGCCCATGTATGTTTCCGCCAACATCTCGGAGAGGGGCTGTACCGATGTGGAACCCGCGATGACCACGGTGGTGGGTTCCGGCGTATCGACCGTCTCTGCACTATCGCCTTCATCACTCGTGTCTGAGGGGGTGCAAGCCGCCGCTCCCATCGCGATGAGCGACAAGGTCAACGCCGCCACTGTAAGTTTTATAGATCTCTTTTTCATAATCATTCCCTTTCTTTCATCCCCGGCATTCTCGCCGGCATACAATTCGATACCATGTCTTTCATAACCAAAATACCCTCCGAATGTTAACTCAAAAGGTGGGTTATGTTAAATCCATGTAAAATGTGCGTATTCCGCTTCGACAACAAAAGACCCCTTGCGCACCGGAAATCCGGTGTTTTCAAGGGGTCTTGGGTGGTCGAGGTAGCAGGATTCGAACCTGTGGCCTCTACGTCCCGAACGTAGCGCTCTACCAAGCTGAGCTATACCTCGCCGTGCTCATGAATGATATTATACTAATTATCATGCGCAAAGTCTATACCCTTTTTTCCATTGTTCTTGTCAACTGCTTCAACTGCTTCATCGAATGCCTCTCGGACATATCTTCGCCCATATCTTATTGCTCTCGCTTCCGCTTCAATAAACTCTCGATTCCCTTTAATAAAATTAAAGTTTTCAAACATGGCGCGAGATGATATAATTTCGGAGTGTTTTTCATGTCCTAAAATAGTTATAATCGTGCAGAGAAATGAGGGAACAATGAACAGATCAGACGAATTGTTGAAGGCGCTCAGGCAAGAACTCAAAGACAACAGTGATCCCGTACTCAGGGAATCGGGCAAGGGATTTTTCAAAGAGGAGGTCAAGCTGTATGGCATGAGAAACGTTACGACGATGAAGATCGGGAAGCGCCGCCTGTCGGAGTTGCGCAACATGGCGTTGAGCAAAACGGAGATATTCGCGCTCTGCGAGGATCTCTGGCAGTCGGGCTATAATGAGGAATGTTATATCGCCTGTCAGTGGGCGGATTCGTTGAAGAAGCAATTTGTACCGGAAGATTTTGAGGTGTTCGCCGATTGGGTGGAGCGCTATGTCAGCAATTGGGCGACCTGCGATACGCTGTGCAACCACACGGTGGGCGACATCGTTTCCATGTATCCGGAGTTGGCGGACGAGCTTTTGAACTGGACGCGGTCGGATAATCGTTGGGTGAAACGCGCCGCAGCGGTCACTCTGATCGTTCCCGCGAGGCACGGAGAATTCATAGAAAAGGTGTTTGAAATTTCGGATGCGCTGCTCACCGATCCCGACGATATGGTGCGAAAGGGGTATGGTTGGCTTTTGAAATCCGCGTCGGAAAGTCACGAGGCCAAAGTATGGCAATACGTGATGGAACGCAAGAACGTGATGCCGCGCGTATCGTTAAGATATGCGATAGAAAAGATGCCGAAGGAACTGCGCGCGCCGGCTATGATAAAACAGAAGAAGCCGCGCCGACGAAAGAGCCGCAAGATAGACGAATCGTCAAAATCGAACGAATGAGCGGGAGTGATTGTATATTATGTCAAACTTTTTATGCTCCGTGCGCTTAACGCGCCACTTGTTTTCATAAGTAGTTTTTTGTATAATGAATGGGCGAGTAAGATGAAATTTTGATTTGCGTGAAATAGAAGCCGAGTTACGCGAGGATGGAGGGTAGCGGCACGATGAGAGGAATATGCGAATGACGGTATCTTTAGACGAGTTTATCCGCCAATTGATCGAAAATCCCGCACTTTTGATTACGGTCGTCCTCACCCTCGGCGTGGTGTTGGTGAACGGTTGGACAGACGCGCCGAACGCGATAGCGACCTGCGTTTCAACGAGGTCAATGGGTGTCCGCAAGGCGATTGCCATGGCGGCCATCTTTAATTTTTTGGGTGTTTTGGTCATGACGATGATCAGCGCCAGCGTGGCCGCGACCATCTATAATATGGTGGACTTCGGCGGGGATAGCCGGCAGGCGTTGGTCGCGCTGTGCGCCGGGCTTTTCGCCATCGTCATATGGGCTACGGCGGCATGGTGGTTTGGCATTCCGACAAGCGAAAGCCACGCGCTCATCGCGGGCGTGTCGGGCGCGGCCATCGCGCTGCAAGGCGGATTCAGCGGCATCCACGGCGGCGAATGGATGAAGGTGATCTACGGTCTCGTCCTGTCCACGGTGTTGGGATTCATTTTGGGATATGTGGTGGTGAAAGCCGTAGAACTCGTATTTCGCGGCATCGAACGGCGAGCAGCCTATCACGTGTTTAAGAATTCGCAGATCGCCGCGGGAGCGGGCATGGCGTTTATGCACGGAGCGCAGGACGGTCAGAAGTTTATGGGTGTCTTTATGTTGGGCATGTTTCTGGCGGAAGGAAAATCGGACGTGGGGAACTTTCAGATTCCCATCTGGCTCATGGTTCTCTGTTCGGCGGTGATGGCGCTCGGCACGTCCATCGGCGGGTATCGGATCATCAAGTCTGTGGGCATGGACATGGTCAAGCTGAAAAAGTATCAGGGGTTTTCCGCTGATCTGACGGCTGTCATCTGTCTCGTGATCGCTTCGCGGTACGGTCTGCCCGTCAGTACGACGCATACGAAGACGACGGCCATCATGGGCGTCGGTGCAGCCAAGAGGCTTACGTCGGTCAACTGGAAGATCGTCGGGGAGATGGTCTTTGCGTGGATACTCACGTTCCCCGGCTGCGGTATTTTGGGCTTTGTGATGGCCTGGGTGTTTATGGCTATATTTTAGGAGGAGACAGATGGCAGGACGGAAGGAAAACAAGTATTACGACGCGTTCGTCGAGATGAGCAGTTACTCCTGTGACGCAGCGTTGTTGCTTAGGGAGATATTGCGAGAGTTCAATCCCGACGATTTGAATATGCAGATGGAAAAGATGCACGCCATCGAGCAGGACGGAGATGTGGCGCGCCACACCATGACGAAGAAGTTGGCCAAGGAGTTTATCACGCCCATCGAGCGCGAGGACATCATGCAGATGTCCGAATCCATCGACAACGTGACGGACAAAATAGAGGATGTGTTGTTGCGGTTGTATATGTTCAACATCCCCTCTATGCGGGATGATGCCCTCCTGATCGCGGACGTGATCGTAAAATGCACGACGGCACTGAAGGACGCGCTGGAGGAGTTTCACAATTTCAGAAAATCCAAGACGATCCAAGAGAAGGTGATCGAGGTCAACCACCTGGAGGAAGAAGGCGACAAGCTCTATATGATGGCCGTTCGCAATGTCTTCATGGATGAAAGTCTGCCTCCGCTCATCGCCTCGTCGTGGAATCATGTGTTGCACTATATGGAAGATGTGTGCGACGCGTGCGAGGATGTTGCGGACGTGATCGAAGGCGTAATGATGAAAAACTCGTGATATGATACCATTCAAACCCCACGCAAATTTCGCGCATTCCGGAACCTGATTCCAATTTTGGCTTTCTCACGTACCTCAAGTACGCGTCGCAAGCCAAAATCGGTCTCAGAACCCGGACTGCATCAAAATTATCGCGGCGTTTGAATGGTTCTGATGGAAAATGTATTATGAATGAGAAAAGTGCAGAAACGGTTGTGTTTATTGCGGCGACGGGGAATCGGCATAAAGTGGCGGAAATAGCGGCTTTCATGCGTTTCTTCGGAATAGAGATCCTCTCAAAGGACGAGGCGGGTGTCGCGGATTTTGAGATCGCGGAGACGGGCGCCACCTTCGAGGAAAACGCGTACATCAAGGCGGATGCCGTTTTGGCCTGTGCGGGTAAGCCGGTGATTGCCGACGATTCGGGGCTGATGGTGGATGCGCTGAAGGGCGCGCCCGGCGTGCATTCCGCCAGATTTTCCGAAAGCGGAACGGATGAGGACAACAATGCGAAGCTGCTGGCGCTGCTGAAGGATGTCCCCGAGGGGAAGCGCACGGCGAAATTCGTTTCCGTCATCACGATTCTGTATCCGGACGGCACTGCCATCGTCGCGCGAGGCGAATGCGCGGGCAGGATTCTCCGGGAACCCAAGGGGGCAAACGGCTTCGGTTATGATCCGCTGTTCGTTCCGTTGGCGCATGATCGGGAGAGCCGCACGTTCGCCGAACTTTCGATGGAGGAGAAGAATGCCATCAGCCACAGGGCAAAGGCGCTTGCCGCGCTCAGAGAGAAGTTGATCGAAGCGGGATATCATGGGAAGAAATAGAAAAAACAGAGAGAAAGAGCCGGGCGTACATATACAGCCGAAGCAGGTATTGATCCTGACGGCGAAGAAGACCATCGACCCGTTTTACGCCGGGGGCGCCGCTGAGGTGGCGTTCTTCTTGCTTCTGTCCCTCGTACCCACCACCATTCTGTTGGCGCAGCTGCTTCACCTGTTCACCATGTCGATGGACGCGATCACGGGATTGATCGCCGAATATCTGCGCGAGGATGTTTCAGATGTGATCACGCCGCTGATTCGGTACAATCCGTCGGGGGCGTTCAGCGTCGTTCTGCTGATCCTGGCACTGTGGGCGGGCAGCAAGGCGCTGTTCTCGCTGATGCGCATGTCCAACTATGCCTATCATGGCGGGTTAGGACACAAAAATCCGTTACTCGGCTATATTCGGGAGCGGATCAGAGCCATCACGACCATCATATTGGTTCTGCTGACCCTCGTTTTCGCGCTGAATATCTTGGTGTTTGGCGAGGTGATCGTCCGCGTCGTGCTCCGGTATCTGAACGACTTTCTCGAGCAGGAGTACGTGTTTTCACAGGTATGGTATACGGTTCGGTGGATCATCGCTTTTGGCCTGTATTTCTTCATGGTGTTGGCCATCTATTACATGCTGCCAAACCGAAAGTCGGACTTCAGCCGGCACATCGTCAAGGGTCTGGGGCGGACGCTGCGCAACATCTTTCGCGCGTGGTGGGACAACAGCAGAGCCACATTCCGCATGATCTTGCCCGGCAGCGTATTTGCTTCGTTGGGCATGTTACTCGCTACGTGGTTATATTCCCATTATATGCGCTACGTGGCGTCTTACAATTTCAATATACTCTATGGAAGTTTAAGTTCTATCGTTTTATTGCTCATCTGGTTCTACGTGCTTTCCTTTATCTTGATTATCGGAATCCAGCTCAACGCCGCGTGGGCGGAGAACAAAGAGCAAATCCGAAAATCAGCGGGACGAAACGCGGAGACGAGAGCGAGCGTACAGGAGGGTTCCGATGAATGAGAATGTGAACAAACTGAAAAACTGGCTTTCGGCTCCGGGAGCGGGCGAGAGTTCGCGCGCGGAATTGGCGGCCTTGCTGTCGGAGTACGAGACTTCCGGCGAGGAAGGGGCGGCCGCGGACGAGATCAACGACAGATTCTACCGCGATCTGGAGTTTGGCACCGCCGGAATGCGGGGCGTCATGGGCGCGGGTACCAATCGTGTGAACGTGCTGACCGTGCGCCGCGCGTCGCAGGGATTTGCGGACAGTCTGCTCCTCGCGGCGAAGACTCCGATCAAGATCGCCATCGCCTACGACAACAGGCGGGATTCCGACCTGTTCGCGTTTGAGGCCGCCTGCGTCTTCATGGCGAACGGCATCGAGACCTATCTGTTCGAACGACTTTCGTCCACGCCTCTGCTGTCCTACGCAGTGCGGAAGCTCGGCTGCGCGGGGGGCGTCGTCGTGACGGCGAGCCACAACCCGAAGCAGTACAACGGATACAAGATATATGACGCCACCGGTTGCCAATGCCTGACGGAGGAAGCGGAGCGGGTGGCGGCGAAGATCGCCGCGACGGATATCGAAACGGGCATCCGAACCGTGGCCGACCGCTACGAGGGAACGCCGGCGGCACGCGCGCGCGCCGCGGCTGAGTCGGAGTCTCTGCTGCACCTCGTCGGCGAAGACCTCGAGAACGCCTATATCGACACGGTATTCGCCCTGTCCGTTAATCAAAATGTGGCTAAAAACCTTCATGTGGTGTACACGCCACTGAACGGCACAGGCAATATCCCCGTGCGAGCCATTCTCGCGAAAGCGGACGTCGGCACCGTGGATGTCGTGGAGGAACAGGCTCTGCCCGATCCCGAATTCACCACCTGCCCCGAGCCGAATCCCGAAAAGGCGGCGGCTCTGAAATTAGGCTTGGAGCTGTGCCGCGCCAAACAGGCGGCGGGCAGTCCGCCGGACATTCTGCTTGCCACCGACCCCGATTGCGACAGGGTCGGCGTGGCGGTGCTGTCGGACGGTGCGTATACGCAGCTCACGGGCAACCAAATCGGCGTGTTGCTGTTTGACTACATCGTGACATCCCGCAGGCAGAAGGGTGACATGCCCGAACGTCCCATCCTCGTGACGACCATCGTATCCACTCCCTTGGCGTCTGTGATCGCCGAAAAGAACGGCGTCGAAACGCAGAAGGTACTGACCGGCTTCAAATACATCGGAGAGAAGATCAACGGTCTGGAGGAGAAGGGCGAGGCGGATCGATTTCTCTTAGGCTTCGAGGAGAGCTGCGGTTATCTGTCCGGCGTCCATGTGCGCGACAAGGATGGCGTGAATGCGGCGCTGCTCATCTGCGAGATGGCGGGGTTGTACAAAGCGCAGGGGAAGACGCTGACGGACAGGCTGGACGAGATCGCGAAGACCTACGGATACTTCGTCGAGGAGTTGGCCGAGTTTGTTAAGCCGGGGCAAAAGGGCATGGCGGAGATCCGCGCGATCATGGCGAAGGCGCGCGATCCTAAGATGCGAGACGGATTCAGCGCAAAGCTCGCGCACTACAACGACTATGAGCAGGGTCCGGCTCCGCGCTCCGACGTGGTTGCGTTCGCGTTCGCGGATGGAAGCAGCGCAATACTGCGCCCCTCCGGCACAGAACCCAAGCTGAAAATCTACCTCTCCGGCCGCGGCGATACGCCGGAAGCAGCGAAACAATCGATAGACAGGATAAAAGATGAGATATTGCGAGGAATCGAAACAGAATAGAAAGTTGACGGCATAGTAAAATGTTTGTATAATTTGTGTATACAAAATGGAGGTAACGCGATGCCCACGATTAGGTCTAGCGCCCAACTGCGCAACCATTACAATGAAATATCCGAATTTTGTCATCAGAATTCAGAACCTGTTTTTATTACGAAAAACGGCAATGGAGATCTCGCAGTATTGAGTATTGCCGCATATGAAAAACTGACCGGCAAATTCGAGCTCTATCGACTCTTAGGAGAAAGTGTAGCCGCAGAGCAAAGAGGCGAAGTCCATCCCTTTCCTGAAACGTTGGATGATATTCTAAAAGGTCTTGAGCAGTGAAGCACAAGATTATTCTTACTGAAACGGCTAAGCGGGATTTTGTGGACACAGCTAATTACATTTCAGAAAGTTTGCACAATAAGTCTGCAGCAATCGATTTGATTACAGCGGCCAGAACCTCAATTAAAACGCTCGTTGATATGCCCGCTCGTCACCCGTTGGTTGAGGATGCTTTTTTGTCGAAACAGGGATTCCGGCTTCTTCCGGTAGGCAACTATCTCATTTTCTATGTCGTTAACGATGTAAGAAGAACTGTTGTCATACACAGATTTCTGTATTCGCGGCGTGATTGGATGAACATTTTAAGCGAGAAGTAGCACGAGATTGGAATGCGATATCGGCGAAACAATCGATAGACAGGATAAAAGATGAGATATTGCGAGGAATCGAAACAGAATAGGCGCGGTAGTGTGCGCGTTGCGGTCATAGCGCTCATGGCGGTGCTTGCGATCGTCGCTTTGGCATTTGCCTTTTGGCCGCGCGATGAAGAACAGTCGTCCGAAAACAGCGGCGCGGGCGAAAAATCCACAGATGACGCGGGCGAAAAGAGCGGCGCGGATACGTCCATGAGCAGCTTGCCTTACTTCGAACCCGAAAATCAGAGCAGATACGATGCGTACCTGGCGCAGAACGCTACGCTCGCACCCGATGATGCGGTGTGGATGGTGAACGCGAATTTGGATAAGGTGCGCTATGTGGATTATGTCGTCATTCCCGATCCGAGCGATCTCAACGTGCTCGTGAATAAGTACAATCAATTGCCGGCCGACTACGTGCCGGACGATCTCGTCGAGATTGATCAAACCAAGATGAAAGCCGTAGCCGCCGAGGCTCTGCGCAAGATGCAGGCGGACGCAAAAACAGCGGGCCTGACGTTCATCGCGCAGTCCGGTTATCGTTCCTATTCCTATCAGAATGGCCTGTATGAGGGATACAAAAAGACGGACCCGGAAGGCGCGGATACATACAGCGCGCGGCCGGGATTCAGCGAGCACCAGACGGGATTGGCCGTGGACATCAATAAAACCGTGAGCGATTTGAGCGATTTTGTCGGGACGCCGGAGGCCGACTGGGTGTATGGCAATGCGTACCGCTACGGATTTATCGTGCGGTACACGGAAGCCAATACGGACATCACCGGATATATGAGCGAACCCTGGCATATTCGCTACATCGGCGTCGCGCACGCGACAAAGATGCACGACGAAGGGATCGATAGTTACGAGGAATATGCGGCGAAGCACATGTCACAATGATGCTTGTTTAAAAGGTTAATTGCACTTGAAATCGAAGCGTTCTATTCGAGTCCGCGAGCGGTTACAAAATCGAGGAAGTTATATCTGTTGATCACGGATATCGCTTCTGCGTCATCGTAGTTTCTTTCAAACGCCGCCGCGCCCTTGGCCGGTTGTGTTTTCTGCCATTTGAACTCGTACGGGTGATATTTCCCATCATATTCCTCGATCAAATCCACCTCCTGCCCTGTATGGGTTCGCCAATAATATACATTCCTATACGCGCCATGCGCGAGCTTCATTTTTCGCCGTTCACTGATCATGAGATTTTCCCAGAGCCCGCCTACGTTACGACCCGTCTCCACGCCCGCGAAATTTTGCGTTAGGGCATTGATGATCCCGTTGTCGTAAAAATATATCTTGCTTTGCCGCTTGATCTCATCGCGCGGGTTCTTTGTCAATGGCGATAAGCGGAATATGATAAACGCCTGCTCCAACAGATCGACATAGCTCATCACGGTCTTTCGGTCGATCTGGACGGCCTTCGCAATTTCGTTATAGGAAACGCCGCCACCGACCTGATGTGCCAACGCCCGCAAGATCTTTGAAAGCGTCTCCGGATTTTTGATGTGATTCATCTGAAGGACATCACGATATAGATAGCTGCTTGCGAGGGTCTCCAACTTCATGCGCGCATCATCATTATTGGCCGAGGACAATATCTCCGGATAACAGCCATAGATCATTCTGACGCCCACGGTTGAGAGAATTTCCGCGTTGTCCAAGGTCCCGGAGATTTCTTCAAATGAGATCGGCGGCAGGAAAAATTCATAGTGCCTGCCGGTCAGCGGTTCATTCAGTTTATTCGCAAGCTCAAAGGATGAAGAACCTGTGGCGATGATGTTCATGCCGGGGTAGGCGTCGATTAATATTTTTAACGCTTTTCCGATGTCGGGCACGGATTGCGCTTCATCGAGTACGATCACTTTGTGTCCTTCAAAGAAGTTTGCCATCAGTTTTGGGTCGTGGCTCATGAGTATATCGCGCGGCAAAATTTCTTCGCAGTTGAAATACCCCCTCTCGCTTTGATAATCTCGGAGGAGCTTCTTTGAAAGGGTGGTTTTTCCTGTCTGTCTTGGTCCGTAGAGGACGATTATTTTTCCCGGTTCAAATAATCGTTTCTTTATAAACGGTTCAATGCTTCTTGTATATTTGATCATATCTGCCTCCGTTTCTGTGGCTCGTCATAAGTAGATTATAGTACAAGACAGTCAAAAATACAAGAAAAACGGGAGTCTATTCCCGTTTTTCTTATGAATTTCGGGAATGAACTCCCATTTTTCTTTGTAATTTTGGGAATGAACTCCCATTTTTCTTGTGAATTTCGGGAATGAACTCCCGTTTTTCGTATGAATTTTGGGAATCGGACGCCGCTTTGCACGCAACTATGGGTTCAGATCACGCGCACGGAGATGATGCCTTCAAAGCTAAAGGCGGCTTTTATTTTGTCCGCGTCGATGTCGCCGTCAATGTCGATGAGGGTGTAGGCGTTGTCGCCTTTGCTCTTGTTGATGAGCTTGCTGATATTGACGTTCATCTCCGCCAGTACGCCGGTGAGCTTGCCCAACATGGACGGGACATTCTTGTTCAGCACGCAGATGCGCGATGCAGTGATCTTTTGACCCGGTGTGCAGGTCGGAAAGTTGACGGAATTTTCGATGATGCCGTGCTCCAGATAGTTCATCACCTGACCTACGGCCATGATGGCGCAGTTTTCCTCGGACTCTCTCGTGGACGCGCCGAGGTGGGGGATGAGGATCGCGTTCTCCACGCCGAGCAATTCGTCCGTGGGGAAGTCGGTGACATACAGCCGCAGTTTCTTTTCGGCGAGGACGCGTTTTACGTCCTCGGTATTGACCAATGAATCCCGCGCGAAATTCAGCAGGACGGCTTTGTTTTTCATGGCGTCTAAGAGTTCGTATGAAAACATGCCGTTGGTTTCGTCGGTGGCGGGTACGTGGATCGTCACGAAATCACAATGCGGAAGCAGGGTTTCCAACGAATCGTATATCTTGACGGACGGGTGCAGATCATGAGCGTTTTCAACGGAAATATAGGGGTCGTAGCCCACCACTTTCATGCCCAATTCCATCGCGGCGTTCGCTACCATGACGCCGATATAGCCCAGACCGACGACGGCCAACCGCTTGCCGAGCAGTTCTTCTCCGGCGAATTTTGATTTGTTCTTCTCCACGGAGGCCGGGGCATCTTTTTTGATGGTTTTTATCCATTCCAACGCGCCGACGATATTGCGCGAGGTCATGAAAAGAGCGGTCAGCACCAGCTCCTTGACGGCGTTGGCGTTCGCGCCGGGGGTATTGAATACGACGATGCCATTGTCGGAGCATCTGTCCACCGGGATATTGTTGACGCCCGCCCCTGCCCTTGCGATGGTGAGAAGCTCCGCAGAGAATGTCATGTTGCGCATATCCTGGCTGCGCACCAATATCGCATCCGAGGTTTCGGGCGTGTTCGTCACTTCATAATTATTCGTTAAAAGATTTAGTCCTTTGGGCGATATTTTGTTCAGCGTTGCGATTTTATACATTGATTGCTCCGTTTCTGCCGTTTCCTATTCGTTATCGTGTGATGTGTGACGCCACGATTATACCACTTTTGGCCATTCATTGGAAGCCACGATGTGATATTGAACGATTGACGCAGCGACTGTTCTTTTCAAATAAATCGCTCTCGGAATTGATTCTGTGCGAGATTAGTGGTATATTGAAATGTACGAACGCAGATAATCGAAAAGTGGAGGTAGAACAGAAATGGCTGACGACAACACAAAAAATCCGGAGATGGACGAAAACGAAGAACCCATATATGTAACTTTGGAATATGACGACGGCACTGTCGTCGAATCCGAGGTGATGGGTGTGTTCGAAGTGAACGGCAAAGAGTATATCTCGCTGATCCCCAACGACGGGAGCGACGATGTATATATCTACGGATACAAAGAATCTGAGGAAGATGAAGACGATTTCGAACTCATCGACATCGAAGACGACGCTGAGTTTGAGGCGGCGGTGCTGGCGTTTGACGCGATCATGACCGAAACTGAATGATTTTCGGCGTTTCGGTAAAATTAAAGCGAAGCGTTTGAAAATTTGACAAAAACCCCAACGCGCACTATAATGAATTTTACCGATTATATGTCCCGTTGGTCAAGTGGTCAAGATATCGCCCTCTCACGGCGAAGTCAGGGGTTCGACTCCCCTACGGGATACCAACTATCGAAAGGCTCTCTTGGGAGTCTTTTTTATACCGAAAAAGAAGGAGAGACTATGACGACCACAGACTACAGAACGTTGGACAGCAAATATTCGGAGGTCACGCCGGCACTTCAGCGGCTCGCCGATCTCTGCGTATCGAACGGGCACATCGAGCCCGATTTGTATGGCAAATATCAGGTCAACAGGGGGCTTCGCGACTTAAACGGCAACGGAGTTCTGACGGGACTCACGGAGATATCGGAGATCAAGTCCTTTGAGTTTACGAAGAGCGGGGACAAGATTCCCATCGAGGGGGAGTTGTTCTTTCGCGGTATTAACGTGGAAGAACTCGTGTCGGGTTTTATCAATGAGGGGCGGTCGGGGTTTGAGGAAACCACGTATCTGCTCATCTTCGGACGGTTGCCGAACGAGAAGGAACTCAAGAGTTTTCGGGAACTGCTTTCCAAGTATCGGACGTTGCCGACGAGTTTCGTGCGCGACATCATCATGAAGGCGCCCAGCGAGGATATGATGAATACGTTGGCGCGCAGTGTGCTGACGCTTCACGCGTATGACGATACTGCCAACGATATTTCCGTTCCCAATGTGCTAAGGCAGAGCCTGCTGCTCATCGCGGTATTTCCGATGCTGGCGGTGTATGGATATCAGGCGTATTGTCACTATTTCAGAGGCGACGATCTGTTCATTCACACGCCCAAGGCGAAGCTCTCGGCGGCTGAGAATATCCTGCAGATGCTGCGGAAGAACGGCAAGTATACGGAGTTGGAGGCGAAGATTCTCGATCTGGCGCTCGTGCTGCACACGGAGCACGGCGGCGGTAACAATTCCACGTTCACGACGCATGTGGTTTCATCGTCGGGCACGGACACCTATTCGTCCGTGGCGGCTTCGTTGGGTTCGCTGAAGGGACCGAAGCACGGCGGCGCGAACATCAAGGTGGTGAGGATGTTCGACGATATGAAGGAGCACATCAAGGATTGGGCGGACGATGAACAGGTGGAACAATATCTGCGCGATCTGCTGAACAAGAAGGCGTTCGACAAGGCCGGGCTCATATACGGCATGGGTCACGCGGTCTATTCGCTCTCCGACCCACGCGCCAACATTTTCAAGGGTTTTGTGGAAAAGCTCTCGGCGGCGAAGGGCAGGAGCGACGAATACGGCCTATACAGCTCTGTGGCGCGGTTGGCGCCCAAGGTGATCGGCGAGGAGCGGAAGATATACAAGGGCGTGAGCGCGAATGTCGATTTTTACAGCGGCTTCGTGTACAGTATGCTCGACTTGCCGCCGGAGCTATATACGCCCATATTCGCCATCGCGCGCATATCCGG
>JAISQM010000059.1 GCA_031274195.1 Eubacteriales Family XIII. Incertae Sedis bacterium
CCGCAACGGCGAAGCTCGCGAAGACGATCCTCATAGCCCTTTTGGGCACCGCGGCACTCCTCTTTGTGATGGATATCTATGAAAAAAGACGGGAAAGACGAAAAAAAGCGTTTGGAGAAGGGGCAGAGTTCGGATTCAATCAAAGCGAGTCAGGACGTTAACTCGGCCCCGTGACATACGCCATTCAGTTCAATTCCAAAAAACACGCTTATTGAAATGCTCCGCATTTATGGTATAATAAAATGCTGTGGCGAATTATGAAAAAAACTTGCGTGAAGGCTTCATGTGGGAAGCCATCGGAGAGGCGCGACGAGCGGGCGGCGCGGGAGATGTGCCCATCGGCGCGGTGATCGTCCATGAGGGACGCATTATCGCACGGGGTCACAACCGTACGGAAGCCGAGGGCGATCCCACGATGCACGCGGAGATGATCGCTATCCGGGAAGCGGCTGAGATATTGGGTACTCGGCGGCTCTTGGGCTGTACGATGTATGTCACCGCAGAGCCCTGTGTCATGTGCGCCGGCGCGTGTATCCTGTCGCGGCTCGACGCGGTTTACGCGGGGACGGATAGCCCTAAGAGCGGTGCCGGCGGGAGCGTGAAGGATATTCTCACGTCAGGCGACCTGAATCACACGCTGACTTATGAGGTTGGAATATTGCAGTCGGAATGCGCCGCATTGCTCAAGGATTTTTTTGCCGCGCTGAGAGGATAACGGCAATCACGAAGGAGTATTAAATGAGGAATCGATCCACGTTGATGATGAAAACCCCTATGCGAATACGAGAATATGTTGTGTATTTCTCCCTGATTGCCGCGATGGCGCTGACATTCGCGCTTTCGGCGGTTCCCCACGTCTTTGCCGCGGGAAGCGATGGGCCGCCTCTGGAGCTTGTGGACAGCTATCCGCAGGACAAAGGCGATCATATGCCGGTGCAGAATGTGGGCATCAAGCTGTTTTTCAATAAGGATAGCAATGTGACGGACGATAGCGTGTGGGAGAACAACGCTAAGTGTTTCACACTCAAGGATGAAAAGAATAAGAAGATTCCGATCGAAGCGCATTACGGCACGAAGGAGTCGAACTATATATTGGTCACCGCCAAACCCAAAGGCGGTAGGTTGGATCCCAACAGCGATTACACACTGACCATATCCGACGCCCTCACATCCACGGACGAGAGGACACTCGGCGAGGATGTCGTGATCAAATTCACCACGGTGGACGAGGCCGGCAATTCAAAAGTGTATATGTTGCTGATGGGCGTAATGGTGGTAGGCATGATCGCCATGACCGTCATTTCAAATAAGCGCAAGGCGAAAGCGGAGGCGGAAGTGGGCGCGAAAGCCGAAAAGGTCAACCCCTATAAGCTCGCGAAAGAAAAGGGCATCAGCGTTGAAAAAGCGATGGCGCTCATCGAGAAAGACAGGCAAAAGCAGATCGCCAGGGCGGGCGAGGCGAGAGAATCGCAGTTAAAAGCGGCGGCCGAACAGGAGAAGCTCGCGACCAAACGGGTTAAAGGCGCCCATCCGATTTCTGCGGGAGGCAGTGCGTATAAGACGGGACGCAAGGCGGAGGCCGAGCGAAAGGCGAAAGAAGAAGCCGCCAAGAAGGCAAAGGCGGAAGCCGCGAAGCGCGCGAAAGGTACCTCCCACCCCAAGAGCAAAAGAGGTAAGGGAAAGTATAAGAGATAATCGATATGGCAGGTGTTTCCGTGAAGGCGTTTGCGAAGATCAACCTTAGCCTCGGCGTGACGGGGAGGTTGGAAAACGGCTATCATCTGATTCGCTCCGTGATGCAGGCGATCGACATTCACGACGATATTACCGTAGAAACGAAGGGGAAAGCCGGCCTCTATGGCGGGACGTCCATTAAAATCCAAGTCGAAGACGAGATCGACAAGGATTCGGACGTCTCGTTTGATATTCCCGAGGGCGAAAACAACATCATGTATCGAGCCGCCGCCGCGATGGCGGATTATTTTTGCCCCGTGACCGGAAACAGAGTGAACCTGCGCCTTGTGAAACGGATTCCCATGGCGGCCGGTCTCGCGGGCGGTTCCACGGACGCCGCGGCCGTCATGCTCGCCTTGGCGCGGCTGTGGGCGGTGGATGTGAAGCTCGCCACCCTCGTCGATATCGGAAAATCCATCGGCGCCGATGTGCCGTTCTGTCTCGCCGCCAACGCGAAGCTCAATCCAACGCTCGGATTTGCAGGTGATATTTTGGCTTCGTCCTGTGCGCTCGCGGAGGGAATCGGGGAAACGCTTACGCCGCGCGCGGGGACAGATGGCGCCGTGGTTCTCGTGAAGCCGGACATAGCCGTATCTACGCCGTATATCTACGGGCTTTTTGATAAAAACGGGCAGACGGACGGCATTGCTTCGCCGGAAGATATGGTGAACGCGCTCGAGCCGGTGACCGTAGGCGCCTACCCCTTGGTGGGTGATACGATAGAGAGACTCAAAGGACTCGTCTCGCCGGAACGCGTATTTATGAGCGGCAGCGGTCCGACCGTCTTGGCGTATTTTGCGGAGCGCGCCGCAGCCGAAAGTGCCGCCGTTCGGATTAAGCAAGCGTTCAAAGACGAGGCCGATGGCGGTTGCTATGTGCGTTTTGCCGGGTTGATGTGACGAATTGTGACGGCGTGAACGACCGGATCGATTCCGGATTCAGTTACCAAATTCACAAAAGATTTGATTTATATCAAACGTTATGGTTGAATATGGGCGGTTCTTTTGTTATTGTTAAGTATAAGTAGTTGGTCATTGTTGGTCGTTGTGGCGTGAGAGCCACGGAAACGGAGGCATGTAATGAAACTATTAATTATCGGAGCGGGCGGCGTCGGGACATCGGCGGCGCAGATTATTAAAAGAGCGGGCAAGGAGGGCGAGTGGGCCGAAAAGGTCATCATCGCGGACTACAATCTCGCGAGAGCCGAGGAAGTGGCGGGGCAACTGGGCGGCGGACGGTTCATCGCCGAGAAGATCGACGCGCGCAGTCCCGAAAGCATAAAGAGCGTGGTCGCAAAACACGGCGCGAATTTCATCATGAACGCCGTCGAACCCGCTTTCAACGAAATCATATTTGACACCTGTTATGAGGCGGGCGTGGGATATTTGGACTGCGCCATGACGCTCTCCGCCAAGGACGAAAAAGACCCGTACAACAAGGCGAATGTCAAGTTGGGAGATTATCAATTTGAGCGGGCGGAGCAGTGGGAAAAGAAAGGCATCACGGCCTTGGTCGGTTCCGGCGTAGAGCCGGGTATGGCCGACGTTTTTGCACGCTACGCTGCGGATCATCTCTTCGATACGATCGACGAGGTGAATGTCCGGGACGGCGACAACTACACGGGCGGCGGCGACTTCGGTTTCTCCGTCTGGACGACCATCGAAGAATGCCTGAATCCCCCCGTCATCTGGGAGAAGGGCAAGGGCTGGTTCACGACGGATCGCTTCTCCGAGCCGGAGATGTTCTATTTCCCCGGCGGCATAGGCGATGTGGAAGTGGTCAACGTGGAGCATGAAGAGGTGCTGTTGGTACCGCGCGTGATCGACTGCAACCGGGTCACCTTCAAATATGGCGTACCCGCCGAATTCCGTCAACTGCTCTTGAACCTCGAGTCCGTCGGCATGGCCGAATCGAAAGCGAAGATCAAGGTCGGAGACACGGAGATCGCGCCGCGCGACTTCCTCGTCAAGGTCGTACCCAGCCCCGTCGAAACCTCAAACAGCATGGTCGGTAAGGGCTGCGCGGGTACGTGGGTGACCGGCACGAAAGACGGCAAACAGCGGTCGGTCTACCTCTATCAGATAGCGGACAACCAGACCTGCTTGAAGAAATACGGAACCAATTCGGTTGTCGCGCAGACGGCAGTCGGCCCCGTCATCATGCTCGAGCTGATCGACAAAGGTATCTGGGATTTGAAAGGCGTGCACGGCCCCGAATCCTTCCCGCCGGATCCCTTCATCGAACGGTTGGCGAAGTATGAATTTCCCGCCGGCATCAGGGAGATGGACAGCGAATACGCGGAGACGCTCAACGAGAAAGCCCTGCTGGACGCCCTGAAATAGAGCAAAGTTCAAAGATTTAATTGTAACGAACCGGATGCCGCGCTATTTTAGCGCGGCATCCGGTTCGTTACCTTACTCGAACATTTGGGCGGATTCTGACATGATCTCGGAAATAGGCAGATGCTGCGGGCATTTCTCCTCACACTGCTTACAGGCGATGCACGCCGACGGCTGCGGCCGCACAAGATTCCGGACGGTTTTCGCGATCTTTTCCGGACTCTCGTAGATCGTCGCTTCGTTTCGCAGCGAGATGATATAGGGGATTTTCAGCTTCACCGGACACGGAATGCAGTATTTGCAGGCGGTGCAGGAATAGGGGATCAGATTGTTATATTCCTGCGCCACCTTGCCTATGACCGCAAGTTCCTCCGCCGTCAAGCCGTTGGCCTCCGCGTTCGAGAGTATGCGGATATTCTCCTCCACCTGTTCAAACGTGCTCATGCCGCTCAATATGGTCAACACAGCGGGGAAATTGGCCACCCACTTGAGCGCCCAATCGGCCGGCGTCCGATCCGTTCCGATATTGTCCCAATACGCCTGTATCGGCCCCGGCAGTACGTCCGTGAGTTTCCCGCCCTTCAGCGGTTCCATGACGATGACGGGAATGCCCTTAGACTCCGCGTATTTCAGCCCTTCCACTCCCGCCTGAAATTCCGTATCCATGTAGTTGAGCTGAATCTGGCAGAAATCCCACGGGAATGCATCGACGATCTCGCGGAAAAACGCGGGCGTCTCGCCGTGGAAAGAGAATCCGACATGCTTGATGACGCCTTCTGCCTGTTTCTCCCGCATAAAGCGCAGCGTGTCGTATTTTTTGGCTCGCTCCCACAGCTTCTCGTGAATATCGTGAACGAGATACATGTCGATGGACGGCAGATCCAATCGCCTAAGCTGCTCGTCTAAGATTTTCTGTTGATCTGCGGCCTCCTCCGCGAACAAGAGGTGCAACTTGTCCGCGAGCAAAACCTTTTCGCGGTAGCCGTCCTTCAGCGCTTTGCCGACGAGCACCTCGCTGGCTCCGTCGTGATACATGTAGGCGGTATCCACGTAATTGACGCCGTTGTCGATGGCGTAGCGGATCATGCGAATCGCTTCCGCCTCATCGATGTGCCCATCCACCTCCGGCAGTCGCATAGTGCCGAATCCGAGCAGAGAAACTTTCTTACCTGTCTTTGGAAATGTTCTGTAGTTCATCGCGTTTTCCCACGGCTGCTGCCGCGGTTCCTCCTTTTCAAAGTTTATAGACGGTACAGATCAATCACTGTCGTTGTCCGGGTCGAAATCACATAGATATTCGACGAAATGAACGAAATTGCCGCTGTCTCCCTGAACGAAATCATAAAATACGTCCTCCCGAAACTCGTATTTTGCGATGGGCAACAGCTGTCTGCCGAAAGGGAAAGCCTGCGCCTCCCGTTCCAACTGATGTATCTGGGGCAGCGAGTATGCCGCGAGAATCAGCTGATCCTCGTCCGTGATGTAGAGCATACCCTTCACGTCGTCGTTGAGCCTATAGAGAGACTCCTGCAAGTGGTGATTTGTTTCATTGAAACTTAAGTACAGTTTACCCGCATTTGTTTCTCTTTTCAAGGCTGCCGGATATTCTTTATCCAAAAAATCCTGAATATCGTCCGCGTCCAAGAATGCTTCATAAACCGTGATGAACTCCGGCCGCTCCAATTTCATGGCCGTCTCGGCGTTCGAGATCGGAAAATCGGAGATGATGTCGAACGACGCAATCCGTTCGTCCGCGAGCGTCAACTCCGATATGATGATGCGATGATCCGTCTCGGTTTCGATGAGCGATTCGCAGATAAACGAGACCTCCTCGTCTCCGTTTTCGCGTTTTTCGATTCGATTCTGGCACAGCGTAGCCGCGTAACTCTCCTCGGACAAATTCGCGGGAAATTCGATGTCCGCCAACTGACCCAATACGCTTTCATCCCCCGCAAAATAGCGCATGAGAAAATAATGGATCAACTGATTCCTGTTTTTAATAGGTTCACAGGTCTTCAGCAGAAGCTCGGTTTCCTCATTGGAAGACGCGTCAAGCCGCGCATTGAGAATGAACTCGTATTCCGCGATGGGCGGCGGCAATTCCTCTCCGTATTTCTCGTTGAGCCGCGCATATTGCTGTATCAACAGGAAAGCCTCCCGTTTCGATATATCTATCTTTTTCGCTCCGAGTCCGCCGATCATGGCCTGTTCGATCTCAAGCATGTCCGCCTCGTCGTTTTCATTGATTCCCTGATAGGCTTCGATGCCGATTTCCGTCGTTTCGATGTAGAAGAACTGATGAAAAACTTCGGCATTTTTGCCGCGTTTGCCGGTGCCGACCCTCCAACGAATGTAGACGACTAATACGCCCATCAGCCTGCTGTTCGTGACGAAGGCGCTGACAAACTCGTTTTGATTTTTCACAGGAGCGGCGTCAATTCCGCCCATGATGACCTTAAATTTTTTTCGATTCATATAATCCTTTTACCCGCTGCTCGATCGTCCGATCTAAGCGAAAATCTCTCATCTTGAATAATTACCCAAAGGCTTTGTTGAATAGCATATTACAAATTGCGACATTTCACAAGTAGGACGGCAAAATTACATTTCATAATAACGCGCGATGGTGTATAATAGTCGCATATGCAAAAGATTGAAATCACCGAGAATGAGGGAAATCAGAGATTAGATCGTTTCCTGCGTAAGTACTTGCCGGGCGTGCCTCTGAGCCTGATCTATCGTCTGGTTCGCAAGGATGTGAAAGTGAACGGTCGGCGAGCCGCGGCGGACTATATGCTGTGCGTAGGCGACGAAGTCGACATCTTTCTGGACGACGCTCGCATACAAGCCGCGCGCCGCGAGCGAGAGAAGCCCAAGGCGAGGCGGCAATTTCGTATCGTTTTCGAGGACGAGAATGTCCTGATCGTGGAAAAACCTTTCGGCTTGCTGACGCACGGGGATAGCAAGGAGAAAAAGAATACGTTGGCAAATCAGGTGATCGGCTATCTTGCGGAGAATGGGGCGTACGACCCGGCGGCGGCAAAGACTTTCGTGCCCGCGCCGGTCAACCGTTTGGATCGAAACACCACGGGACTCGTCGCGTTCGGAAAGAACGCGGGGGCTGTGCGCGATTTTAACGCGATGCTGCGTACCGGCGGCGATGTGGATAAATACTATCTGACCATTGTCAAGGGAAAGCTGACAAAGGAGCTGATTTTGCGGGATCGCATGGTCAAGGATCGGGACAACAATCGCGTCGCGGTGTTGCCGGCGGACGGCGCGGAAGGAAAGCTCATGGAGACCGTCGCCGTGCCTGTGGAATCCTTGGGTGCGTATACGTTGGTCGAGGTGCGGCTTTTGACGGGGCGAACCCATCAGATTCGGGCGCATATGGCCGAGGCCGGGCATCCCGTCATCGGCGACGCGAAATACGGCGACCGAAACGTAAATCGGTATACGGAAAAGGCATTTGGCTTGACGACGCAATTTCTCCACGCGTACAGGATGCGCATCAACAGAGGAGAAGGGTCGTTGGCGTATTTGCAAGGGGCGGTGTTTGAGAGCGGGTTGCCGGAAAATCTAAAGCGGATCAAAGAAGGGCTTCAGCGCGGAGAAGAGGACAAGAAATAGACAATGAGCAGAAACGTTTTGCTATGGGCAAGGGATATCCTTATCGCGTTGGCGATCGCGCTGATCATCATGCAGTTTGTAAAGCCGACCATCGTGCGGGAAAATTCCATGATGAATACGCTCCATCCCGACGATTACATATTCCTGAGCAAACAGGCGTATCGGTTTGGCGATGTGAAAAGGGGCGATATCGTCGTATTCCATTCCGACCTTGAAAGCGACGACGGAACGACGAAGAATCTGATTAAGCGAGTGATCGGTATAGCCGGCGACACCATTGCGATGCGGGACGGTTTTGTTTACGTCAACAATGTTAAGTCGGATGAACCATATACGCGGGACGGCTATACGAGCGGGGACATGAAAGAAGTCACCGTTCCCGAGGGCAAGCTGTTTGTCATGGGCGACAACAGGCAGCACAGCATGGACAGCCGGGATCCAAAGATCGGTTTTGTGTCTGAAGATCTGCTCATTGGCAAGGCGTTTTTCCGCCTATATCCCTTTGATGGTTTCGGAACGGTAAAATAGAGATGGGCAAGCGACGGACATTGGCGAGCAATAAGGCTGCGCGCCACGATTATTTTATAGAGGAAACATTGGAGACGGGCATCGTCCTCACGGGCACGGAGATTAAATCGCTGCGAGCCGGCCGGGCGAGCCTCAAAGAGAGCTACGCGCGGATCATGGACGGAGAACTCATCCTGTTGGGCATGAATATCAGCCCATATGAACACGGGAATATTCACAATGTCGATCCTGCGCGGCCGCGGAAGCTGTTGTTGCACAAACGGGAGATCCGGAAACTTACCGCCCTCACGCAACAGCAAGGTTTGACCCTCGTACCCCTGAGTGTCTATCTCACCGAAAAGGGACTTGCAAAGGTTGAAATCGCCGTAGCGAAGGGTAAAAAACACTACGATAAACGAGAATCCATCGCAAAGAGAGATGCGGAAATACGCATGAAACGGACGAAGGACGCGTTTAACGGATAATAATGCTATAGGTGAAATGAGGATGGGGGAAAATGGTTGAAGGATTTGTGTGCGTGGCGGCGGTATCGCCGGAGCTAAAGGTGGGCGACCCGACGTATAACGCGTCCCGGATCGAGGCCGCGGCGCGGGAAACCGCGGATAGAGGGGCGCGGATCATCTGCTTCCCCGAATTGAGCCTTACGGGCTATACCTGCGGCGATCTTTTTTTGCAGGACAGCTTGCTCGCTCACGCGAAAGAAGCCCTGATCCAATTGGTGGCGAACAGCGAGGGACGCGAGGAGATCGTCATCGTGGGACTGCCCTTCAGTTACGGCGGCAAGCTCTACAACGTGGCGGCGGTCTACAGCGACGGTCTGCTGCATGGTCTCGTTCCCAAGACGCATATCCCCAACTACGGCGAGTTTTACGAATTGAGGCATTTTACGCCGGCGGATAAACCAAATATCTATGTGAGTTTTCCTGTGCGCGAGAATGAGTTTTTTGAGGATGTACCATTTGGAACGGCTTTGCTGTTTGAGTGTGAGGACGAACCGGAGCTGCTCTTTGCGGTGGAGATCTGTGAGGATCTGTGGGCGGCGGAGTCTCCGTCGACCACACACGCGCGAGCGGGTGCCAAGATCATCTTCAACCTCTCCGCCGGCAATGAAGTCATCGGAAAGGCCGCCTACCGAAGGTTGCTCGTAAGCAGTCAGTCGGGGCGGCTGATCTGCGGATACGTCTATGCCAATGCGGGTTTTGGCGAGAGCAGTACGGACATGGTGTTTTCAGGACACAGTATCATCGGCGAAAATGGCGTGATACTGGCGGAAGCGCCGCCGTTTTCCGAGGACGTTATTCTGTCGGAGATAGATCTGCGCGGTCTCTCGCACGACAGGCGGTACATGAATTCTTTCCGAGTCCACGATTCGGCCGGGTTGGAATACGAAACGGTGTTTTTCTCGCAAAAACGGGCGAGTGATGCCGAGGGCGACCACCGGAGCGGAAAGGTCGTGTCGATCAACAAGACGAAAAATGCTGATTCGGGCGGGCTTTTTCGCCATATCGACCCGCACCCTTTCGTCCCCGCAAATGTGGCGGAGCGGTCGGAGCGTTGTGAGGAAATATTGAATATGCAGTCTGCGGGCTTGACGAAGCGGCTGCGCTATACCGACTCCGAATCGGCCGTGATCGGGATATCCGGCGGTTTAGACAGTACGTTGGCGCTTCTCGTGACTGCGCGAGCCGTAAAAGCGGCCGAGAAATCGCTCGACTCCATCGTGGCGATCACCATGCCGGGTTTCGGCACCACCGACGCGACGAAAGGCAACGCGCACAAGCTCTGCGATGCCCTCGGCGTTCCTCTGCTCGAGATCGACATCAGAGCTTCCGTGACGGAGCACCTGAACAGTATCGGTCATGATCTTGAGCAGCATGACGTGGTGTTTGAAAACGCGCAGGCTCGCGTCAGGACGCTCGTACTCATGGATGTGGCGAATCAGCGTAACGGCCTCGTAGTGGGGACGGGCGATCTGTCGGAACTGGCTCTGGGTTGGTCTACCTACAATGGCGACCACATGAGTATGTACGGTGTGAATGCGGGCGTACCAAAGACCCTCGTCCGCCACATCATCCGGTATGTCGCGGATTCGGAGCCGGCGCTTGCGGATGTACTGGAAGATATCATAGGCACGCCCGTAAGCCCGGAGCTCCTGCCGCCGGACGAGGGACGCATCAGCCAGAAGACCGAGGAGATCATCGGGCCGTATGAACTGCACGATTTCTTCCTATACCACATGGTTCGGTGGGGACGCGAGCCCGAAGTCATACTGAGCTTGGCGAGGAGCGCATTTTCGGGCAAGGGCAGGAATGTGGATGCAGATGTGGGACATTATGACGAGGAAACGCTGCGAAACTGGCTCAAGGTCTTCTATCGGCGCTTCTTTATGAGCCAGTTCAAACGCAGCGCATTGCCCGACGGGCCTAAGATAGGGTCGGTCAGTCTGTCGCCGAGAGGGGACTGGCGCATGCCCAGCGATGCAGAGGTGAGCGGGTGGTTGCGTGAGCTGCAATAGGCTCGGCGTTTATCATCATAAACCAATTCACATATAGACAGGAGCAACATCGTGGCATACGGATTTGAACACATTCTCATCATCGGCATGGGTTTTATCGGAGGTTCCCTCGCCGGGGCACTGAGGGAGGCGGATGAAACCGTCCGGATATATGGCGTCGATACGGATTTCGAGGCGATCCGCACGGCGATCGAGGGCGGACTCATCGAGGGCGGTGAGGCATTTTCGCCCGTTGGCGATCACGCCGCGATCATGCGGATATTGAAGGAGAATCCCATCGACTTGGTCGTTCTCTGTACGCCGGTGGACAGCTATCCCACGTGGTTTCAAATCTTAGACGACAGCGACTATCGGGGGATCATCACCGACGTGGGTTCCACGAAGGAACCGGCCATCGCTTACGCGAAGGCGCATCTGTGCCGGACGAGTTCCTTCATCGCGGGTCATCCCATGGCCGGAAGCGAGGTGAGCGGCATCGCCGGAGCCCGAAGCGATCTCTTTGACGGCGCCTACTGGATATTGACGCCAGACAAGCGCAACGATCTCGACATTCACGCCTTCCGGCGGCTTCACGGTCTTCTGACCTCCATCGGCGCGCGCGTCATTTCCGTGGATCCCGCGGAGCATGATCGGTTGATCGCCATCATCTCCCACATACCTCATGTGGCGGCCTCCTCGTTGGTGGCCTTGGCCGGCGACCATGCAGGGGGAAATGGAGAGATGTTCCGGCTGGCGGCCGGCGGGTTCAAAGATACTACGCGCGTAGCCGCCGGCAGTCCCGACCTCTGGACAGGCATTCTGCTCAACAACGCGGACATTGTGGCCGAAGAATTAGACGAATTCGCGCGGATCATCACATCCATGGCGGAGATGATCCGAAACCGTGATGCCGAGGGCGTACACCGATTGCTCTCGGAGGCCGCCGAGATCAGAAAGTCGCTTCCGGCCAAGTGGCTGCCCGAGTCCGCAAAACTCATCGTGGTG
>JAISQM010000137.1 GCA_031274195.1 Eubacteriales Family XIII. Incertae Sedis bacterium
AATCGACGACAAAAGATACTCTTTCAGCATGGGGATTTCAAAGCCAACCACTCCGATACCGCGATCTCCGATGATGCCTTGCTCTATCAAACGTTTACGATATTGCCCCGCATATTTGACCGTAACTCCCATACGCTTGGCTATATCAGACATATTGCTCTCCTCACGATCCTCGGTCATTGCAAACAAAAAATCTTTATCCCGTCTCGATAATTCGAGGGTGACAGGGGGACGGCAGACTGTGCGAAAGTGGATTCCGGGACAAGCCCGGAATGACGAACTGTTGAAATTCCGTGGTCATATTTCGCAAAAAACGATTTCTCGCACAACCTGACGGTTCCCCTGTCATACTTCCCCTTGACTCATATCGTTTACAAGATTGCGCACCCATTTCTTCGATTTATATCGCCGGCGCAGGATGAAGAATTTCACCGTTTCCTCCGCTTGGACGCAGAGCACGACGAGATAGATGGGAAGCTTCACATAGAGCGCGAAGAAGAACGCCACCGGTACGCCGATGAGCCAGACGCAGGCGACCTCGGCGAACATCGCGAATTTCGTATCGCCGCCCGCCCGGAGTACGCCGGTAATGATCGTCGCGTTGTGTATCTTCACAAAGAGAAAGATACCGTAGATCAGCAGGATCAGCGTGGCGTACCGACTGCCTTCCGGCGTAAATTCAAACAGGCCTACGATCCATTTTGATGAAATCAACAGCAGCGCGCCGGCGCCGGCACCGATGACGATCGCCACTTTCATGATCCGCCCGGCCAATTTATATCCCTCGTCCAACTCCCCCCTGCCGAGCTTTTCGCCCACGAGAATGAGCATGGCGTCGCCGATGCTGAAACAGGCGAGGGCGAACAGATTCTGTATGGTATTTCCGGCCTGCACCGCCGCGAATTCCGTCACGCCCATGCGGCCAAACGCCGCGTTGTAGAGCGCGACGCCGACGCCCCACATCGCCTCATTCACCGTCGTGGGGATCGCGTTGCCGATCACTCTGTAAAAGAGTGCCTTATGCCATGAGAAGAACTCCCGTATGGGGCCCGCGATGATGTTCCTCCGCACGAATACCGCAAACAGATAGAGAATCAGCTCGAGACATCTGGAGATGACCGTCGCGAGGCAAGCGCCCATAATGCCCATCTTGGGCGCGCCAAAATAGCCGAAAATCAATATGGCGTTGAGTACGGTGTTCGTGCTGAATACGATAATGCTAATCTTTAAGGGAATGCTCGTCTGCTGTGTGGCCTTGAAGGCGGCGGTAAACGGAACCACGATGCTCCACGTGAGGAAGATTGCGGAGCCGTACCTGACATAATCCATACCCATATCGAGGACTTCCGGTATATCCGTAAACACCCCCAAAACGGCTCGCGGAAAGAACGCGCAGACGATGAACAGCAATACGCCGAACGAAAAGGATATCGTAATCGCGATGCCCGTCACCTGCCGAATGCTTTTCAGATCGCGCTTGCCCCAATACTGCGCCATGTATGTGGTCGTGCCGCCGTTAAATCCAAAGAGGATCATCCAAAATATGAAGTAAATTTGCGTGGAAATCCCCACCGCGGCCAATTCCGTTTCACCCAAATTGCCGACCATCAGGTTGTCCATGAGACCTAAGGACGACGCGATCAGACTCTGCAGGGAAATGGGCAAAGCCACCCTTGCGAGCTTTCTGTAAAAACTTTCTTCGGTTATAATCTGTTCGTGCTTGCGACGCATGTGTGCCTTCCTAATCTGTATAAGACGAAAAAAAGCCGCAATCCCTTTTATTGCAACGGATTGCGACCTTTCCGTGACGATTTTGCTGCAAAAGTGGAGTTGAATTCCCTATATTCATTTTAACATGCGGCGTTAAAATGTCAACGATCGGGCACTTTACATGAATACCCATCCTGTGTTATTATCTCTCCTGTAGGATATCGGCGGGGCACGGCTCCGCGATTGAAGTAGGAAGGTAGGTAATATTATGTTGCAGTTGATCGCTGTAATCTCACTTGTGGTCTTCACGATCGTGAGCGTCCTCGTAGGGGTAATTTCCTCGCGGCGAGCCAACACGATGGAAGGCTTTTTACTTGCGGGAAGGAATATGGGGCCTCTGCTCTCGGCTTTCTCGTATGGCACGTCCTATTTTTCCGCCGTGATCTTCGTCGGATACGCGGGGATGTTCGGGTGGATGATCGGCATGGGGAGCATCTGGATCGGCATCGGAAACGCCATCCTCGGCTGTCTGGTCGCTTGGCTTCTTCTCGCGAAACCCACGCGACGCATGACGCACAATCTCAAGGCGCGAACGATGCCCGAATTCTTCGCGGCTCGTTTTTTGAGCGGCCGAATGAAAATCTACGCCGCACTGATCATTTTCATATTCCTCGTTCCTTACGCGGCCAGCGTCTATAAGGGACTGGGGTCGTTGTTCAGCGTGATCTTTACGCAGACATCGCCCACCATCTGCATGGCGATCGTCGCCGTTTTGACCGCGGCCTATTTAGTGCTCGGCGGATATATCGCCACCGCATGGAACGATCTCATTCAGGGTTGCATCATGATCTTCGGTCTGCTGTGCATGGTCATCTTAGTCGTCAACCAACCGGAGGTCGGCGGATTCTCAGAGGTGGTGGGCAGGCTGAAGGACATCGATCCCTCTCTCGTCAACCCAACGGGCGGCGTGAACGGCAAGATGCTGTTTACCAACATCATGCTGACGAGCTTCGGCGTCTGGGGAATGCCGCAGATGATCCACAAATATTACGCGGTCAAAGAAGGCGGCAGCATTCGCGTCGCGACCGTCGTATCCACGGTATTCGCGCTATTCATCGGCTGCGGAGCGTATTTCACGGGTTCCCTCTCCCACCTGTTCTTCGAAGCGGGCGCGGACGGACTTCCGGCCATTGAGGGCGGCTATGATTTTGTCATTCCGAAGTTGCTCACACACGCGCTGACAAGCAGCGTATTCTCCATCATCATCCTGTGCATCGTCATGCTGTTGCTGCTGTCCGCGTCCATGTCGACGCTGTCGGCACTGGTGCTCTCATCGAGCTCCGCCGTCACCATTGATCTGATACAGGAGGTACGGCCGAACATCGACAAGAAGAAGCAGATGACCATCATGCGCGTATTCTGCTTAATCTTCGTGGCGCTCTCGTTCCTGTTCGCATCGCTGAACATCTCGTTCATCGTAAATCTGATGAGCTTCTCGTGGGGCGTCGTGGCCGGCTCTTTCATCGGGCCGTTCATCTGGGGACTATACGGCAGGTTTGTTACGAAAGCCGGCGCGTGGGCGGGATTGCTCTGCGGCCCGGTCGTCGTCGGAGGGCTCTTACTGTACAATGTGGCGCAGATCGGGTTTGAGGCGGCGAAAGGTTTGGCGCCTCAGTTCGGCGTAACGGCGATGGCGATTTCCTTTGTCCTCGTCCCGATCGTCAGCCTGCTGACCAAAAGTTGCAGCTATGAGGTATCACATGTACAAAGGGTATTCGACACAGCAGAATAGGTGTAACGAATATCTTTTATGCTTTAGTCGATCTCGCGGACTATAAACTGTACGCTGTCCACTCCATTCCAACTGTTCACTTCGACGACGCCGACGAGGGAGACGGGGGTGCCGTCCGCGATTCGGTCGGCGTATTCGTCAGACGCCCCAAAGAGAACGCAGGGTACGCCGCCCGCCACGAAACGCATGTGCTGTCTCTCGCTGCCCATGCGTTTTACGTTAGAGACGGAGACATCGGACAAGCGAAACAGCGGTTTGGGGTTGCCCGCACCCGTGGGTTCGAATTTTCGCATCCACTCCGCCAACTCGAGCGTGATTTCAGCGGCGGCTGCATCCGTAGCGACTGCGGGTTTCCGGTCGAGCAATTGCGGGTTTTCCGCGAGCAAGGCCTCCACATCCGCGTTCAGCAATGCCCTGAGCGTCTCGTCCCGCTCCGCCGGCATCGTGAATCCGGCCGCCATCGCGTGACCGCCCAACTTGAGAAACAACTCGCCGTGTTTTTTCAGCATGGTGATGACGTCCACGCCCGGTACGCCCCTGACCGAGCCTTTGAGCAGCGGCTTTCCGTCCGCGTCGGACTCCGAGAGGATGGCCGTCGGCAATCCGTATCTGTCCTTCACCCGTCCCGCGACGATGCCCGCCACACCCTCGTGAATGCCGGGTGGGCAGATTACGAGGAAACGGTCGTCTCCATCGCGCGCGTCTATCATCTCGACACAGCTGTCCACGAGACGCTCCTGCAACGCGCGGCGCTCGTCGTTACGCCGCACGAGTTCCGCGACGATCACGTCCATCTCGTCCGCGTCCTCCGTGAGAAAGAGCTCCACCGCGGATGCTGCGTCGGACATCCTGCCGGCGGCGTTGATGTGCGGCCCGATGCCGAAGGCGATGTTGTAGGCGGTGATCTGCCCGGCTTTGAGTCCGATCGCGTCGATGAGGTTTTTCAGCGCCGGTCGGTCGCCCCTGTTGATGGAGGTAAGGCCGTATTTCACCAAGGTCCGGTTTTCGTCCGCCAGCGGCATCACATCGGTGATGGTGGCGATGGCCGTCAGATCGAGGGAGGCGTTCAGCGCCGCAGCGACGGAGGATACGCCTTCATAGTGCCGCTGTTTCATCGCCTGCGCGACCTTAAACGCCACGCCGCAACCCGACAGTCCGCGTTGCGGATAGGCGGAGTCCGCGCGCCTGGGGTTGATGATGAGACAGTCGGGCATTCGCTCCGGGGCACAGTCGTGATGATCGGTGACGAGGACGGTCAGACCGATGGACTGCGCGTACGCGACCTCCGATTTCGACACGCTGCCGCAATCGACGGTGACGACCAGCTTCGCGCCCCGCTCCTTGATCGAACGGAATGCGTTTTCACTCGGGCCGTATCCCTCGTCGAATCTCGATGGAATGTAATAAGAAATCTCGGATCGAGCGCCGGGCAGCGCTCGAAAGTACCGGCATAAGAGCGCTGTAGACATGACGCCGTCGGCGTCGTAATCCCCGTAGACGCAGATATGCTTGCCCTGCTGAAGGAAAGAATAAATCAAATCCACTCCCGCTTCCATGTCAGGAAGCAGGAATGGATCATATGTGCGCTTTGGTTTATCGGATAAAAATTCTTCGACATCCTCCGGCGCCAAAATACCGCGCTCCGCGAGAATATGCTCTATGATCTCACGCGCCGAACGCATCACAGCCAATTTCTCGGATTCTGCGCCGTTCCGTTCACCCTCACCTCAAAATGACAATGCGGACCTGTGGAATTTCCCGTGCTTCCGGCGTTGGCGATCACCTGACCGCGCGTGACCTGCTGTCCCGCGCTCACGACCAAAGAGGAATTGTGCGCATAGAGCGTCACGATACCGCTGCCGTGGTCGATCATGACCATGTAGCCGTAACCGCCGCTGTTCCAACCAGACGTGATGACCTGTCCGTCGGCAGCCGCGTGGATCGGTGTTCCCGTAGACGCCGCGATGTCGATACCCGCGTGAAGCTGACGTTTGCCCGTTATCGGTGATGTTCTGTAGCCATACTCGGAGGTGACCCTACCGCTCACGGGCCAGGCCAAAGCGCCGCCGCCGTAGGTGGTGTCGCTCTGCCTGTTCTTCAGTTCGTCTTCTATCCTTTTGGATTCGGCTTCCGTGTCCTCGACCTCCTCCCAAGCCGCCACCGTATTGGCGTGCGCCTCCTGCTTTGCGGCCGCCAAGTCCTTCTTGTCCGCCGCAAGCGCGGCTTTCTTATCCTCCTGCGCCTTTTTTTGAGCGACCAACGTCTCCTTGATCTTCTCAATCTCCGCTTTCTTTTGTTCGACTTCGTTTAATTTTTGATTGAGTTCCTCAAGCACCTGAACATCGTATTTATGAATGCGCTTCACCATATCGAGATTGTCAAGAAAATCGAGGATGCTCTCCGAACCCAGCAGGACTTCGAGGATGCTCATATCCCCGCTCATATACATGAGCCTGAGCCGACCGTTGAGGTCGCTGTTCTGCGAATCGATCTCACCTTCCAGCTTTTCGATATCCTTCGTGATCGTCTCCACCTGCATGGTGTTTTCATCGATCTTTTTCCGCAGATCGGAAAGTTCGGCCTCGGCAGCCTTGATGGATTTCTCCAAGCTCTGAATCTTTTCCTCGAGCGTCTGCTCCGTCTTCTTTGCCTTTTGATAGGTTTCTTTCGCCTGTTTATTTTCAGACTGTGCCTGATCATATTCATCCTGCAGTTCGTCCACGCTCTTTTCCGCATAGACCGGCATCGCGCTCACAAATGTAACGCACATAATCAATATAATCGACAAGCTTAGTATTTTTTTTAGCATAATTGATTCACCTCTCTGCAATATCCAAAATCTTATCTATCCAAAAATCTCCTCATGGATATGATGCTTCCGCACGCGCCGATGCTCGCGCCCAACGCGACGAAGATGATGGCGAGGTTTATGAGAAGATGTTTTTCGGAAACGAACCCGATCGACATAATCAACATAAAATCCACGCCGAAATTCTGTACAATATAATGATATATCCCGGCGATCAAGCCGCTCGATAGGATGGCGGCGATCACACCGATGACAATACCCTCCATTAAAAACGGCCCCCTGATAAACCAGTTGGTCGCTCCTACATACTTCATGATCGTAATCTCTTTTTCGCGAGCCAACACCGTCAGCTTCACCGTATTGGACACGACGACGACGGAGATAATCAGCAAAAACCCGATGAGAATCAACGCGCCCATCTGGATAAAGCTTGTGATCTTGAGCAGCTTATTCACCGTGTCCTGCGCGTAATTGATCTTCTCCACGCCGTCCATATTCTCCGCTTTTTGAACCACGGACTCCGCGTCCGACAGCTGTTCCACCTCTATGATGATGGCATTGGGCAAGGGATTGTCGCCTCTGGCCTTAATTCTTTCCAGCAGATCGGCATTGTCTCCCCACTGATCTTTCCAATTTTCGAGCGCTTCATCCTTACTTTGGAACGTGACGTTCAAGACGCCGGTCATGCGCCTGAATTCGTCCATGAGCACGCCCGTGTCTGCCTCGTCTGTCTGATCTAAAAGATTGACCTCGACGACATCGAAATTTTCCTTGACGCTCTCCGATATGTTATTTATGTTGACTACGATAATGAAGAAGAACCCCAATATCAGAAGTATCGCGGTAATCGAAAACAGCGACGCGATCGTCATGGCCATGTTTCGCCCGATTTGCCGCAGGGACTGCCTAAAAGAGACTACGAGTCTGGAATTCATATTTCAAATAACTCCTCATTCTGATCGGCTTCCGTCGAGTCGTCCTCGGGATGATACATGCCGCTTCGCTCATCGCGAACCAAATGACCGTCCCTTATGGCAATGACCCGTTTGCTCATAGCGTTCACGATTTCTTTCGAATGCGTGACCATCAGCACCGTGGTGCCGCGCCTGTTGATCTGCTCCAAAAGCCGCATGATCTCCCAACCCGTCTCCGGATCGAGATTTCCCGTCGGCTCATCGGCGATCAACACCGACGGATTATTTACGATCGCCCGAGCCAGCGCGACCCGTTGCTGTTCTCCGATGGAAATTTGCGCCGGATATTTGTGCGCCTCGGCGCTGATGCCTACGAGATCCAACATCTGTGGAACCTGCCGCTTTACAGCCTTGCGCGGCATCTGTATGATCTCCATCGCGAACGCGACATTTTCAAACACGGTCTTTTTCGGCAACAGGCTGAAATCCTGGAACACGATGCCCATGCTTCTCCTGTGGCGCGGAATGTCGATGCTCTGAAGTTTCGTCACATCGTAACCGTTAAAAAAAATCTCCCCGGCATCGGCATCCATCAATTTGAGAAGCAATTTCACAAAGGTCGATTTTCCGGCGCCGCTGGGACCCACGAGAAATACGAACTCGCCCTTTTCGATCCGCACGCTTACATCTTCGATCCCGATGTTGCCGTTGTATTTTTTTGTCACATTTTTATACTCTATCATCATCTTCCCTTAAGACTGAAAGTGAAACGTCGGGCATTATATCTATAATAGCCGCCTTGTGGCTATTATACCGCAATCATTTATCAATATCAAATTGATATCAAGCTCTGTCAATTAAAACTGTATTACAAACTTGTGGGAAAACTGTGAAGTCTACGGATTTTTTCAAACGGTTCCGCAAGTTGCTTCGCGATATCCGGCATGGTAAATACCGTACAACAGTTGTATTCGGCCGTATAGACGTCGACCGGCGAGAAGTAGGGTATCTCTATCGCGTCGCGAACCCGAAGGAAGGACTTCATCTCCCTAATATTAACACCCGGATTGAGCTTGTTGACAATGTAGACGATGTCGCCGCCCGCCGCCTCGTAATCCTTGAACATCTCGATCTTTTCGCAGTCGGCCATCATGCCGGAAGGCAGCGGATCCACGACAACGCACACCCGATCCATATCATCCAGCATCTTACGCAACTCGGCGATCCGATCCTCATCGCGTTCGAGGGTGAGTCCGAAAGAACCGTTGACGTCACAGATCACGGCATCGCCGGCGGCATTGTCGATGAGCCGGATGAAGTCCACGATATCAAACCGCTCAAATTCCTCGCCGGGCATGCGCAAAATCCAATTGACGCCTCCATCGAAATTGGCGAGTCCCCGGATGGGTCTTCCCCGCGAGAGCAGACGATAGAAAGAAATGTATTCGCGCCCCGCAAAATGCTTATCCACGCCGATGCGGTCATAATCGAAGCCGCAGGACGGCCGATTGTTATCGTTGATCTCGACAACGGCCGCGGCATAGTCGGTGGCCATTCCTTTCTTCTTCATAGGACGCTCCGCGAGCCGCAGACTCGCCAGATATTCCGCGAAAGCGAACGCCAATGTGGTCGCGCCGGCGGTGCCGCTCAATCCGATGAAGGCGTATTTCACCTTCTCACGCTCACGCGTCCCGGTTATGGGCGCAGTCTGCCGCTTCCGAGATAGGCGCCTATCGACCTTCGGACGGGAGCGCAGATTCCGTGCGGCGTTAATGTTCTCATTATTGTTCATCATTCCCATATGCTACCATAGCACGGAAATGATGTCAAGTACTTTTTGTAAGTTCCACAGGATCTCCAAGATAGGTGGGTTGAATGTCGAACAATACGTAGAAGAAGTCTTTCGTCCGTGCGAGTACTTCGCGCACATCCCGGAAGAATTGTCCTTCCTCCTGGGCCGGCGCGGCGATGCCGTATACGTTGACGCCCAATTGATCCGCGACATACAGCGCCCGATACAGATGGTACTCCTGCGTCACAACCACGGCGTCCGTCGCCTGAAAGACGTCTCTCAGTCTGTACATGCTCTCGTAGGTCGAAAATCCCGCGTAATCCAAAAAGACCGCGTCCTCATCGAGTTGGTAGGCACTCTGAAGGAAGGCATAGGCGCGCATGCTTGTCACTTCGTTATATTCATTGGTACCGTTATCCCCCGAAAATAGCAGTATATCCGACACGCCGGCCGCATAGGCAGCCAAGCCCGTGTTGATTCGCTTGGCCAGAATAGAGCTGGGTTTCCCATTCCTGATAGAAGCGCCGAGTACCTCGACGCACTGAAAGTCGTTTCCCGCCTTCCGCAATGCCGCCGCCTCATCGACGGTTACAATCTGATCTTCGACGGTTTTAATCATATAGATATTTGTGGCGGCGACGACAAGCCCCGCAATGAGGACGAGACCGACACAAACGCCGAAGAAAGCGGCGACGAACTTTCGCGCCCCTCCCTTTTCCTTCCGAAACTTTGGAGCTTTCTCCTTTTTCTCTTTATTTTTCCGTTTTTGGTTCGCCCTTTCTTTTGTGCGGGCGTTTTTCTCATCATCGAACATGAACATAGTATACCATAAAATTGGATTTTACATTTTCGTTTTTTAGGATTATACTATGTTCGGATGAAACACTATTGTGCTATTGAGAAGAAAGACAATTTCGTTATCCGGTTCCAAATTTGGCAAAGCGACATGCCGCTGAGTAGTTACCAATTACAGGGAAAGCGCAGATGACAAAGATATTGGTCATAGAAGACGAAGCGAATATCCGAGAGCTGATCACGTACAATCTCGTGTCGGAAGGCTACGAGCTGGTTACAGCCGAAAACGGAGAGGATGGTCTTTCGCTTGCGAAAGCGGAGAATCCCGATCTGATCCTGTTGGATCTGATGTTGCCGGTTCTCGATGGTTACGAGGTGATCCGCGCCCTGCGGAAAGCGGGAAATCCGGTGCCTGTCATCATGCTGACCGCCAAAAACGACGAGGTGGACAAGGTGCTCGGCCTGGAATTCGGCGCGGACGACTATATGACGAAGCCCTTCGGCGTGCGCGAACTCAAAGCAAGGATCCGCGCGGTACTGCGCCGCTGCGAAAACGGCGGAGCGATGATGAGCGAGAGAAGCGAAGCTGAGGAAATCCCGGAAACGAAGAATGCGAACCCGCCGACAGATGTACTCGTCATCGACGACCTGCGCATCGATATTCCCGGCCACGAGGTGACGGTGGCGGGAAAGCTCGTCGCGCTCACATTGAAGGAGTTCGAGCTTCTGAAAACGTTGGCGGAAAACCGCGGAATCGTCCTGACGCGCGACAGACTGCTCGACAGAATATGGGGCTATGAATACGCCGGCGAAACCAGGACCGTCGATGTCCACGTGCGGTATCTGCGCCGAAAGTTGGGCGGCGACGAGGACAGGTACATCCACACCATCCGCGGCGTGGGCTACAAGATGAAACAATGATTATGCACAGGCGAATACTGCTTTATTCCATATCCATCATTCTGATCAGCGTACTCGTGACGACTCTCGTCTCGGTGTTCTTCAGCATCTCCGTCTACTTAGACGAGAAAGAGTCCGCCCTGCGCGCGTACAGCCGGCTCATCAACAAGACCATCAGCGACGATTGCGCTTCCGGCACGGAGCAACCGATGCCGATATACGCGGCCGATTTTGCGAAGGAAACCGGCTACCGGATCACTTTCATCTCCATGAACGGCGATGTCCTCGCCGACTCGGAGGCGGGCGACGACTACGCATCCATGGAAAACCATAGCGACCGTGAAGAAGTCAAAGAGGCGCTCGGGACCGGCGTCGGCGGCAGCGATCGGGAAAGCAAGACCTTCGGAGAGGAATATCTCTACGTGGCCACGACCAACAACGCAGACGATGCGCACCCATTCATCACGCGTATCGCAATGAAGGTGGATAAGACACGGATCGTCATGGATCAAGCAGTCAAAAGCACGCTGATCTCCGCCTTTATCGGCATCGGCATCGCCGCTGTCGTCGCCCTGCTCTATTCGAGACGGTTGACGCGCCCCGTGCGGGAAATGGAACGACAGCTCTCTCGCACGATGGAAGAAAACAGAAAGGCCGAAAACATCCGCAGAGAATTTGTCGCGAATGTGACCCACGAGCTGAAAACACCGCTCACGTCCATCTCGGGCTTCGTGGAAACGATACGCGATGATGAAAACATCGACGCGAAGACCCGCAACAGATTCCTCGACATCATCTCCATCGAGTCGGCCAGATTGGGACGGCTCATAGACGACATCCTCATCATATCGGACATAGAAAGCGGCAGGGAATCGAATACCGCCGGCGACATCGATGTCGCAGAAGCCACCTATGAGGTCGTCGAAATCCTCTCGCCCGTGGCCAAGGATGCCGGCATCGAGCTGACTTTCGACTACAGCTACGAGATGCACATGGGCGGAAATTCCGACCGATTCAAGCAGCTGATGGCCAACCTCATCGAAAACGCCATCAAATACTCCAATGCCGGTTCGAGCGTCCAAATCGGCGCCGTGAAGGAAGGCGGTTCCATCCGCATATCCGTGCGGGACGAGGGCATCGGTATCCCACCGGAGGATATGGACAGACTGTTTGAACGCTTCTTCCGCGTGGACAAGAGCCGCTCGAAAGAAGCCGGCGGCACAGGTCTCGGATTGGCCATCGTAAAGCACATCGCCGCGCTGTTCGGCGCGGAAATTGAGGTGCAGAGCAAACTCGGCGAAGGCAGCACGTTTACGGTCGTATTCAAAGCGTAGATGCAACAGCAAAACAGAGCGTTGTTAGCTCACGCCCGGCAAGGTCGGAAGGCGCCATCTCATCCACGGTATGACGGTTTTTGCGAGGAAATACTTCCTTAGTCTGCCATATTTTTTCAATCTGCAATTTAACCTTGACACCCACACGCCAAAATGGTACTATTTCTATTGCGGCACTTTGTGAAAAGCGCATAATTTGGCGGTGTAGCTTAGCTGGTTAGAGCGTCCGGTTCATACCCGGGAGGTCGGTGGTTCGACTCCACCCGCCGCTACCATTAGGTGGCCTGGTAGTTCAGTTGGTTAGAATGCCAGCCTGTCACGCTGGAGGTCACGGGTTCGAGCCCCGTTCAGGTCGCCATATTAGGTTCGCAGATGCAACAAGCAGTATGCGCAGGATTTTTTGTTCAGATTGGGTGCGTGCGAATGAAGCCGCAGTGACGCGTACACGGACGTACACGAACAAGGATGAATGAGCAGCAAGCCCAATATGGGCAAAAAAGACAAGCATGGTGGGTATCGTCAAGTGGTTAAGACACAGGGTTGTGGTTCCTGTATGCGTGGGTTCGAATCCCATTACCCACCCCACTTATATTTACAAGTGAAATTCACGCAGTGCGCGTGAATTTCCACAACGATGGGGTATAGCCAAGTGGTAAGGCAGCGGATTCTGATTCCGTCATTCGCAGGTTCGAATCCTGCTACCCTAGCCATCATGGCGCTTCTCAAAAGTCCGTAGGACTTTTGCAAGAAGGCCTTACGCAACGCTTTCCGAAATCTTTGATTTCGTGAAAGCGACTGCGATTGGGATAGCAAATCCAGCTACGCTGACGTGTGCATGGGATGTGACTCGACTTTGTCTCACGGCTACACGGATGTACGTAACTGAGGAATGAGGGAGGATAAGCCGCAGATACGCAAAAAAGACAAGCATGGCGACATAGCCAAGAGGTAAGGCAGAGGTCTGCAAAACCTTTATTCCCCGGTTCAAATCCGGGTGTCGCCTCCAAAAAACAGGCGTTTCCGGGCTACGGAAACGCCTTTCTATGTAAAGAGAGGAATTACGCGCCCTCCCTCTCGGGCCACTGGATAAACTGCACACGTTCCGCTACGACATTGATCGGATATCGTTTGACACCTTCGGAGTCCGTATAGATATCCGAACGGAATCTTCCGCTCACGCCTGCGAGAAATCCTTTTCGCAGATATCTCTCACAGTTGTCGCCTTGGCTTCCAAACACGGTGACGCGCAGAAAGTCCGCCCTGTCCTCCTTGGAGTACGTGTCGTCGACAGCGAGGGTAAATGTGCAGATACTTCTGCCCTCGCTCGTCTTGCGCACCTCCGGATCTTTCGTCAGCCGGCCGATCAGATTTACATTGTTCATAGTTCCACCTCATTTCTTGATGTATGTGCTGCCGCGACCCATCTGTCGTCGAAAACACATTATGGCTTATTATACCATAAATTTACACGATATCAAGTATTTTATGTAAATTTTTCAAAAAAATTTCAATAGGTGCGGAGAAGGTTGATAAACCGAGCATTTGGCAACGAAAAAAGGGCTGTCTCACATAGCTTGAGACAGCCCTTCCATTCTTCCGCGCCCTATCCTCTCATCAATATAGCGCGGTGAATATCTCCTTCAGTTCGCCATCGTCGAGAACGACGTAGTTGTTCGCAAGAAGCCGCTGCTGATTGTCGACGGTGGATTTCGTGAACTCGTCGATCTGCGCTTCGGTCATGCCGTAGTCCTTCAGGGGTTTCTTCGTGATCAGCTTGCCGAGGAATTGGTCGAGCTCCTCGTAGACGTTATTCTCGTCGGCGCTTCCCAGAACGCCGGCAAAGATCTTCGTGAGCTGTTTGATCTTCCCGTTCGGATTCTTCGCGACGTACTTCTTCATCACCTCGGTGAAAAACTGGTAATTGGCCTCGCCATGCGGCACGTGGAAGGCGCCGCCGATGGAGTAGGACAGCGCGTGAACGGCCGCGCAACCTGCGTTGCCGAAGGCGATGCCCGCGTAGTTGGAAGCCAGCACGAAGTTCTTCATGTACTTGAATCGCTCGTCCTCACCATTTTCGACGATGGCCTTGTAGCCCTTCATAATCATCTTGATGGCTTTCCGCGAATACATCTCCGTAAACGGCGACGCTTTCGGCGACAGGAAGCTCTCGACGGCGTGGATGAGGGCATCCACCGACGATGTGGTGAACACCTTGTACGGGAGACCGTTCATCGTCTCGGGGATGAGCGCCGCGATATCCGCGTAGGTCTCGTCGACGGCGACGCCTTTCTTGACGTGGAGGCTCTTCAGCTCGGCGATGGCCACGTTCGTGACTTCCGAACCCGTGCCGCAGGTGGTCGGGATGACGATCAGCTGCTTGACTTTCTTCGGCGGCACCTTGCCCGTGAACAGGTCGATGGATTTCTCCGGCACATCCAAGGCCAGAATCTTGCAGATGTCCACGATCGTACCGCCGCCGAGCGCGACGATGCGGTCGTAATCGTACTGCTTGCTCTCCGCCACGATGCCGTCGATCATCTCGTCGGACGGTTCGCCCTGTCCGAATTTCTCCTGAAAGATGATGTTCGTCTTGATGCCGAGGGGGGCGATGTAGGGCGTGTATATCCACTCGTTGGTCACGAGCAGATCGCGCTCCCCGATCTTGAATTCCTCGTTGAA
>JAISQM010000106.1 GCA_031274195.1 Eubacteriales Family XIII. Incertae Sedis bacterium
CCCATCGAGGAATCCATCATGTACGTAGAGCCGATCTACCTGAAAGCCAGTGACTCCAGCCTGCCCGAGGTCAAGCGGATCATCATCTATTACGGTGATCGTATCGCCTATGAAGCCACATTGGCGGAGGCGTTGGATAGCATGTTCGGCAAGGGGACGGGAGACGCCGTCGCGATAACGGATCCAAGCGGCGACGCAGGCGACGCGGACAGCAGTCCCGGCGATACGGGAACCGGCAGCGGCGGAGACGCGCAGCAGATGAACACGGACGAGTTGATCCAGGCGGCCGTGGACGCTTACAACAGCGCGATTCAGGCGCAGAAAGACGGCGATTGGGCTAAGTACGGGGATGATCTGAAGAAGATGGAAAGTTATCTGAATCAGCTGTCAGGTCAGACGACTCCGACCGCCTCTGCCGCAACGGAAGACACAGAGAACACAACGACAGAAAGTGAGAGCAATGATTGACGGGCTATTGTATGTGATACCGAGGGGACGACATTCATATAAGGATATATTCGAGCAACTCGATAGCCATCCTGAAGTGAAATTCGTCTCCCTCGTGGGACTTGATCTCGGCGGGCACGACACGGACGAAAAGATTCCCGTCGACCGCTTCAAGAGTGACATTAAAAAATATTTAGCTAAAGGCGTACAGACCGATGGGAGCAGCGTCGTGTTGCCCAAGATATCCGAGCTGAACGACGCGAAGGTGGATATCATCCCCGACCCTTCCGTCAACTGGTTTGTGGATTACAATTTTGATTTTACGGAGGGCGATCCGCCGGTGCCCGTGGGAACCCTCCGCATTCCGGCGTTCCTCGTGCATAACGAAGACGCGCATGTCGGAAGCCGGGAGATATTGCGGGACACGACCCGGCGCTTTGAGGATCGGGTAAAGACGCTCGTGAAAGAGCATCCCTATGTGCGCAGCGCGTTGGGATTAAAAGCGGACGCTGAAATCAGCGAAATCGTGTTGACGGCGGCGACAGAATTGGAATTCTGGGTAAAGACCCCGGAAGAAAAAGGCGATCGCGAACAGCTCTCCACATCGCAGGAACTGAAAGAGCAGTACTGGCAGCGAACGCGGGGCAATGTCCGAACCGCCCTCGAAAAGACGATCCTCCTGCTCGACAAATACGGATTCGGCGTGGAAATGGGGCATAAAGAGGTCGGCGGCATCAAAGCCAAATTGGGCGATTCCGGCGAATACACCCACATCATGGAGCAGCTTGAGATCGACTGGATCTACGACGACGCCCTTCAGGCGGCGGACAACGAGCTGTTCATCAAGTACATCGTCAAGGATGTGTTTCGGGAGCACGGGCTCGAAGTTACGTTCATGGCCAAGCCCATCGACGGCGTGGCCGGCAATGGCGAGCATACCCACCTCGGTGTGACAGCCAAACTCAAGGGCGGCAAACTCGTAAACCTCTTTGCGTCAGGAGATAGAAAAAAAGATTTTCTGAGTCCCATCGGTTATGGGGCGCTCATGGGACTATTAAAAAACTATGAGGTCGTAGCTCCGTTTGTCGCCGGAACGAACGATGCCATGAACCGGTTGAAACCGGGATTTGAGGCACCGGTCTGCATCGTCACCTCGCTCGGACACAACACGGAATCGCCGTCGAGAAATCGGACGGTGCTCGCCGGTCTCGTGCGCGATCTGGACAATCCGCTGTCCGTCCGGTTTGAGCTGCGCTCCCCTTGCCCGAAATGCAACAGCTATCTCGTGATGGCCGCCGCCTACCTCTCCATGCTGGACGGCATAGAGGCGGTGCTCGGCGCGGAAAAGACCGGCGCGGAATTGGAGCAGATCATCTCCAAGAGGAGGGGAGAGTCCGCCTTTTATCTGGAGACGGGGCGAGCCTACCGAAGCGAGGAAGATGTGTTTGAGGTATACAGCCCCGAGGAGCGCGAGGAACTGTTCGGTGTGGCGCCCATCACCGTATGGGAAAACATCACCGCTTTCGAGCGCTATCCCGACAAGTTGGAGGTGCTGAAAAGCGGCGGAATCCTAAACGATAAATTGCTGGATTCTTATGCGTCCGCAACCGTTACGCAATGGGCGACGGAGCTGCATAACAGGCTGATACCCGACGCGATGGATCTGGTGCGCGGCTGTGTGAAATGCCATACCGACGACGACGGCACCGATCTCGATGCTTCGCTGTGGACGCAGATCGAAGACCTGCGAAATTATCTGGGGAGGGACACTATCGAAAACAAATGCCTCTTGACGCGCGTCAAAAAAGCGTTGAACGAGGGCGCATATGAGACGGCCTCCGGGCTTCAGATCGAAATGCAGAGGGAAACGCAATTGTTGCAAGACACCTATCTCGAATATAAGCGGAATATTTTGTAGAGCGCTTTGTCCGCGTCGTCAAGGAGAGAACCTATGATAGATCAGAGAAAAATCAGAGAAAACTACGACGCGGTAAAGGATGCCGTGGAGTCGAGGGGACACGGCGATTTCGGATTGCCGCGCGTACAGTCCTTGGATGTGGAACGGCGGGAATTGCTTTCCGAGGTCGAAAAGCTGAAGAACCGGCAAAATGTCGCCTCCAAAGAGATACCCCGGCTGAAGAAGGAAGGGCGCGACGCGGGAGAATTGCTTGCGGAGATGAAAACGTTGTCCGAGGAGATCAAAACGAAGGACGGCTTGGTCGCCGCAGTGGAGGACAAGCTGAAGGACGCGCTTCTGAATGTCCCGAATACGCCGCATCCCGACGTACCCATCGGTGCGGACGACGGCGACAACCGGGAAGTCCGCAAGGTGGGCGAACCGAAAAAATTTGATTTCGCGGAGAAAGCGCACTGGGACATCGGAACCGATCTGAATATTTTGGACTTTGAGCGAGCCGCGAAGATCGCGGGCGCGCGGTTCGCCGTATATAAGGGACTCGGTGCGCGTCTGGAGCGCTCGGTGATCAACTTCATGCTGAATCTCCACACGGAGAAGAACGGCTATACGGAGGTGCTGCCGCCCTTCATGGTCAATCGCGACGCCATGACGGGCACAGGGCAGCTGCCGAAATTTGAGGAGGATATGTTTCATATCCCCGCGAAGGACTTCTTCCTGATTCCCACGGCGGAGGTTCCTGTGACCAACCTGCTGCGCGACGAGATTTTGAATGGGGACGATCTGCCCATATACTA
>JAISQM010000144.1 GCA_031274195.1 Eubacteriales Family XIII. Incertae Sedis bacterium
CCAAGCAAATTGGTTGGTCGGCTACCATTTTGGCGTGAGATGTAGCGTAGTAGCTTATAGATTGCGTTGTTATTTTCGCTATTTTTGCGAACAAATCACTCCATCGCAATTGCCTCTATCATGATATCTATGGCATTTGCCAACGGAATCGTGGTATCATGTACATAGTTCACTAACCAAACGTGACGATTCACAACTAAACATTACGGAGGAATATAAAGAGGAATATAAATATGGACGACAGAATCACGACGCTCGCGCGCAATCTCGTAAATTACTCGTGTGAAACAGCTCCGGGAGATAAGGTACTGATCTCCTACGAGGGCGACTGCGCCAAACCGCTGATCCGCCAGATCATCAAGGAGGTATACCGAGCTGGAGCCTATCCCTACGCGGAAATCCGCGACACGCAGATCACGCGCGAGATACTGCTCGGCGCCGACGAAACGCAGATCGAATTTATGAACGAATACAGCCTGGCGCAGATGAAGGGCATGGACGCCTACATCGCCGTCCGCGCGGGCGCGAACACCTCCGAGCTGTCCGATGTTCCAACGGATAACATAAATATGTACAACCGCGTATTGCGACCCGTATTGGATTACCGCGTCAACCACACCAAATGGGTGGTGCTGCGCTACCCCAACGCCTCCATGGCTCAGCTCGCGGGCATGAGTTTGGAGTGTTTCGAGGATTTCTATTTCGACGTATGCAATTTGGACTACGGCAAGATGTCCGCCGCGATGGACGCGTTGGTCGCGCTCATGAACCGGACGGACAAGGTTCGCCTCACGGGGCCGGGTACGGATATCTCGTTCTCCATCAAGGACATTCCGGCCATCAAATGCGCGGGCGAGAAGAACATCCCCGACGGCGAAGTCTACACGGCGCCCGTGCGGGACAGTGTGAACGGACGCGTTTCCTACAACACGATGTCCGAGGAACAGGGCTTCACCTACGAGCATATCGTATTTGACATAAAGGACGGCAAGATCATAAACGCCGCGGCCAACGACGACGAACGCATCAACGCCCTTTTAGATACCGATGAAAGCGCCCGCTACTTCGGCGAATTCGCCATAGGCGTAAACCCCTACATCCTCCACCCCATGAAGGACACCCTCTTCGACGAAAAGATCGCCGGCAGCTTCCACCTGACACCCGGCGCTTCCTACGAAGACGCGTTCAACGGCAACAAGAGCGCCGTTCACTGGGACCTCGTCAACATCCAGAGAGCGGATTACGGCGGCGGAGAAATCTATTTCGACGGCGTACTGATCCGTAAAGACGGCATCTTTGTCCTGCCCGAATTGGAACAGCTGAATCCGGAAAACCTGAAATAGCCGTTGCGAAGCAAATCAAAGCGAGACTGTTTCATCCTTCAATTTGACGTTACCCGTATCGAATGCGCGATCTACATCTCCGCGATGAACATGGTGAGCGCCAACCGCTCGCCGTACAGCCCCGTCTTGATGTCCCGATCCACGCGGTAAAGCCGATCGAGCAGTTTCATGAGGGTGGACACGGAATATTTATCGGCAAATCCGGCGGCTTTCTTCAGACGGTAGTCGCTCCGAATGCCAAGTGCCTTGCACATCTCCGGAAACGAATAGGCCCGCTCGCGCATCTCCCGATATCCCAGCATGATCTCGAACTGACCCGTCAAAAGAGCGAGCAGTCTGTACGCCGCCTCCCCCTTCGATGTGATGTTTTCGAGCAGCTCCAACGCCTCACCCTTGCGCCCGGAACAGATGGAATCGAGCAGGGCAAAAACGTGGGTCTCGTCGAGCGTACCCATGCAGGCGGCGACATCGACAAGGCCGACCGCCCTATCTTCGTTCGGAGCCGCATAGGCCGCAACGCGCTTGATGTCGCCCGCTATGGAGAACAGATCGATCGCCGAATCGCGCTCAAAATAGCCCGATGTCCGCGCCACCGCATCGGCGACTTCGTTGGAAGCGACCTTGCCGGCCGCCTTAAATCGCCCGCGGATGAAGGCGTGCAGATCGTCCTTGTCCAAACGGCCAAACTCATAGACCTTTCCATTCGCGGTGAGGGACTTATATAGGGCGGAGCGCTTTGGGAAAGCCGCCGCCGTGAAGATCAAGAGAGTGGACGCGGGCAGGAGCGGCAGATAATCGGCGAGTGCCTTTGCCTTCGCCGACGTATGCGTCCGTTCATCCGCGGGAAAATTCGACACGAGGACGACCCGCTTCTCGGACATCATGGGCAGGGTATCGCAACTCGCGATAATCGCGTCCGCCTCTGTCTCCTCGCCGTCAAATCGCATAAAATCCAGCATCCCGGCGGCCGGTTTTACAAACTGCTCCGCCAACCGTTTCGTGTAGGTCTCCGTCAGGAGTCCCTCCGCGCCGTGCAAAAGCACCGCCCGTACATCGCGAAAGATGTCGTTCTTTATATCCCGTTCAATCTGTCTGAATCCGTGAGGTACTTGAGATTTCAACAATGTCTCCCTTTTTTATATCGAAGATGACCGCGCCGTCCAAGTCGTTTCTATATGTCATTATATCACGTTCGTATAGCTTTTCAAGAACCTCCGTCGTCGGATGACCATAGGTGTTGCGTCCCACCTGTATGACGGCGATCTGCGGCGCGACCTCCTGCAGGAAAGGATCGGAGGTGGATGTCTTGCTGCCGTGATGCCCCACCTTGAGAATCGTCGATTTCAGCGCCGCCCGCTCATCCCCGAGCGAGCGCATGATGGCCTGTTCCCCATCCTCACCCATATCCCCCGTCATAAGGATGGATATACCCTCATAATCGATGCGCATGAGCAGGCTGTTCTTGTTTTCGTCCTCGTTTTCTCCGGTCATGCGCTCATATTCCTCCTGCGTCGCCTTGGGCGGATACAGGGTCGTCATCGATACATTGCCGCCCATGTCCACGCGATCGCCGCTGGAGAGAAAGACCAGATCCTCCGCTTCGAAAGCCGAATCCTGAATGGTTTCCGCCACGCGAACCCGGTTTCCATCATAGAGAAACAAGTTCGTTATGGGCATGTTCTCCGACAATTCCCGCAGCCCTTTATAGTGGTCTGTATGCAGATGAGTGACAAAGACACCGTCTATGCGCTTGACGCCATTCTTCAGCAGATAAGGCAGGAGGACATTCTTCCCCACGTCATAGTCGATCTGCCCGCCGCCGTCCACGAGATAATTTCGCCCGTCGGGCGTCCTGATATGCAGACAATCGCCCTGCCCCACGTCCACGAAAGTGAGCGCGCTTTCATCCCACACGCATACGGAGCTCGTCAGCGTGAACATGACCGCCAATATGAGTCCGGCCGCAAAGCGAAGCGCGGGTTTCAGGCAGCGCCGCGATAGGAGAATGCCGCACGTTTCCGACAGGCAGAAGAACAGAATGCCATAGAACAGGAATACCCATTGAACGCGCGGACTCGTCACCTGAAAATAGCTAAACCGCGAGGCGTTTGCGATCTCCGTCAAACGGATCACGGCATCCAACATGATCTCAGCCACGCGCGCGAACACCGTAAACAGCGACGGCGCAAAGGCCGAAAGCGCGGGAACGGAGGATACGGCGAGCACCGCGATGGGGATCATGAGGATGCCGAGGGGAATAATCAGGCCGGAAATGGTCACGACCGGTATATTGAGAAGCATCCCCGATACCGAGACATAGTTAAAGCTGTACGTGATCATGGGCGACATCCCGATCTGTATGATAAGAAGCGGTACAAAGGCACCGACGATCTTTGTCCTGATCGTAACGGGCAGCGTTTCCTTACCCCGAGCGGCAAGCTCCGGTTTGGACAGCTTCTTGCCTGTGCGCGCGTCCCGAAAGCCGATGAATCGATCCGTAAACGGGATCGCGAAAGCCAGAAGCAGCACCGCCAAAAACGAGAGCTGAAAACCAACGCCGAACAACTGCAGGGGATTGTACAGAAGGATCGCGAAAGCGGCGGCGCAGATGCCGGTCAAAAGATCATACCTTTTGGCCGTCAATTTCGCAAAAATGTGAACCGAGATCATGACGACCGCGCGCACCACCGACGGGGAGAATTCCGAAAGCAGGGCGTATATAAAGAGGAATACGATAATAGCGAGACAGACGGGAATCGACCTGCGCCGGCCAAACAATGCGTTGAAGAAGCCATAGACGATAGCGACATGTATGCCGCTCACGCTCAGGATATGCGCGACGCCGTTCTTCTGAAACATCTCGTAGAAGTCGTCTTCCATCGCGGAGTTATCGCCGAAGAGCATTCCGGAAAAGAGCGCGTAGGCTTCCGGATTCATCGACATTTTCGCCCTGCCGAGAAAAGCGTACTTCAACCCGCCCAAGGTGTTGTATATCCCGCCGATGTAATCTTTCCCGCCGCCTTCGCAGAGCGCGATACCTGCGATATCGCACTTTACGATCACGCGGATGTCTTGGCTCATGAGATACAGCCGATAATCGAAGCAGCCCGGATTGCGGCGAGTCGTCGGCATCTCAACGCTCCCGGAGAAGGAGATGCGCCGCCCGATCAGATCTGCGGGAACAAGCCCCTTTCCCGTGACACGCACGAGAACGTTTCGACCGCCCGTACGCACCGTGAGTTTACTATAGTCCTCCTCCACGACGGTGATCTTCATCACGCGGCCGATCTGTGGCGGCATCTCGGACGCGGCGCCGGTCTGCGCGACATCCTCCAATACCGTCTCTCTGTCGTATTCGGGATGATTGTACATGGAGACCGCGTATTGCGCCAGCGGATCCACCCTGTCCAAAGCGGATCCGCAGTAGATGCCGCCCGCTGCGAACGCGAGCAACATAAAGGCCGCCACCCGCCGCGAGACGATGCCGTATGTATGCTTGGGCGCAAGACCTTTCCGCTCCGCTTCTCCCCCGCCGACGCCACTGCCGCGCGCGGGAGAAACCGAAAAGACGAGCAGGATCGCACCGCTCATCGCGACTGCGGCATAGACCCACAACCCTATCGAAAATATATACGCGCTGCCGATGCCGAGCGCGTAGGCCAATGTCAAATGGCAGAGTGGACGTCTCGTGTTCATGTTACATATTATTACACTTCATATACAACATGTCAACATTTTTATTTATTTCATGACTTGTATGTGATATACTTATATCGCTGTCCGTCCTTGACGCAATTGAAACAGCGGAAAGGGGGTGAAAACATGTGTTACATTCTTGATCTTCTTGTTGCGATTGAAGCAAATGTTATCAGTTATTACATTTGCAAATGGCTTAACCGCAACATCTAAGGACAGTAAAGCCTTAAAAAAACCACGGAGCACAACCTCCGTGGTTTTTTGTGAAAATATGTCTTTCTTGATCTTCTTGCTTAATCTTCTTGCGCAATTCTATTTTACCTGATAATCAGCGATTGTCAAGTCCTAATTTTTTCAATTTTTCTTAAATGATTTGACGGTCAAAGGAATCTGAAAGTTTGACTTTTAACGGAAAATATTATATGCTACTTTCAAGCATAATCGGCTATTGAGCATCTGCGCCGACTTCCGTAAATAAGCGCTCGTCCCGTTTTGGCGCTTTGGGAACACAATGATGAAATACGCAAGCAACATAGAACAAATATCCGCAGAGACGGATAACACAGCCACCCGAGCGCACCGCAGAAAGAAGCGGCACTTGGCGCGCAAAAGGTTTCGAGCCGCGCTATTTCTCACCGCGCTTGCGGGCATCGCGATCATCGTGTTCGCGTTCGTCATCGTCTCAACCTCCGACTCTGCCATCACCTTCGAATCCGGCAATTTGAAGTTCCAAATTGTGACGGACAACGACAATGAAAGCACATCTGCCGCACAGGTCGTCGGCTATGTCAAAAATAAGAGTAATTCCCCCCCCCATATTGAAATTCCGGCCTCCGTCGATTTTGAAGAAGGGAACGATGGAAAAACGAACTATACGATCGTGGCCGTGAATGGGCTGAAAGGCTTTGACTATGTCGATTTGAGCGCATGCGACGAGGTCACGCAGATCAATCTCCCCGACCAACCCATTCGCTATAAGGGTCTGTTCTTAATGGAATCCACCGATACGAACGCCGAAAAAACAGAGAGCCAACTGATTGTAAATGGCACATATGAGGCAGAGGATTCGGACATCACGACCATCCCGGCCGAGCTGTTCGGAAGAACCGTCGAGATAGACGCGCAATACAAAACGACCATTATACAAAATCTGAACGCCCTGCTGAACTCCGCGGAGAAATCGAAGGAACCGCTCGAGCATTACAACGCATTATCGGAGGAACTCGCGCGGCAACTCACCTTTTTCGGGGATATAGACTCCTCGTTTGCGAAACAGATCGAAGGTATTCAAGCTGATGCGGAAACGGAACTCACGTATTACAGAGCCTTAAGCGAGATCGAAGCCGGCACATCCAAGAAGACCCTCGATGCGCCCTATATCAATCAGCGCGCCCGCTACCCGACCGGCTGCGAAAGCGTGTCGGCCGTAATGGCGTTGCAGTATATCGGCATCGACATTTCCGTAGACACCTTCATCGACGAATACCTCGCACTGGGAAACGCTCCGCACATGGACGAAAGCGGCCGCTATGTCGGCGTCAGCCCATGGAAAGCCTTCCCCGGTAATCCATATACAAAATCGGGTTGGGGTTGCTTCGCACCGGTCATCAAGGACGCCTGCGACAAGATACTCGATCCCAAACGCTACGAGGCGGAGATCATCTACGAAGCCACGGTGGACGAGCTATGCGCCCGATACATCCAAAACGACATCCCCGTCATCTTCTGGGCGACGATGGGGATGGCCGCCCCGCACCCCGGAACCTCGTGGGTGGACGAGGACACCGGCGAGCAAATCGAATGGGTGATTCCGATGCACTGCCTCTTGCTCGTCGGATACGACGCAGACTATTACTATTTCAACGATCCTCAGAAGTCGAAGATGTATAAATACCGCAAATCCGTCGTCAAAACCGCCTACGAGGGTATGTTCGAGCAGGCTGTCGTCATCAAGCCTGTTTCGGAATAATTACGGATCAAATGTCATGATAGTATCGGTGAAGCGAATCTGATTCCAATTGTGACTCAATCATTCTATCGGCAGTGACCTGTGTCCCAGACCGATTACCACCTCGTTCAGATGCAACAGACCGATGCTCATGAAGATGCACACCGACAGATGCTCTTGATGCCGGCAGACGGCGATCTTGCCGCCGCCGTTCAAGCCCATAGCCTTCGACGCGATCTGCGTGATGGCCTCACGAGCCGCCCCGGCGATCGCGCCGTCCTGTACATGATTTTCCCGCGTGAGTCCCGTCTTTCGCGACGCGAGAATGGCTCGCTCTATTACGATATGGACGGAATTGACGATATCGCCGCCCACATCGATGGCCACGCCGAGGATATCCTGCTCCGCGAGCTTCGCGATATACCGCTCCTCCGACGGCCTGTTTGGCGTAATGGCGAGCTGCACTGCCGCTTTGGCGACATCTACACTATCATACATCTTGCGCTCCAATCAATGTGACGATTTAAGTTATAAATAGTCTCAAGTCAATTGCGAACCCGCCGGTTCAAATAGTAGTTCATCGCGTATAGATTATACATGGCGGTGCCGGATCGGGCTCGGCTCGTGTACCAAAAGCGCGCCAAGCCAACCGCCGTTCCCGCGCCTGCCGCAGCCTGCGGCTGTATACCCGTTCCCGTGGTCGTCGGTATCTCAGGGGTCGGATCAGGGGTCGGATCGGGGGTCGGATCGGACGTCGGATCGGGGACTGTCACGGGCGGAGGCGTCGTTACCTCCGGTTCCTCCGGCTTATTCGGATCAAATGTCGTATCCAAAGATTGCGTCGGGTCTATGGGGAATTGCCCCGGATTGATATTGTGCAGGTGACAGTAGAACTCGGGCGCTTTCCCGGCTTCGCCGTCGTTCAGCGCGTCGAATTTTCGCAATTCCGTATGCTTGCACCACGGCGTCGCCAGATATCCCGTTTCCGTACATATGAGCAACTCCTCGCTGCCATACATGAGCTTCTCGGGCGCCGTTCCTTTGATGAAATAATCGGTCTGACCGCTCACAGAGGTGCTGACCACGTTTGCGGGCGGCCCCGGAAAACTGCCGGCTTCCTGTCCTTTCACGACCTGACGCATCACCTTGCTCCAGAGCGCCGAAGCCGCACCGGAGCCTTTCGACATTTCGAGGTTTACATCGCTGCCGATCCAAACGGCCGCCGAATATTTGGGCGTGTTGCCCACAAACCATGCATCGCGGTTTTCCGACGCGGTTCCCGTCTTTCCTGCCACGGGAACCCCCGGAATCGAAGCAGCCGAAGCGATGCCATTTGTAACGGTCGTGTGCAGGATGTCGTTTATGATAAAGGCCGTTCCCGGATCCATCGCCTGCGTCTGCTCCGGCACTCCGTCCAAGATCACCTCGCCATTTCGATCCGTCACTTTCGTATAAGCCAATGGTTTTGTGAGAACGCCCAGCTCAGCGAACGCACCGTAAGCGGACGTGATTTCAAGGGGTTTAATGCCCGAGGTCAGACCGCCGAGCGCCAGAGCCGCCGGATTTAAGTCATTCTTATTCCCTTCCTCCACAAGACTCGTGATGCCCAGATTCTTCAAAAATGCCACGGATCTATCCGCACCGACGCTCAGCTGCACCTTGACGGCGTTGACATTTACAGACTGTTCGATGGACTTGCGAAAGGTCATCGGTCCCCAAAACCCCTCATACCAATTCTTAGGCCAGACTTCACCGCCGTATTCCATCTTCGAGTCCACGATGACGCTGAGAGGCGACCAATATTTCCCATATGACTCTTCGCCGCTCGTGATGGACTGACCTTGCGCACTCATCTCTATAGCCGGCCCGTAGGTGCCGATGGGTTTCATCGTCGACCCAGGTTGCCTCTTTTGAACCGCCCGGTTGAGGCTCATCTCGCCCGTGATGTTGCGACCGCCGTACATCGCCTTGACCTGACCGTTCGCATGCTCGAGAATCACCATGGCCGATTGAGGTTGGATCACCTTCTGCTTGAGCGTATAGCTTGATGCAGGAACGGATACGCTCCCATCCTCGCCGAACACGAACATATCAGGATAGTCGGCAAAGAACGCCGCTGACAGAATCACATTGCCGGCATCGTCAAACGTCTTATATTTCTGGGGAATATTGATCACGCCGCCCTGTATGATGTACAGCTTGCCGTCGTCGTCTATCTGATAGATATCCTTAAATTCGATGCTCGGATCGACCGCTCCGTCTACCGTCGTCTTATAATAATTCAGTCTGACGATATTCTCCGATATCCCTTTTTCCTTATCCTCTTTCGTGCCCTTGAGAAGAAGCAGACTCCCGTCCTCGCGTCGCTGAAATTCGTTGGCAGCAAAGACAAATCTGCCGTCTTCGGCAAACATATTGCTGTATTTGTACAGCAGAAGATTGCCGTCCTCGTCTAAGATATCGAGACTTTTGTTTCGATTCAGGCGCACGATAGACGGAAAATTCTTCTCGTTCGCGTATTCCTCCGCCACGATATTCTGGAAGTTCGTGTTCAGTGTACTGTATATGTTCAGGCCGCCGACATAGACCATGCGCTTCGCTTCGTCGATGTCCGCAAATTTTTCGGGATACTTCTTAAGCAGATCCTCCGCCACATTCTGAATGGCGTAATCGACGAAGAACGCCGCGTTGCTGTCGCTCACGACCTCCGTGGGTTGCAGATGATTCCGAATGGAATCCGCAGACGCTTCGTCATACTCCGCCTGCGTAATCAGATCCTGATCCAACATGGTCTTCAGCACCAACTTCAATCTCGGCTCGATCTTCTCATTGTACAAGTAGTCGTATTGCTGCCCCCGCATGATGATGCGCGGATCGTCGTCCGCCACGGCGCCTTTGTCCACCGTCGAAATCATCGCAAGCTCCGTAGGAGCCTTGGGAAGACAGGCCAATGCGGCGCACTCGATAAGGGTGAGTTCCTCCACGTTTTTGTTAAAATAAGACTTGGCCGCGGTCTGAACGCCATAGCTGCGATGGCCGAGGGGAATCGTGTTCAGATAGTCCGTCAATATTTCCTCTTTGCCCAACTTCTTCTCAAGCTGCACCGCATAATAGGCTTCTTTCAGCTTGCGGCTCAACTCGCGGTCGCTTTTCGTGTCAGCCAACCAGATGTTTCGCGCCAATTGTTGGGTAATGGTGCTGGTGCCGCTGACCTTGCCGCCGCCAAACACACTTTCCTTGATCGCGCCGATGATGCGCACGAAGTTAAACCCGTGGTGATCCCAAAAGGTCTTGTCCTCGATCGCGATGAAGGCATTCGTGAGATGATTCGGCAACTGTTCGTAATTGACGAGCGCCCTTTGCACATCGTCCAAATAGATGCTCTTTACCACATTCCCGCCGTCGTCGTACATCGTGGAAGCGAGCCTGAGCTGATCGCTGATCTCCTGCGGATCCACCTCGGGCAGATCCCTGATGACGCTGTACACGTAGAGCACGCCGATGAGCATACAGGCGAGTGCGATGAGAAACATCGACGTGATGATACTTTTCAGTACTCTGCGCTTCTTAATGCCCTTTCGCCGCTTTCCGCCGCCACCGGAACCGCCGCCGCGCGCGGCAGTACCGTTCGACCGACTTCTGCCGCCGGCCGCCTTGCGCGTCCCGGTCTTTGCCTCGCCCCGCGCCTTACCGGCTGTATCGAAACTCTGCTTCGCAACCGAGTCGTCCGAAGCAAGGCTCTCCAAAATCGGGTCGTTCAAAATCTCGGATGACACCTCGGGTACAACCTGCGCGTCCGCGCCGCCCCTCTTGGAAAACCTCGCCGACCTGTTGGCAACCACCGGCTCTTGTGCATCAGTCGACGGTTCTCCCGCATCGGCATCTACAAAATTAGATGTGGATCGTATTCTTTCGTGGCTTCTTCTGAAATTCTTTTCGATCTCGTCGAATTTATCGAAAAAACCTTCGATACCATTCTTGCTCGTGTTATGATTTTCGCGTATATTCGCCAAAATAAATACCTCTCTCATATGCGTTATACTCCTGTATTATATCAAAACACTGCCTTGAAAGAAAGCATTTTCGCGATTTGTAGAGAAGATGTAACGAAACAAACCGCGGCTCCGATAAGAAAACCGCGGTAAAATTTACGCTTATCTTGGGCGAAATCGGTTTGAGTGCGTCACGATTTCCCCGCTGCCGCTTTCAGCGTCTCCGCCTTGTCCGTCCGCTCCCACGGCAGATCAAGCTCCGATCTGCCAAAATGTCCGTAGGCGGCGATCTGTTTGTAGATGGGTCTTCGCAGATCGAGCGTCTCGATAATGGCCGCGGGGCGCAGATCGAAATTCCGCTTTAGCAGAGCCGCCAACTCATCGTCCGACACGCTGCCCGTTCCGAACGAATCCACGAGGATGGACATGGGTTCCGCGACGCCGATGGCGTACGAAAGTTCGATCTCGCAGCGTTCCGCCAAACCGGCCGCGACGATATTCTTCGCCGCGTACCGCGCCGCGTAGGCCGCCGACCGATCCACCTTTGTCGGATCCTTGCCGCTGAAACAACCGCCGCCGTGCTTCGCGTAGCCGCCGTAGGTATCGACGATGATCTTGCGGCCTGTCAGTCCCGTATCGCCGTTGGGCCCGCCGATGACAAAACGACCCGTTGGATTTACGAGGTACTCCGGCTCCTCTGTCAAAAGTTCTTCGGGAATGACCGGCCGTATCACCTTCTCGATGATGTCGTTTCGTATCTCATTCTGCGTCGCCTGTGGGTCGTGTTGCGTAGATACGAGGACGGCGGATACGCGCACGGGACGATACCCGTCATATTCCACTGTGACCTGCGTCTTTCCGTCCGGCCGCAGATATGCGATCTCGCCCGTCTTTCTGACCTCCGTAAGCCGCCGAGCCATCCTATGCGCCAGCGTAATGGGCAGCGGCATCAGCTCGGGCGTTTCCTTGCACGCATAGCCGAACATGATCCCCTGATCTCCCGCCCCCGTGATCTCGAGCGCGTCTCCCGTCTTGCCCGTCTTCACCTCGAGCGCCTCGTCGACACCGAGCGCAATATCCTCAGACTGCCCGTGAATGCTCGTCAGCACCGCGCAGGTGTTGCCGTCAAAGCCATATTCACCCTTCGTATATCCGATATCGTTGATCACCTGACGCACGAGCTGCGGAATATCCACATAGGCCGACGTCGTAATCTCGCCCGCGATCATCGCGAGCCCCGTCGTCGTCAGACACTCGACCGCCACCCGTCCCGCAGGATCTTCGCTCATGATCGCGTCAAGTATCGCATCCGAGATATGATCGCAGACCTTGTCCGGATGTCCCTCGGTAACGGATTCGGAAGTGAAATATCTGGCCATCGAATAAAACTCCTCTCTTACATGCGTCGAACTGTTTCTGTACCATTTTACCATAGAAACGCGGGGACTGTAACTTGATTTGTCATTCCCATCGGTTTTTTGATATACTGGCTGTGCTGTCTATTCCTCTGGACGTAATATGGAAGGAGGTGAGAGCCATATGATACTACTCGACTTTTTAGTTTCGTTCATGGCTAGCGTGGCCGCAAACTGCGTTAGCAAGTGGTTAGAGCGAAACAGCAACGACAGTTAGCCCAAAAGGAAAACCACAGTGCCGCAAACACTGTGGTTTTTTAAGCCTTAATACTACTCGACTTAGGCTTTGCCTACAATTATTCTACCATCGGCCGTCATGAGTGTCAAGTATCGCTTTGCAGCATGTCAACTGATCACCACGGGTATTTTGATGTGTATTCGTAATTACCCTACTCCGCGCTACGATCCAACGTCGCCTCGTAGAGTTCTTCGGCCTTGTCCCATTCCTCGATGATCTGCGGGATCACTTTATACAGATCACCCACGATGCCGTAGTCCGCCACCTCGAAGATGGGCGAATCGGCATCCTTATTGATCGCGACGATGATATCCGATGTCTGCATACCGGCCAGATGCTGAATGGCACCCGAAATGCCGCAGGCAAAGTATATCTTCGGCTTGACCGTCGTACCCGTCTGTCCCACCTGATGTGACTGATCGATCCAGCCCGAGTCGACAGCCGCTCTGGACGAACCCACGACACCGCCGACCTTGTCTGCGAACTTCTTCATGAGCTCAAATCCAGAAGCGTCTCCCAGACCCCGGCCGCCGGAGCAGATGATCTCCGCGTCCGTCAGAGAAACGATCTCTTTCGCGCTCTTCACCACTTCCAACACCTCTGTCCGGATATCGTCCGCCGAAAGCGTGGGGTTGACCTTGACGACCTCGCCGCTTGCGCCCGCTTCGCGTTCCCGCCGCGCCATGACGCCGGGACGCACCGTCGCCATCTGAGGTCTCGTTCTCGGACAAACAATGGTGGCCATGAGATTCCCGCCGAAAGCCGGACGGGTCTGCTTCAGCCCCTTGTCGTCAGACGCAGGATCCAGATCTGACGTATCAAGCGTGGTGCTCTTCTTTGCGTAATCGATGTAGCTGCTCACCTTCACGTCCAATCTTGTGCAGTCGGCCGTGAGCCCGGTATTGAGCCTTGCGGCCACCCTCGGCGCCAGATCGCGGCCGATGTGGGTCGCGCCAAACAGAACGATCTCCGGCTTATATTCCCGAATCGTATCGGTGAGCACTTTCGTGTAACCATCCGTCGTATAGTTCGTGAGCAGATTATCTTCTATAATATATGCGCCGTCGGCTCCGTATTCGAAGCATTCCGCGCTCAGCGTCTCGACCTTGTCGCCGATGAGCACCGCATAGACTTTCGTATCCTCTCCGATCTCGCGAGCCAGACGCCTGCCTTCGCCGATGAGCTCGAGCGCCACATTCATGATCTTGCCCTTGCGCTGCTCTGCGAATACCCACACATGCTTGTACGCCGACAGATCGACGACTTCGGCGACTTCTTTCGCATCCGATTCAATCGCTTCCACGGGACACTTGGAAATACAGACCTTGCAGGACGTACATTTCTCGTTGATTACGGCGATCTTGCCGTCCATGTCGATGGCGTCAAACGGACATGCTTTTACGCATATCTTGCAGCCGATACATTTATCCCTAATTACTGTTACTGCCATTTTCTCCTCCTATATCCCCTTATATCACGTGCGTGGACTTGAGTCCAATCAAGAGTTTATCCGCCAGTTCCCGCTCCGTATCGCCGGTAAGCATCATACCCTTACCCTTAGGCGCCGGCGTAAAGGAGCGAAACACGTTCGTGGGCGACGCCTCAAGGCCGACTTCTTTGTCAGGATCGACGCCGAGATCGGCAGCACCCCACGTGGGGATATCCTTCGAGGTCGCGTCATATATGCCGCCGATGGACATATAGCGAGGCGCGTTGAGTTCCTTGATCGCGGTCAACATGCAGGGCGTCTTTATGCGAATCAGTTCGTAGCCGTCCTCCAGCTTTCTCTTAACGGTGATCTTTTTTCTATCGTCGTCTATGGAAAACTCCGTCACATAGGTGACCTGCGGAATGCCCAATTTTTCAGCCATCTGAGGACCGACCTGCGCGGTATCCCCATCGATTGCCTGCCGTCCCGCGAAGATCAGATCGTAGTCGCCGAGCTTCTCGACAGCGGCGGACAACGCATTGGACGTGGCCCACGTATCGGAACCGCCCAAGGCTCTGTCCGATGCCAACACGGCATCATCCGCACCCATCGCCAGACATTCGATGAGCATATCCTTCGCCTGCGGCGGCCCCATGGTCACCACCGTGATGTGCGTATCGGGATGCTTATCCTTGATCTTCAGCGCTTCCTCCAATGCGTTGGCGTCGTCGTGATTCAAAATGCTCGGCACGCCCTCTCTCACGAGCGTCTTAGTCACCGGGTCGATCTTGATCTCGTTCGTATCCGGCACCTGCTTTGCACATACTATAATCTTAAATGCCATAATCGTAAATCCTCCTTATTTGCCGAATACCGAAGCCGCAATGACGAGCTTCTGCGCTTCCGATGTGCCTTCGTATATCTCGGTGATCTTCGCGTCGCGCATCATACGCTCCACCGGATAGTCCTTCGTATACCCGTAGCCGCCATGCAGTTGCACCGCCTTCGTGGTGACATACATCGCGGTTTCCGACGCATACAGCTTCGCCGCCGCCGATTCGGGGCCGTAGGGCACATGCCTGTCCTTCATCTCGGCCGCCCTGTAGATGAGAAGCCTTGCGGCCTCGATGCGCGTATGCATATCGGCCATCTCAAACCTGAGCGCTTCCATGTCCGAGAGCCTTTTGCCAAACTGCTTTCTCGCTTTCATATACTCAAGCGTCACATCGAAAGCACCCTGCGCGATACCCAACGCCTGCGAGGCGATGCCGATGCGCCCGCCGTCCAAAGTAGAGAGAGCGATCTTAAAGCCCTGCCCCGGATCTCCGAGAATATTCTCCTTGGGGATCTTGCAATTCTGAAATACCAACTCCGTCGTTGACGAAGCGCAGATGCCCATCTTGTCCTCGGTCTTGCCGATCGTGAAACCCGGCGTACCCTTTTCGACGATGAACGCGGAGATACCGCGGGTACGCTTGGATTTATCGGTCATCGCCATGACGACGAACACGTCCGCGTAACCGCCGTTCGTGATAAAGACCTTGGCGCCGTTCAGCAACCAGTGATCGCCCATGTCTTCGGCTCTGGTCTGCTGTCCCGAAGCGTCGGTGCCCGCATTGGGCTCCGTCAGCCCGAAGGCACCCAACTTCTCCCCTTTGGCGAGCGGGATCAGATATTTTTGTTTTTGCTCCTCCGTACCGTAGTTGTAGATAGGCCACGCGCAAAGGGATGTATGCGCCGAGCAGATTACGCCCGTAGACGCGCAGACCCGCGCAAGCTCCTCCACCGTGATCGCGTAAGACAGATTATCCCCGCCGGCTCCGCCCCATTCCTTGGGAAACGGTATGCCGAGCAGACCGTAGTGCGCCATCTTCTTTACATTTTCCTCAGGAAAACGATGCTCTTGGTCGATCTCGGCCGCAATGGGTTCCACCTCTGCGACCGCGAATTCCCGAACCATTTTTCTAACGAATTCCTGTTCCTTTGTAAGCCGAAAATCCATGTAGAAATACCTCCTCTATTGTGTGATGTTACTATTCAAACGCCACGCTCCGGCGGTGACCGGACAGCGCAGAATACAGCATGCAGAAAAACATGGGGCCTAAGTCCTGACGATCCTCCACATCGCTCTATTGCTCTATTTAACTACAATTGGGCGCGTATTGCAATAGGCATTGTGAAATTTTTATCGATTTTTTCGCCTTTTTTCGCAAGGACAAATTTTCGATTCGAGAGTTGGGTGGCGGGCGGCAGGCACCCCTCAGTGAACTGTAGCTACAAAATAAGTTGATAGTTACCAATATAACAAGCAAGACACAAGGGGAATGTCCCGATGTGTCTTGCTGTTGTTTGTTATGGTCGGTCGTCAGATAGTGTCATCTGCCGGCGTCGGTCAGCCTTCGGCTTCTGCCATGCTTCGGCTTCTGCCATGCTTTGGTGTCGGTCACGCTTTGGTGCCGATGCGGTACTTGCGCAGGCGGCGTCTTGTGATCGCGCAGCCGGTGAGGCCGGCGGTGGCGAGCAGTAGCGTCAGGACGCTTATGCCGATGCCGGAGTCGTCGCCG
>JAISQM010000076.1 GCA_031274195.1 Eubacteriales Family XIII. Incertae Sedis bacterium
ACCATGCCCACGGCAAAACCCGCCATGTCGTAGTCGTCTCCGCCGTAGAAGCCCGGCATCTCCGCCGTTTCCCCGCCTACGAGGGCACAGCCGCCGAGCACGCAACCGTCGGCCACGCCTTTGACGATCTGCGCGATCTTCTCCGCGCCGACCTTTCCCGTGGCGATATAGTCGAGGAAGAACAGCGGACGGGCGCCCTGACAGAGCACATCGTTGACGCACATGGCGACCAGATCCTGTCCCACCGTGTCGTGTTTGTCCATGAGGATGGCGATCTTTAGCTTCGTTCCCACGCCATCGGCACCGGCCACGAGCACAGGTGCTTTCACGCCGTCTAAATTCGGCTTGTACAGACTGCCAAAACCGCCGATTCCCGCGAGGACGCCGTCGTTTACGGTTCGTTTCACATACTCCTTCATGAGGGATACGGCTCGTTCGCCTTCTTTCGTATCGACGCCCGCGTCCTTATAGGTCAATGTTTCGCTCATGCTCTCACCCGTTTCAACACAGCCTGATAGGTTTCCTCTACATTGCCCAGATCGCGCCGGAATCTGTCCTTGTCCATCTTTTCGTTCGTTTTGACATCCCAGAGGCGACAGGTGTCGGGCGACACTTCGTCGGCGAGGATGATCTCTCCGTCGGGCGTCTTGCCAAATTCGATCTTGAAGTCGATCAGTTTCAGCCCTTTATCCAAGAAGAAAGCTTTCATCACCTCGTTGACCTTGTGCGCGTATTGCTTCACCCGCGCCAAATCATCCTCCGTGGCGAGTTCCAGCGCCAGTATGTGATCGTCGTTGATCAGAGGATCGCCCAACTCGTCCTTCTTGTACGAAAACTCCAACGCGGGTCGCGCGAGGGGCGTCCCTTCTTCCACGCCGTAGCGTTTGGAGAAAGAGCCGGCCGCCGTATTGCGGATAATGACTTCCAGCGGCAGGATGGTCACCGCTTTCACGAGCGTGTCCCTGTCGCTGAGCTGCCGAACGAGATGGGTCGGCACGCCCGATTCCGCAAGCAGCGCAAAGACGAGGTTTGACATGATATTGTTGACCACGCCCTTGTCCGCGATGGTCCCTTTTTTCTCCCCATTGAACGCCGTGGCATCGTCCTTATAGGACACGATGTAAAGATTCGGGTCGTTCGTCTCGTAGACCTTTTTGGCCTTGCCTTCGTATAATTGTTTTCCTTTTTCCATATCTACTGATTCTCCTTTTGAAATTCCGCATCGAGCCGTACCACCTCGCGCTCCATGTTTTCCTTATAAGTCCGCATCTCCTCGCGCAGTTCATCGTATCTGAGCGAGAGAATCTGAATTGCGAGCAGAGCCGCATTCTCCGCCCCGTCTATCGCGACCGTCGCCACAGGCACGCCCTTTGGCATCTGTACGATGGAGAGCAGAGAATCCAGTCCATCCAATGTGGAGGACTTGATGGGCAGTCCGATGACGGGCAGAGGCGTATAGGCCGCCAAAACGCCCGCGAGATGTGCGGCCTTGCCAGCCGCGGCGATGATTACTTCGATGCCGTTCTTCTCCGCGCCTGCGGCAAATTCTTCCGCCACGGAAGGTGTCCTATGCGCCGAGATGATTCGCGTCTCATAATCGACTGCGAAAGCGGCCAATATCCGTTCCGCCCGTTCGACGACGGGATAGTCGGATTTGCTGCCCATGACGATAGCTACTTTCATAACAATCTCCTTATCTATTACTATTCAAAATACGCTACGCCTGATTCGAATATGCCGGTATCGTAGTTGCCGGGGACATTCTTGTACAGGTATCGGCCGACGCGCTCCACGTGACCCATCTTGCCGAACACGCGGCCGTCGGGTGATGTGATGCCTTCCACAGCCAACCGGCTGCCGTTGGGATTGTGCCCGGCGGCCATCGTTGGATTGCCGGAGAGGTCGGCGTACTGCGTCGCGATCTGTCCGCCGGCGATAAGACTTTCCAACACGTCGTCGCTTGCGACAAACCGCCCCTCGCCATGCGATACGGGCGTGGTAAACACGTCGCCCACCTCCGCACGAGCCAACCACGGCGACAGCACGGAGCTGACGCGCGTCCTGACGATGGACGACACATGCCGGCCGATGGTGTTGTACGTGAGGGTCGGCGCGTGTTCGTCCGGCTCGGTAATGCGTCCGTAGGGCAGCAGCCCCAATTTGATGAGCGCCTGAAACCCGTTGCAGATGCCCAAGATCAGTCCGTCACGATGTTCGAGAAGCTCTGTCACCGCCTCAAGGATAAAGGGATTTCGGAACACCGCCGTGATGAATTTTGCGGAGCCTTCCGGTTCGTCGCCGCCGCTGAATCCGCCGGGAAGCGCGATGATCTGACTCTCGCCGATGACCTCCGTCATGTGCCGAATGGACTCGTCCAATGTGTTCTCGTTCATATTGATGAGATTGACGACGCGCGCTTCCGCGCCCGCCCGCTCAAACGCCGCCTGTGTATCGGCTTCGCAATTCGTGCCGGGAAACACGGGAATGAATACGCGAGGTCTCGCGATGGACGAACCCGCCGCGGAAGTCACTTTCCTCTCCGTGTACGCGGGAATGATCAGTTCCTCCATTTCCGTCTCGTCCTCTCCGTATACCTCCGCGGTCGTGGGGAAAACGCGTTCGAGAGGCGCTTGCCACCGTCTCTCTATCTCGCGCAGGCTGACGATGGTCGAATCGTAGGTGCCCATCTCGTTGGGACGCGCGTTCGCGCCACCGAGGGGTTTCACCTCTATGACGCCGCTGTCGACGGTTTCGCCGATCACTCTGAAATCCAGCCCCCCAAGCAATGCCGAACCGTCCTCATTTCCATCCACCTCGACGATGAGACTTCCGTAATCAGGCGCGATCAATTCCTCGTCGCGCACCATGCGGATGATCGCTCCGATGGAATTTCCGAGCGCCATCTTCGCGATGGAGGCAAAGATGCCGCCGCGGCCAATGGTAGCGGCGGAACGTATCTTACCCTCGCGCGTCAAACGGTTGATTCGCTTCATGTTGAGTTTGAATTGCTCGAAATCGGGAATACCCCGCGCGTCCTTGTCCGTGTGAATCAGGATGAGAGTATCGCCGGTCTGTTTGAATTCGGGGGATAAGACGCTGCCGGCGTCGGAAACGGCGACGGCGAAAGACACGAGTGTGGGCGGCACATCGAGATGACTGAACGTACCCGACATGCTGTCCTTACCGCCGATGGCGGGCAATTCGAGCGCAAGCTGCGCTTTGAGTGCGCCGAGCATCGCCATGAACGGCTTTGCCCATCTGGTAGGAACTTTGCCCAATTTTTCAAAATATTCCTGGAAGGTGAGACGGATGCCCGTCATGTCGCCGCCCATACCCACGATCTTCGTCACCGAATCCAAGACCGCGTAGATGGCGGCGTGATAGGGACTCTGCTTCGCGAGCTTCGCGTCAAATCCGTAGGTCATCAGCGTGATGGTGTCGGTGTCTCCCTGCCGCACGGGCAATTTCGCGGCCATGCCGAGGGTGGGCGTCATCTGCGTCGCGCCGCCGAGCGGCATGAGCACGCTTCCGCGCCCGATGGTGCTGTCGAAGCACTCTATGAGTCCTTTCTTGCCGCACGCGTTCAAATCGTCTATGGCGGCCAACAGCTCATCCTTCGCGATGAATCCTCCGGGCTGCTCTGACGCAAGCGCACCGCCGACGGGAATGTCCCTGTTCTTGACGTGTACGGCTCTCTGCGGATTCACGCCGTTCGTGTCTAAGAACTGCCGGGACAAGTCCAGTACGGTATCGCCCCGCCACGTCATGCGAAATCTGCCGCTGTCCGTGACCTTCGCAACGGCGGTCACCTCCACATTTTCCTCACACGCGTACCGCGCAAACGCTTCCAAATCTCCCTTTTCGATGACGACGGCCATGCGTTCCTGAGATTCGGATATGGCCAGCTCCGTTCCGTCAAGTCCGTCGTATTTCTTCGGAATCTTGTCGAGATTCACGTCGATGCTGTCCGCCAACTCGCCGATGGCCACGGAGACGCCGCCCGCGCCGAAGTCGTTGCACCGCTTGATGAGGCGCGTCACCTCCTTGCGCCGAAACAGCCGCTGGATATTGCGTTCTACGGGCGGATTGCCTTTCTGCACCTCCGCACCGGCCGTCAGGATGGATTCCTCGTTGTGTTCCTTCGACGAACCCGTAGCGCCGCCGAGGCCGTCCCTTCCCGTTCTGCCGCCGACGATGAGGATGATATCGCCCGACGCCGGCCTTTCACGCCGCACATGATCCGCAGGCGTCGCACCGACGACGGCACCGATCTCCATGCGCTTCGCCACATAGCCTTCATCATATATCTCGTCCACAAAGCCCGTGGCCAAACCCACCTGATTTCCATAGGAGCTGTAGCCCTTCGCCGCGCCGCGCGTGATCTGATATTGAGAGAGCTTACCCGGCAGCGTGTCCTTCATGGAGGTTCGCGGGTCTCCGCTGCCCGTGACGCGCATCGCCTGATAGACATAGGCTCTGCCTGATAACGGATCGCGGATCGCGCCGCCAAGACAGGTGGCCGCGCCACCGAAAGGCTCTATCTCCGTGGGATGATTGTGCGTCTCATTTTTGAACATAACGAGCCAATCCTCCTCGCGGACGCCGTCCGGTTCGTGATCCGTACCGTCTTTTCCGAAGCTGTCCTCGAAGACGCGCGCCTTCACGCGTATACTGCACGCGTTGATCTCCTCCGATTCGTCCAAGTCGTTCAGCTTGCCCTGCTTCTTCAGGTATTTCGCGCCGATCGTCGCCATATCCATGAGACTCACATCCCGGTCGGTGTCGGAGCCGTACACTCTGCGCCGCGTATCGAGATAAGCGTCGAAAGCTTCGCGTATCATATCGGCAAAATCGCCATCTTCAAAAGTAATCTCGTTCAGAGAAGTCAGGAATGTGGTGTGGCGGCAGTGATCGGACCAGTAGGTATCGATGACTCGCAACTCGGTGACGGTCGGATCTCGATGTTCCACCGCGTGAAAATGCTCGCGCACAAATTTCAAATCCGAATAGCTCATAGCGAATCCCATCCGCTCTATCAATTTTCGCAGACCGCGTTCATCCATGTTCCGAAAGCCATCGACGGTTTCGACCGGATGCGGCTCGGGAAGTTCCATGCCCAACGCGGCAGGTTTTTCGCGCGGTGCTTCGCGGCTGTCGACCGGATTGATACAGTATTTTTTGATCGCCTTTTTTTCTTCGTCCGTCAGATTCGCGTCGATAATCATCCACTTCGAATACCGGACAATCACATCGGAATCCCCGCTGACGAGCTTGATGCACTGCGCGGCCGAATCCGCCCGTTGATCGTATTGACCGGGCAGATATTCCACGCCGAACGAAAACGCCGCGTCAAACAGATTTTCATTTTCGTCATAGACGATATCCGGATTTGGCTCTGAAAAAATATTTTTTTTCGCGACCTCAAAGGCTTCCCCGCTGATATTTTCGACATCGTATCTGTTGACGATGCGCAGAGATTTCAGCCCCCTGATGCTCAGATTTTCTCTGATTTCGCGCAACAGCTTCTGCGCCTCCACATCAAATCCTCGCTTTTTTTCCACATAGATACGTTTTACCATTTTCTTTCCTCAAATGCGCTCTTGCGCACAACCAAAATTCAACGAAAAGAGCACTCCATTAAAGCGTTCGGAATATTTTGAATATTGAACCCCTCATACTCACATGATAACAGAGAACGAGAAAGAAAACAATACACATTTCAGCCGCGATAATTCCTTGAAATACAGAAGCCGGCCATGTATAATACAGCTATGAACAAATATAAGAAAAACATAAATAATTTCGGAATCTCCGGGAATGAGGGGGAGCAAACGTCAGTCAGCGCTCTCCGATATCTCATTTTTTTTCATACACATATCGCATAAGTATCTGAGAGCAAAATGACGGCAAACCACACGGTTTTGCTGTATTTGATTTCGTTGCTGAGCGTTCACTCAACATGGAGATTTTTATTTTATTCCGAGTCGTAAAACGACTCGTGACGAGCTACTTGGGTTATGGCACTCGAATAAATTAAAAAGGAGACATTAGAGCAATGATACATAAAAATACAAATGGAAATAAAAGAAACACCCATAAAAAACGGCGTGGGATATTGATTCCCCGCGCGAATTGGCTATCTATATTTTTGGTCGCGGTACTGATTGCGACATCCTTCGGGCTGAATCCGGCCTTCGCATCCGAGAGCGGCGCGGAATCGCCGGCGTCTGCCATCGCGCCGGGGGCGAGCGGCGGCGCGACGATCGATATGTCAGACACCACTACGCGGGAAGGGGACGGTTGGAGCCTTACCAACAACGTATTCACCATAGAAGACGGGGCAGACGTCACGATCACGGGCAGTAATGTTAAGACCGGCCCCCCGAGACTGCGTGTGCAGGTCGCGCAGAGCGCGAAGAATGTCAGGGTGACGTTAGACGGCGCGACAATTGACACATTGGTTCAAGGAGCTACCGGTTCCGCTTTTTCACTGAACAGAGGCGCGGAGGCGACGCTGTCCTTGGTCGGTACAAACACGTTGAAGGGGTCTTCATATTACGCCGGCATACAATCCGCCGACGCGACACTTACCATCGAAGGCACAGGAAGCCTAACCGCAATCGGCAACGGAACTCATGCCGCAGGCATCGGCGGCGTAAATGGACAGACAGGAGGAACCATCACCATTAACGACGGAAGCATTACGGCAATCGGCGCCAGGTATGGCGCGGGTATCGGCGGCGGATATAATGGCGCGGGCGGCAATATCACCATCAACGGCGGCAATATCACGGCGACCGGTAATAGTAACGGCGCGGGTATCGGCGGCGGGTATAATGGTGCGGGCGGCACTATCGCAATCAACGGCGGCAGCGTCATAGCGGAGGGAGGCACTGCCGCCGCAGGCGTCGGCGGCGGGTGGAACAAAGCGGGCGGCAATATCACCATCAACGGCGGCAGTGTCACGGCGATAGGCGGAAGCGAAGCCTCGGACATCGGCCGCGGAGCAAACAACACATCAAGCAGCAATATCATCATCAACGGCGGCAGCGTAAACGCGGAGGATATCAGCACGCAACCGAAAAACAGCAAGGGAGAAAATGTATACCTCTGCACGCTGACGGTGTGGAAAAAACTTTTCGCTGTCGAAAACACAGAAATTGACGGAGGCAGTGTCAACGACATGACCTGCGAGTCCATACCCGATGCCGCGTATGGAGTCTACGGTATAAAGGATGTGGCGACGGATGGCGAAGGTAAGGTGTATTTTCGGCTGCCCGAATCGGCGGAAGGAACCGTTGCGCTAATGGCCGACGATGACGTCTATGCGGAATTTGTCGCACCGGAATCGAGCAATACCGAGGAGGAAACACTGACGACAGACTACCGGTTCGCGCCGATCATCGGTGGAGAACTCGGGACCGCCATCGTCAAAACCGAGTACCGTGAGCAGTTAGAGGCAGAGACGTACGAAAACGCAACTATCAGAGATTGGAAAATTACGGACGGCGATCTGCCTGCCGAGCTGGGGATAGAAGACGGCGAAATCAGCGGCACGCCGTCCGCCGCAACCATCGCCGCGTTTACCGTTACGGCGAGCACGCAGTACGACTTAGGCAAGAAACGTATGAGCCTGTTGGTACGGGACGCGACGCCGGACGCACGGATCGACTACCGGGCAGGCGAACTGGCGGGACTTGCCGGGAACGCGGCATATAAGATAAACGGCAGGACTGAGACATCGAACGCCGACGGACGCATATCCATCATCGCCGCGTGGTTTGGGGAAAACGTACCGATCATCAAGACACCATTCGCCTCTGTGCGGGAGTGTGACAGCGATGCGCAGATGCTGAATATCCCCGAGCGTCCCCGTGTACCGATTATATACGCCGAAGACGAGAGCGCCGCAGGCGAAAATGACGGCAAACTAATAAGCACGACCTCCGAGATGGAATACAGCACAGATCAAGCCAACTGGACAGACTGCAGTAATGGCGTCACCGGCAATCTGCCTCCGGGAATCTACTATGTGCGCGTTAAAGCGACGGAGTCGAGCTTCGCGTCGCACGCGAAGCATGTTCTGATAGAATCCGGCGAAGCGCGAACGCGCGTGCTCGCCGTCACGGCGCCGGCGTTTGAGAACGTGACTTACGGCTACGAACGGCCGAGCGCAAAGGCAATCAGGATCAGCAACATCGGCAGCGCGGATACGACGATCAGCAGTGTTACCCTATCGTCCGATGCCGGCGATCCGGCTTTTGAAATCAGCGACGGCGAGGATATGGTAAGCGCAGGCGCCATTAACGAAACATGGACGATACAGCCGTTGGCGAATTTAGACGCGGGCGAATATACCGCAACCATAACCGTAACGTATGAGCGGGATGATGGCGCGGCTACAGCCATAGGCTCTGTGAGTTTTATCGTGGAAAAAGCCGACCCGATCTACACCACGCCCACAGGTCTCACGGCGAAGGTCGGACAGACGCTTGCGGATGTATCGCTGCCGGACGGCTTCACGTGGGAAGACAGCGAAGCGACATCCGTCGGCGATCCCGGAACGAATCCGTTCCTCGTGACATTCTCGCCGGAGGATCCGGTAAATTACCACACGATTACCGGCATCGAGGTGGAGATAGAGGTCGTCGCCGATCCGCCCAAAAAGATCATATACGAGGTGCTGGAGCACTTTGGCACATGGACGGGAAACGGAACGGTCAGCGCGAAAATCGACGCGGAGCACGAAAAATTTCAGGGGCTGCATCACCAAGGCGCCGAAATCGATCCTTCCGACTACACGGTCACGGAGGGCAGCACCGTCGTCACGCTTCATGAGGATTATCTAAAGGAGCACCCTGAGCGGGTACACGCGTTTACCGCGACATTTGACGATGGGCGTTCGGAGAAAATCGGGCTTAAAATCGCGCCGGCAAGCGGTGCGCCCGACAAACCCGGCGGCGGACAAGACGATCCTGCCGGCAAGCAGACAGGAGATGCCGCAGGGAATGCGGGGAATGCGAAGACCGGCGACGACAGCCTGCCGTGGCTGTGGCTTGCGGTGCTGCTGCTCGCGGCAACCGGATGCACGGTCGGCGCGATCATGCGACGCCGGTGCGCCATACAAACCGCGCATCGCAAAGCACTGAAATAACTCGGCGCGATCATCGTGCGGCAATAGATTATAGGGCGGAGCCGTCGCATTAATGTTGCGACGGCTCCGTTCCGATCTCCCCCACAACGCGCAAGACCAACACGCGCTCCGTACGCGCGTCAACCGCATACTTCCGCGTCCGGCGCCGCTCCGGAATCCACAGTACCTCACTGCCCGCCGCAAGCAGAACGACGCGCTCCCGCTCGTCCCTCGGAATCTTCATGTCCACAAACATATCCTGCAACTTCTTGCTGCCGTCCATGCCCATGGGGCTGATGCGGTCTCCGTTCCGCCTCGTCCGCAGTGTCAACACATTCGTATCCCGTTGCAGCGCGTCAAAATCAAGCAACAGTGCAGATGCGGAATCTCCGTCGCCGGCAGCTTCCGCGCTCGAAAGCACCGCAGCCCGGAACCGCAAATCGGACGAACGGAACAGTATGGAGACATCCCGATCCGCTTCAAACGCTCGCATGTCCAACTCATATATCTCATCCGAGCCGGCCGGCGGCGGCCCTTCGTTAAAGAGCACAGTGTCATAGGATATCTCCAAGCGGTATCCCGCAGGAAAATCGACGGACTTTCCGGTCTTACGCGCCTCAAGCAGGCGATCCGCCGCAAGGATGTGCGCCGCTTCTATGTCCTGAACGAGGCCGATCTCTCTGAATATCCCGATGATGAGCCTATGTCTGATCGCCGGATGCGTCTCCGCGAGCAAGGGCAGGGATATCCGCGCACTCATTCGCTCCTTGTCCTCGCGAAATTCGCATTCCGCTTCGATGGTCTCGCGCACGACGGTATCGAAGAAATCCTTGTCCTCGCCCGCGACGCGTGACAGACGAATCAGCGCATCGTCAATGGACGCATTGTACTCCTTTCGCAGCAGTGGCAACAAGCCCAATCGTATACGATTCCTGTAATACCGACTCTCCGCGTTCGTGTGATCCCTGCGGGGATGCAGGTCATTGTCCGCGCAATAGTCCTCAATTTCGTTCCGATCCACCGCGAGCAACGGCCGGATCACCTCGTAGCCTTCCTCGTCCGCGCGCCGGTAGGGAATCCCGGCCAGACCGTCCGGCCCGCTGCCGCGTATGAGACGCATGAGGACGGTCTCCGCCTGATCGTTCCTGTTTTGCGCCACGGCGATCTTGATCTTGTCCGGCGAAAGTCCGGCTTCCCGCTCGACGGCGAGAGCCTCCTCGTCGAAAGCGCGGTACCGAGCCGTCCTGCCCGCCTCCTCCGGCGTCTCGCCCAGTTCCCATGCCATCTTCGCCACATCCACGGATCGGACGGCGAGCGGTACGCTAAGTCCCGCGCACAGAGATTCCACGTAGAACTGATCCGCATCCGCCGCGCCGGGACGAAGTCCGTGGTTGACATGAACCGCGCTGACCGTAAATCCGCACGCATCCCTCAGCCGCAACAGCACGTGAAAGAGACACAGCGAATCCGGTCCGCCCGAAAGCCCGACCACGACATGGCCGCCCCTCGGGATGAGGTGCATCCCGTCGATCGTGTCTTTTACATCTCGGAGTACATTCTGATTCAAGGCGGGTCACTCAATTCCAAAGAAGCGTTTTGCATTCGCGCAGGTGGCCGCTTCTATCTCGGAGACATCGACGCCCCGAAGCTCCGCGATCTTCTTCGCGGTATGATACACCAACGGCGATGTGTTGGGTTTTCCGCGAAAGGGTTCCGGCGCCAGATAGGGCGCGTCCGTCTCGATGAGCAGATGGGACAGCGGTATCTGTTCCGCGACCATAGCCGTCTTTATGTTCTTCTTATACGTGACCGGTCCCGCGATGGAGATCGTCGCGCCGAGCTTTATATATTCCAGTGCCTGTTCCGCCGTACCCGAAAAGCAGTGCAACAGGACACCGGCGCTCTCATAGCCGGTCACGGGATTTTTCTCAAAGACCGCGCGCCGTTCGGAGGAAAACGCGCCCTCCTCCGTGAGAATGCGCACCGCGTCGCCCTCGCTGTCGCGATCGTGAATGAGGATGGGCAGCTTCCGCTCAAGCCCCAGACGAATCTGCCTGCGGAACCAATACTGCTGATCGTCCTTGGGCGACAGATTGCGGTAGTAATCCAATCCGATCTCACCTATCGCGACGACCTTTGGTGCCCGCGCCAAATCCGCAAGCCGCGCCAAATCATCGTCGTCGATCTTATCTGCCTCGTGGGGATGAACCCCGACGGCCGCGTAGATTCGCGCGTGCTCGGCGGCATGGGAGACCGCCTGCGCGGAGCTTTTCATGTCAAATCCGACATCGATCACATAGCCCACATCGGATCGTTCGATGGTCTCTATCAGGTCTCGCCGCTCGTCGTCGCTATACCCGTCATGATTGATGTGCGCGTGAGAATCAAACAGCATCGTCGGCCTCCGGATTGATGTTTCCCAACGCCTCAAGTTCTTCCGCTATATTGAGTCTCGGGAACAGAGCCGCGCCTTTGACAGTCTCATATCCATCCTCTTTGCCGAATACCGATGCGTCCTCCCAAAAAATCTCACGACTTTCCAGACCCAACTGCTTCCGTATCTCCTCTGATGAATGGTGCATGAAAGGCTGAATCAAAATGGACACGATCCTGAGCACTTCCGCCAGATTATAGAGTATCTCGTTCAGCCGCGCTTTCTTGGAATCGTCCTTTGCCACCGTCCACGGCGCCGTTTCGTCTATGTATTTATTGCTTCTTCCGATGAGCGCCCATATCTCCTCAAGCGCGCGGTTGAAAGCGAATTCTTCGATGAAAGCCTCCACCTTCGCCGCCGTCCCGGCAGCGATACGCTTCAATTCCGCATCGACGCTCGCGCCGATTTCGCCGTCCATATCCGGCTTTGCGATTTTGCCCGCTTGAAATTTTTCGGACATGCCCGCAGTGCGCGAAAGCAGATTGCCCAGATCGTTTGCCAGATCGGCATTCAGTCTGCCGAGCAACGCCTCATTCGTGAACAGTCCGTCCTGTCCGAAAGTATATTCCCTGAGCAGAAAATACTTCAGTGCATCCACGCCGTACCGCTCGATGAGTTTCACCGGATCCACCACATTGCCCTTGGATTTGGACATCTTGCCGCCGTCCAACAGGAGCCAACCATGCCCCAGAACCTTCTTCGGCAGGGGTTCGCCCATGGACATGAGCATGGCAGGCCAGATGATCGAGTGGAATCTGACGATCTCCTTGCCCACGAGATGGACATCCGCAGGCCAGTACTTCCTGTACAGGTCCGCCTCGCCGTCCGTTCCGTCCACTTCGGGATAGCCCAACGCCGTCACATAGTTTGACAGAGCATCAAGCCACACATAGATCACCTGCCCCTCGTCGATCGGCACCTTGATGCCCCAATCGAACGACGATCTGGAGATGCAGAGATCCTCAAGTCCCTGCTTGATGAAGCCAATCATCTCGTTTCGTCTGGTCTCCGGCTCCAAAAATTCGGGTGTCTCATCAAAGAGGGACAGCAACCTATCCGCATAGGCGGAAAGCCGGAAAAAATATGCGCTCTCCTGCGCCTTTTCCACAGGCCGGCCGCAGTCGGGACATTTTCCGTCCGAAAGCTGCGTATCCGTCCAGAAAGATTCACAGGGCGTGCAATACCAGCCCTCATATTCCCCCTTATAGATGTCGCCCTTCTCGTATATTCTGCGGAATATCTCCTGCACCCGCCGCATATGCCGATCCTCGGTCGTCCGAATAAAATCATCGTAGGAAATCTCCATCGTCGTCCACAGGTCTATGATCCCGCCAACGATCTTATCCACATGCTCTTTCGGCGTAATACCTTCCTCAAGCGCGATCTTCTGTATCTTCTGGCCGTGCTCGTCCGTGCCGGTAAGAAATCTGACATCATAGCCCAACAGGCGTTTGAATCTGGCCGCCGCATCCGCCATAACGGTACAATACGTATGCCCCACATGCAGATTGGAGCTCGGATAATAGATCGGTGTCGTGATGTAGTACTTACCTTTGCTTTGCGTCATAGTATTCATTTCCTCTCATTAAAATGTTACTGCTGAAGTTTGGATCCGGCACCTCGTTAGCCGGCGCGGATGAATACATCGCCATCGCCGCTTACGGTCTTCGAATCTTTCAGCGTATAATTGAACGCATATCCGTTCGCGCTGTAATAAAGATGACTCTGCCCGTCCGCCGCGCTCGTTTCAACATTGTAATTCGGTATTTTAAGCCCTGCCATTAAATCCTCGACCAACATCACATCCTCTATCTGCAGGAACAGTCGGCTGATTTTGGTCGAAACAGCCACGCACACAGCGTTGCTCGGCAGCGGCGTCCGATTGGGATCCGGCGGCATCGTGACCGCCGCACCGCTCGGCGCAGCCGGCACCTCCATCGCCGGGAAGACATTCTGCGGGAATATAAAGAAAGAATCGCCGGTCTTGTTGCGATAGTAATATCCGACATCCCCTTCTCTTTCGTAGAACAGCGCGCCCACAGACCCCATGATCTCCGCCGCCGACTTGCCGATGTAGTCCAACACTGTGCTGTCTATGGCGTATTGAATGTCTATGGCGTACTCCGCCTTGGTCGGCCAACCGATGAGCCCGTTCTCCGCAATCACGACAGCCGTGACGATCATGCTCTCCTGATTCTTCAACGTCAATTCCGCCTCATATTTCTCGCTCTTGAGCGTGGGCATGGTTCCGTCCGTCGTATAATAGATCGCCTGCCCCTCACCGGCTGTGATCGTAACAACGGTCGGCTCGTTGTATACTCCGCCCTGCGGCGAGAATACAGGTGCCGCCGCGATCGCTTCATGCGTCAGCGCGAGACCCAGATCGTAAGCCTTCAAAATCTGCTCGTTTGCCGCGTCTATATCGTTCAAATGATTCACGTAAAGCGTAAGTAGGCGTTCATATGTCTGCATGTCCGCCGTGTCCGTCTCCTGCAAGGCCGTCAGCAATACGACAGCCTTGTCGTACTTTTCCCACCCGGTATAGGTATCGGCGAGCGCAAATGTGGCGTCCGGATCGCCGGGTCTGTAATCCAACGCCCGCAGGAATGCGGCCTCCGCCTCCTCGTATTCGCCGGCCTCATAGTGTTCCGCGCCGATCTTCATCTGCGCGTCATAGTTGCCGGTAGGATAGACGAAGCCGTAATAATACACGCAAGCGGCCGCCGCGATCAACAGAATCGCGCCCATCACCGCCACAACAGTGATGCGCACGCGCTTCTTTTTTCGAGACCTCTCATCTGCGTCGGGTCGAGCGACGCTCGGCTTTTGGTCGGCGCTGTCTCCCGGTTTCGTGATACGCTCTTTTCGATTTTGTTCAGACGCCATATTCACATCTCCTTACATTGCGGATATTATGATCCGATCATTCAAGCTACGACATGATGATCTCGACAATATCTCCGTTGCCGATTCCCGCCGCGTTGCCCTCGTCGGTATCCACGTGAAACTCCCGTGCATACGCATCGCCGGCGCGAATGAGCACATCCTGGAAGATGATCGGACGCGTACCGAAGGTCTGTACGTCCACGACATCCTTGTCCTTCACGCCGGCCTCTGCGGCCTGCGCCGAGGACAGATGTATGTGCCGAAGCGCGATGATAGCGCCCTTCTCCAGTTCCACCGTGCCGGCGGGTCCCGTGAGCGTCACGCCCGGGCTGCCATCGAGCTGCCCCGACTCTCTTATGGGCGGCGCGAGTCCGATGCCCCTCGCGTCCGTCACGGAAAGCTCCACCTGCGTCTCTTTCCGCGCCGGACCGAGTACGCGCACGCCCCGTATGACGCCCTTCGGCCCCGTGATATCGACCTTTTCATCCGCCGCAAACTGCCCCGGCTGCTTCAGATCCTTCACGGGCGTAAGCTCATGCCCCGCTCCAAAGAGTGCCTCAATATCCGCCGCGCTCAGATGCACGTGCTTGTTTGAAATACCAACTTCAACCTTATAACTCATTTTTTCTCCTCCTCCTATGCTTCCGTTACCGACGTTATATATGGCAAATTGCGATACTTTTGATTCACGTCGAGTCCGTAGCCCACGATAAACACATCCTCCACCTCAAAGCCGACATAATCCACATCTATGGGCGCCTGTCTGCCGCTCGGCTTATCGAGCAACGTGCAGATACGGAAAGCCTTCGGCTCCATGCCCAACAGATACGTCTTCAAATAATTCAGCGTAACCCCGGAATCCACGATGTCCTCCACGACGACGACATTCTTCCCGACGATGCTGCAGTCCAGGTCCTTGTTAATCTTCACCACACCGCTGCTCGTCGTGGATGCTCCGTAACTGCTCACCGCCATGAAATCGATGTTTGTGACGAGATCGATCGACTTGAGTATCTGACTCATCCACAGGACGGCTCCGCGCAGGATGCCGATCAGCGTCACTTCCTCCCCCGCGAAATCGGCGGATATCTGCCGCCCGATTTCCACCGCCCGGCGTTCGATCTCCTCCTGCCCAATGATCACGTCGCCTGTCACATACTCCTTACTCATCGTCCGTCCCTTTCTCATCCCGCTTGTCTTCGTTCTCCACGGTGAAGTTCACATCGTCCACCACTTCCTTATCCGTAAAATCCTCCGTGATATTCACGGGCTCTTCGCCAAGCCAATACTTATCCAAATAGTCTTTCAGATTCCAGATGATGAACAGCCAGACCACGAGATCGTCCATCCATGCCACGGGAAACAGCACCGCGGGAATTAAATCGAGCGGCATAAAAAGGTACACGAGGCCGAACACGACGAGCAGCTTCTTGCGCAGGGGAACCGCCCTGTCCAACATGAGGGACTTGATAGCCACGATTCTTTTTTTCAGCACAGCCCATGTAAAAAAATTCATTCCCTGCTCCTATCTCATCGGCAGCGCGTGAACCCGCTTTACACCTGTTTCGCGATCTCGGCGGTGAGGGGGGCGAGACCCGTCCGCTTCAAAACGGATATAGGCAAAAGGACGCCGCCATCTTCGATACCCAAGCTCTCCGCGATCACTTTCAAATGCTTTGCCATACTGCCTTTGGACACCTTGTCCGACTTCGTGGCGACGACGAGACCGTCGAGGTCGTAGTATCTGAGCCAGTCGTACATCTGCCGATCCTGCGCGGACGGCTCGTGCCGGATATCCACCAAAAGAGCGACCTTTTTCAGTCGCTTTCTGTTCTTCAAATAGGTTTCGATCATATCGCCCCAACGCTCCGTCTCGGATTTCGAGACTTTGGCGTAGCCGTAGCCCGGCAAATCAACGATGCGAAACGCGTCGCCGTTGACGGTGTAGAAGTTGATGGTTCTCGTCTTGCCGGGACTGCCGCTGATCCGAGCCAGCTTCCGCTGTCCGGCCAACAGATTGAGCAGCGAGCTCTTACCCACATTCGAACGCCCCGCGAAAGCGATCTCCGGCGGACCTTCGGCGGGGTACTGCTCCGCCCTTACCGCGACAGCCAACAATTCAGCTTTTTTGATCAGCATCTCGCCCTATCGTGGCCTTAGGCTTGCGCCCGTCCTCGGCCTTCTTTTTATCGTTAACCTTAACATTGTTACCGTCATCCACGCCCTTGCTCTTACCCCCTGCGTCCTTGCCCTTGCTTGCGTCCTTTTGCGGCAGGGGTTTTGTCAGCACATGCGACAGCGCATCCTTCGCGTGTTCGATCAGTACGAACTCCATCTTCTTGCGCACATTGGCGGGTATCTCGTCGATATCCCGTTCATTCTCTGCGGGCAAGAGCACCTTGCGGATGCCCGCTCTGTGCGCCGCCAGCACCTTTTCCCTTACGCCGCCCACGGGCAAGATATTTCCGCGCAGCGTGATTTCCCCCGTCATGGCGATGTCCTGCCGCGCCGGGATACCCGTCAGCGTGGAGATCATAGCCACACACATGGTGACGCCTGCCGAGGGTCCGTCCTTGGGCGTCGCGCCCTCGGGAATGTGGATGTGGATATCATCCTCGCGATAGAAGTTTTTCTTTAAGCCCAGTTCGCCCGCAATCGAGCGTATGTAGCTGATGCCTGCCCTCGCGGACTCCTTCATCACATCGCCGAGTTGCCCCGTCAGCGACAGTTGCCCCGTGCCGGGAACCATCGACGTTTCAATGGACAGGGTCGTGCCGCCCACGACCGTCCACGCGAGCCCCGTCGTTACGCCGATCATCTTCTCGTTCTCGATCACATCGTAGCGGAAGACTTTCTTGCCCAGATATTTGTCCAAATTGCTGCTCGTGATATTGACCTTTTGTACATCTTCTTCCACGACCTTTCGCGCGGACTTCCGGCAGATACCCGCGATCTCCCGCTCTAAATTCCGCACGCCGGATTCCCGCGTGTAGTAGTTGATGATGTCGTGCACCGTCTGTTCCGATACATGAACCTTCGCGGCGTCCAAACCGTGTTCCGTGAGTTGCTTGGGAATGAGGTGTTGCTCCGCGATCTTGACCTTCTCCTCCTCCGTGTAGCCGGGTACCTCGATCACCTCCATGCGATCGAGCAGCGGCCTCGGTATCGTGTCCGTCGTATTCGCGGTCGTGATAAACAGAACCTTCGAAAGATCGAACGGGAACTCCAGATAATGATCCGTAAACTCCTTGTTCTGTTCGGGATCGAGCACCTCGAGCAGAGCCGATGCAGGATCGCCGCGGAAGTCCGTCCCAACCTTGTCTATTTCGTCAAAGAGGAATACGGGATTCATCGTGGCGGCCTCCTTGATCCCATTGATGACCCTGCCGGGAATCGCGCCGATGTACGTGCGCCTGTGTCCCCGTATCTCCGCTTCGTCGCGAACGCCGCCCAGCGACATGCGCGTAAACTCGCGGCCGATGGCGCGCGCGATGGACTTCGCCACGGAGGTCTTTCCGACACCCGGCGGCCCCACGAGGCAGATGATGGGCGCCTTCATAGCCGTGACGAGCTGCATGACGGCCAGATACTCGATGATCCGCTCCTTGACCTTTGCGAGACCGTAATGATCCTCGTTCAGCACGGCCTCGGCCGATTTCAAATCAATTTCGCCCTCGGAATATTGATTCCACGGCAGTTGAAATACCCACTCGATGTAGCTGCGAATCACGCCGCCCTCCGCGGACGACGACTGTATCTTCGAGAGCCGTTTGATCTCCTTTTCGATCTTCGCGTGAATCTTCTCGGATAGCTGCAACTTTTCTAATTCCGCAAGCCAATCTCGAATCTCATCCTCGATGAGCTCGTCGTCTCCCAACTCCTCCTGAATCGCCCTAAGTTGCTCGCGCAGATAGTATTCCCGTTGCGATTTGTTGATCTTGCTGCGCACTTTCTTATTGATATCCCGCTCTATCTTGAGAATCTCGATCTCTTTCGTCAGCATATCGTTCAGCAGACCGAGCCGTTCCTCTACATCGAAGGCCTCCAGAATCTCCTGTTTGGTTTCCATGCGAACATCCAGATGGGACGTAATGATGTCGGCGAGCCGCCCGGGTTGCTCCACCGTGGATACGGATAGGAATATGTCCTGCGGCAATTTCTGACCGATGCTGAGATATTCCTCGAAATTGTCCAACACCGTGCGCGTCAGCGCCTCGATCTCGTTCGGGATCGATTCGTATTCGACTTCCGTGGCCGCCCGCACATTGGCTTTGAAATACGGAACCTCGTGAACCATACCCTCGATGATCCCCCGGCTGATCCCCTCGACAAGCACGCGAATGGAGTCGCCGGGCAACTTCAGCATCTGCTTGATCTTCGCGATCGTTCCTACGCGGTGAAAATCCTCAAATGTCGGCAGATCCGTCTCCGGATCCCGCTGCGCCGCGAGAAACACGATCTGATCACGCACCATAGCCTTTTCGAGTGCGCTGATGGACTTCTCCCTGCCGATGTCAAAATGCAACACCATATAAGGGAAGACCGTCATCCCCCGAAGCGGGATCATCGGCATAACGCGCACGCCGTCGTCTTCCTCCGCCACAACATTCGCGAACGCTTCGATATCGCCGTTCTCGTCCTGTATGCTATTTTCGTCCTGTATGTCGTTCTCGACGTTCTCGTCTTTTTTCCTGCTCAATCCTGTTAACCCCTTATGATACGATCTGCTTCGCGTCCTTCTTGCTTTTCTTGTCGATCAGAACCAACGTGGGACCCTTGCCCTTTTCGATGGCGGCCTCCGTGACGACGACCTTCTTGATGTCGGTTCGCGAAGGAATCTCATACATGATGTCCGTCATAACATGCTCGAAGATGCTCCTGAGCCCTCTGGCGCCCGTCTTTCGCTCGATGGCCTTCTCCGCCAACTGTTTTACGGCGCTGTCCTCCAGTTCCAACTCCACATTATCCAACATGAACAGCTTCTTGTATTGCTTAAGCAGGGAATTCCTCGGCTCCACGATGATGCGAACCAAGGCTTCGCTATCCAACTCATGCAGCGTACACATGACGGGCAGTCTCCCGATAAACTCGGGGATAAGGCCGTATTTCAGCAGATCCTCCGACTGGACGCTCTTCAATATCTCCGACGAAGCCATTTCCGTCTCCTTGACCTCCGAGTTGAATCCGATGGTCTTTTCGCCGAGACGCCGCAGGATGATCTTGTCGAGTCCATCGAAGGCGCCGCCGCAGATGAACAGCACGTTCGTCGTATCGAACGGAATGAAATCCTGATGCGGGTGCTTTCTGCCGCCCTGCGGCGGTACATTCGCCACCGTGCCTTCGATGATCT
>JAISQM010000077.1 GCA_031274195.1 Eubacteriales Family XIII. Incertae Sedis bacterium
ATTGTACAGGGCAAGGGTTCCGTCGGAGATCATCTCGGAATGGATACCGAGATCCTTTTTATCCTTCAAAAACAGCATTACAGCGTCGGGGATCGCGCCGATGCCGAGCTGCAGGGTCGAACCGTCCTCGATGAGCGAGGCGCAGTACTCGCCGATGGCCTTTTCGACATCGCCGATGACAGGCGGCTGTATCTCGTAGAGATCATCGTCGGCTTCGACGATATAGTCAAATTCCGAAACGTGCACGAGACCGTCGCCCCAGGTTCGCGGCATCTTCGTATTCACCTGCGCGATGACCAATTTGCCGGTCGTTACGGCCTGACGCGTATAGTCCACGGACGTACCCAGACTGCAAAATCCATGCGCGTCGGGCGGACTCACCTGCAACAGTGTGACATCGCACCTTGAGCGCCCTTCCAGAATGACCCTCGGGACCTCGTGAAAGAAGCAGGGCGTAAAGTCTCCCCGGCCTTCCGCCATGGCCGCCCGTGAATTTCCGCTGGCGAACCATGGGTCAACCGTAAAATGTTTTTCGTAACCCGGTGTCGCAAAATCTATTCCGCCGAGCCGCACCATATGCCGAATCTGTAAACCGCTGTATTGCTCCCTGTTTTCGATGATCGCTCTTACCAATGTCGGCGGTTCCCCGACGCAATGCGCCAGTACGACGGTGCTTCCGTTTTTAATGTGCTTGACCGCCTCCGAAGCAGTCGTCAGTCTCTGACTGTATATTTGTTTCCAATCCAAATCCTACCTCCTTGCCACTACTATAATTGTGACTTCTCATTCCACGTCGCCCGCAATATCCTTCGCGTAGGCTTCGAGCTCCGCGATGGCTCGCTTCGTCTGCCCCGGTTCCCATACGGATACGAGCCGATCGCCAAAATCGTACGCTTCCGTATGCGCGCAGCGATTCGTGCAGCCATTCAAAAGAAGGAGCACGTCATACGACGCGCCTCCTTTTGCATATTCAAAACGCACGCTTCCGCGAGGTTCGTACGTCGTTTCAAAATACTCGCGAATCTCATGAAACACAGTGCTCCTGTCATAGCGAGGGTTGCAACCCCCGCAAAATTTAACTCCAATGCGCATCGCTCATATGCTTACTCTTTAATGCCCGCGATGACCTTCGCCAGTTCCTTCTTCGCCGCGATATTGCCCTGACGCGCGATCATGATGCGCTGCGCCTGCGGCGAACCCGCGCCGTGCATGGACTCCGTCCGGTATCCGACCGCCGAAGCGCCGAGACAGATATTCTCGAGGAACCTGAGAATGCGCATCCTGTTTTCCGTTGAGACGCCGTTTACGCCCACGAAGAACTTGTTCGTCCACTGACCGAGGGTCATGCCGGATTTCGTCGGAATCTGCACATCGGAACGGAAGTCCGCCTGCGAGGGCATCGTGACCATGAGTCCGCCCGCGATGTCCTCCGCCAATCTTACGATCTCGTAGGGGAAGCGCGTCACGTTCTGTTTGCAGACATTCGCCAGAAGCAGATCGATCTGATAGTTGCCCGCCTCCGTGGGATAGCCCTCCGCAGAACACGCGATACCGCAGCAGTAGAGGGTTTCGTTCAGATGGGTCATCTCGATGAGCTTGTCCTTCACATGAGAGGCCTTCGCCGCGCCGTTGTAATCGGCCGCCAAAGCCGCCGCGCCGATGACCACATCGCCCACGCCGACCTTGCAGCCGCCGTACGACTGCCTGTGATATCCCGCGAATCGCTCCACGAGCATACCGGCGAAGTCGTGTTCTTCGCAGAGGAATACGCGATCATTCGGAATGAACACATCGTCAAACACGACGAGCGCTTCCTGACCGCCAAACTGCTTGTTGCCCAGATCGACATCGGCGTCCTTCTCCAACTTTCGTGTGTCGCAGGACTGGCGGCCGTATACCATGAACAGCCCCTCGACGTCCGACGGACAGGCGAAAGCGACCGCGTATTTCTTATCTTCTTCACCCATCGCGATCGTCGGCATGATCAGATGCTCGTGCGAATTGATGGAACCGGTCTGATGCGCCTTGGCGCCCCTGACGACGATGCCGTCCGCCCGCTTCTCGACGATGTGCAGGAAGATGTCGGGATCGGTCTGCTGGCTCGGACTCTTACCCCGGTCGCCCTTGGGATCGGTCATCGCGCCGTCCACCGTCAGATCGTTCTCCTGTACATAGGTGAGATACTTCTTGAAATTTTCATGGTAATTCGTGCCGTGCGCCTTATCGCACTCGTAGGTGGTGGAAAAAACGGAGTTGAACGCGTCCATGCCCACACATCTCTGGAAACACGACGCCGTCTTCTGTCCAAGCAAACGCTGCATCTTCACTTTCTTTCGCAGATCATCCGTACTCTGATGCAGATGCGCGAACCGGTTGACCTTCTTGCCCGTCAGATTGGATGTCGCGGTCATCAGATCCTCATATTGCGGGTCGTGCGCCAAATCGTAGGTGATCGCCACGCAATTGATCGAAGGCCGGATGATCGGATGATCCACCCAATTGTCCACCTTCATGCCAAACATATACACCTGCGTCTTCAGCTTCCTTAAACTTTCAATGTACTCCGCTCCTGTCATTAATGCCATCTCATACCTCCTCTACTTGCTCTTTTCGCGTAATGTTACCACTTCTCTTGCCCTTTTTTCGCGCCCACCTCACACCTCTTTGTTTAGGATCTTCTTTGCCATGTCGATGAGGTCCTGACTCACGCTCGTGTCCAATATGACGTCCTTGACATCCGGAAGCGCCTCGATGATCTCCGCCCGAACCACATCCTCGATGGTGAACTGTGCGGAGGGGCATGAGCCGCAAGCGCCCGTCAATCTCACATATGCGACATCGTCCTCGTATGCTGACAATTCTGCCGCACCATAGTGAGCCGCTAATACCGGATTCACCTTTTCGATCAATATGTTTCGGATTTTTTCTTCCATGTCTTCCCGCCGCCTCATGTTAACGATATAAAAAGTATATAGAATCCGAGGGGATTTTGCAATACCCGAATTACCTTGACAAGATTCCCTAACAGTGTTATATTACTTCTTGGCGTTTCTATATAACGTCAATTTACTATAAATATTCATAAGCAAACGGCGCAGTTCCGCGATGGAGGTATTGCACATGAACTACGAAGCGATAGCGAAGGGGCTGATGGAGAAATTCTTTTTGAACCACCGCTCCGAGATGGCGGAGGATTTCCGTCGGTTTTCCAAGGGGGAGATGTTCCTGTTGAATTATCTGTGCGCGCACCCGAAGCCCGTGGTGCCGGGATATCTCAGCGAGGTGATGGGCATCAGCACCGCGCGGATCGCGACCATCCTCAACAGTCTGGAAGCGAAAGAACTGATTGAGCGGAACATCGATACGAACGACCGCCGCAAGATATTGGTCACGATCACGGATGCCGGAAGGAAGCAGATCACGGAGAAGCATGAGCAGATGTGTAAGATGTTTGCGGCGGCTCTTCGGGAGATGGGCGAAGACGACGCGAAAGAGTTTGTCCGGCTCGTCACGCGATTCATCCACGTTACAAAACAGATATTGCACGACGAAAAGCAAGGAACGGGCGCGACGGCCTGTTCTCGCGACAGCGGACATTGCAGAAAAATGGGGGGGGGCTGATCTATGAGCATTATCAGACACATATTTTCATCCGGGAAGAACTTCGGCGTCGTCATCGCGATACTCGCGCTTCTGGTGGTTCAGGCGTATTGCGACCTCACGTTGCCGGCCTACACGAGCGACATCGTCGATGTGGGCATCATGCAGGGCGGCATTAAAAACGCCGCGCCCACCGACATAAGGGAGAGCAGCATGGACGGTCTGGAGGCCTTTATGACCGATGCGGAGATCGCGACGGTTCGTGAGTATTACAAGCCGTCCGACAAGACGAGCCAAGGGCTGACCGCCAAGGATGCGCTCCTGCGGCGCACGACGGACGACGAGGACGTGATCGCAAAACTCGACAAAGCCCTCGCTACACCCATGATGTTGCAGGCGCTCGGCGCGCAGGAGGGGCAACAGCTTGATTTGGCGAAGCTCACAGCCGGTTACAGAGCCGGCGCGGTCACGAAGGAGCAGTTGCTCGATGTCCGCAAGGAGGCGGAAAAGGAAGTCGGCGCGATGGGCGACATGGCGGTGGAACAGGCCGCCGTGGTCTTTGTCGAAGCCGAGTACGAAGCCATCGGCATGGATATGGGCAAGATTCAGACGGATTACATGACAGAGACGGGGATTATGATGATTCTCTATACCCTCGTATCCATCGGCGCGGCCATCTTCGTCTGCCTGATGGCCAGTTATACGGCGGCGGACGTCAGTCAAAATCTGCGGCAGCGCATCTACAACAAGACGCTGGATTTTTCCGGGGCGGAAATGGACAAATTCACCGCGGCCTCGCTCATTACGCGCAATACCAATGACATTCAGCAGATTCAGCTCGCTATGGTCATGCTCCTGCGTCTGGTGCTCTACGCACCGATCCTCGGCGCGGGCGGCGTAATCAAGGTGGTGGGGACCGACACCGGCATGGGCTGGATTGTCATCGTAGCCGTGGCTTTCCTCCTCGTGGTCGTCTTGACGCTGATGAAGGTGACCATGCCGAAATTTAAGATGCTGCAGATGTTGCTCGATAAACTCAATTTGGTCGGACGCGAGATACTCACGGGACTGCCCGTCATCCGCGCCTTCGGCAGAGAGAAATACGAGGAAGACCGTTTCGACAAGGCCAACCGCGAGTTGGTCGGGGCGCAGTTGTTTACGAGCCGCTCCATGAGTCTCATGATGCCGCTCATGATGTTCATCATGAACCTCATCACGGTATCCATCGTCTGGTTCGGCGCGAAGGGCGTGGATGTGGGGGATCTGCAGGTCGGCGATATGATGGCCTTCATCACCTACACGATGCAGAT
>JAISQM010000109.1 GCA_031274195.1 Eubacteriales Family XIII. Incertae Sedis bacterium
GTGAGCAGCTCGATATTTTTGGGGTCGCCGAAGATACAGCGAAAGACGATGTCTAACTTTGGGGATAGCAGTTTGGTTTCTTGTGACAATTTCTTCGTCATGGCATTCTCCTTTATATATACGGCTGTGGGTATTGTTTATACATTGGCCATATATTACCATGCGAAGAACGGAATGTCAAGCGCGGGATTTGGCGGTAATTACGCTCTGGATTTGGCGGCAATTGCACTCTTGAAGGTAACTGCAAAATAACGAGCAAGGCACAAGGGGAATCTCCCGATGTGCCTTGTGTTATGTTGTTTTGCTGTCAAAGTCAGGATTATGCTTTAATAGCGAATGGGGGTCAAGTGCTTTTTTAGGGGGGGGTGACAGTTTTTACCATTTAGTTTGCAGGGCGGTACATCAACGATTTTTGGAAGCGCAGGGAATTAATCCAAAGATGACTTGCAGAACAAAATTGATTGACGATTATCTGATAAAAGAAATTGTGCGCGTACTCCGTGCCGGGTCAACGGCTTCCAAGGCCGAAGCGCTCTTTTACGCGCTTCAGCGTCTGTTCAGAGATGGCGTTTGCACGTTCGGCACCGTCTTTGAGGATGCGGAGCAGTTCCTCGGAATGGCGCACTTCTTCGTAGGATTGTTTTATGGGTGTCAGTGCGTCCGTGACTACGTCGACCAAGTCTTTTTTCAGGGTGCCGTAACCTTGCCCCGCATATGTCTTTTCTAAGTCCGCGAGGGGTGTGCCGGCGAACACGCTGTAGATGGTGAGCAGGTTGCTGATGCCGGGTTTGTTTTCCGGATCGAAACGAATCTCTCCGTCGCTGTCGGTGGCTGCGCGCATGATGGCTTTCTTGATTTTGCTCGCGTCGTCCAATAGGGATATGCGGCTCAAGGAGTTGGCGGCGCTCTTGCTCATCTTGGCGGCGGGATCGTCTAAGGACATGATGCGAGCGCCTTCTTTGAGGAAACGTCCTTCCGGGACGACGAAGGTGTCGCTCCCGTATTTGTTGTTCACGCGAATGGCGATGTCGCGGGTCAGTTCGATGTGCTGCTTCTGGTCGTTGCCCACGGGCACGATGTCGCTGTCGTAGAGCAGAATGTCGGCGGCCATGAGCACGGGATAGGCGAACAGGCCTGTCGGCGCGGACTCGTTGCCCCGGCTCTTGTCTTTGAACTGCGTCATGCGGGAGAGCTCGCCCGTATAGGAATTGCACATGAGTATCCACGCAAGTTCGGCGTGGCCGGGCACGTCCGACTGCACGAATACGATGGAGCGGGCGGGATCGATGCCGACGGCTATATAGAGCGCCGCCACGTCGAGGATGTTGTCTCTCAGCTCCTCGGGTGCTTTCGGAAGGGTGATGGCGTGCATATCGACGATGCAATATACGCATTCGTTCCCATCCTGAAGCCGCACAAATTGCGTAAGTGCGCCCAAGTAATTTCCGATATGTATGTTTCCCGTCGGCTGTACGCCCGAAAAAACTCTCTTTGTCATTTGTAATACTCCGCTTTCAATTTCTCTTTTATGCCGTTGAGAATACTCAACTCCGAGGTCATTCTTCGCCTATCGTCTCCTCGCTTTCGTCGTCCTCGCGAACCACCTTTGCCATCGCGATGATCTGCGCGTCCTCGCCCACTTTCATGATCTTTACGCCCTGTGTGGCGCGACTGAGCACTTTCACGTCGTCCGCGTTGATCCTTATGATAATCCCGTCGGAATTGATGAGCAGGAATTCGTCGTCCTCGCCGATGATCATCGCCCCGATGAGTTCGCCTGTCTTTTTGAATTTGGCTTTGTTGTAGGTCAGCACGCCTTTGCCGCCTCGCGCCTGCACGTTGTAGTCTTCCACGGCGGTCCGTTTGCCATAGCCGTTCTTCGTCACGACTAAGAGCTGCTCGTGCTTCTCCGCCAAATCCATCGCCACGACCTCATCGTCAGGGTCTAATTTGATGGCGCGCACACCGCCGGCGAGTCTGCCCATGGATCTGACATCGTTTTCGTGGAAACAGATGCTCTTACCGTTCTTCGTCACGATTACGACGACGTTCGTTCCGCTGCTCTGTTTGATTCCGATCATCTCGTCCCCATCTTTCAGGGTGATGGCGATGAGGCCGTTCTTTCGATTTGAATCGAATTGGGACAGCGGCGTCTTTTTGATGGTTCCTTTTTTCGTAACGGCAATGAGGAACTTGTCTTCCGGGAATTCCCGCGTGGGCATCACGGCCGTGATCCGCTCCCTCTGCATGAGGTTTAGGAAATTGATCGCCGGCGTACCTCTGGCGGCTCGCTGCGCTTCCGGAATTTCGTATGCTTTTATCTTATGCACTTTACCCGTATTTGTAAAGAACATGAGATAATCGTGGGTGGAGGTGATGAGTAGGTCGCGGACAAAATCGTTGTCCCGCGTCGTGAGTCCCATGATACCCCGGCCGCCGCGGCGCTGCGTCTTGTAGACATCGGGCGACACGCGCTTGATGTAGCCCAGATGCGTGAGCGTGATGGCCACGTTGCTCTCCTCGATGAGGTCCTCGTCTTCAATATCGGCGGCCGCCTGCGAGATGGCCGTCCTTCTGGCGTCGCCGTACTTCTGCTTGATCTCAAGCAGCTCTTCCTTGACGACGTGCATGAGCTTGTCTTCATTCGCCAACAGTTCTTTGAAATAGGCGATCATCTTCTGCAGCTCGCCGTATTCCTTTTCGATCTTCTCCCGTTCGAGACCCTGCAAACGCGCAAGCCGCATATCCAAAATGGCCTGCGCCTGCAAGTCGGACAGTTTGAAGCGCTCTTTGAGCTTTCCTTTCGCGTCGTCATAGCTGGCTCTGATGGTCTTTATGATCTCGTCGATATTGTCAAGCGCGATCAGCAATCCTTCGAGGATGTGGGCGCGCGCCTCCGCTTTCGCGAGGTCGTATATCGTGCGCCTTTTTACGATATCCCGTTGGTGTTTCAGGTATTCGTTTAATATCTCGTAGAGGTTGAGCAGTTTCGGCTCTCCGTTTACGAGGGCGATCATGATCATGCTGTAGCTTTCCTGCAGCTGCGTCTGTTTATACAGTTTGTTCAGCGTAATCTGCGGATTTGCATCCCGCTTCAGCTCGATGACGACGCGCGTACCCTCGCGGTTGGACTCGTCCCGCACCTCGGAGATGCCTTCGATACGCTTGTCTTTGATCATCTCGGCGATCTTTTCGAGCATACGCGCTTTGTTCACCTGATACGGAATCTCCGTGATGATGATCTGCTGTTTTCCTTTTTTCGTCTCCTCGATCTCCGCTTTGGCTCTGACGAGGACGCTGCCTCTGCCTGTTCGATACGCGTCTTTCGCGCCTTTTCTGCCGAGGATGACGGCACCCGTCGGAAAGTCCGGTCCCTTCACGATCTTGATCAGATCTTCGACGCCGGATTCCGGCTTATCGATCAGCAGGACGGCCGCGTCGATCACTTCACCCAGGTTGTGCGGCGGAATGGAGGTGGCCATGCCGACGGCGATACCGTTGGAGCCGTTGACCAACAGGTTCGGGAATCGCGACGGCAGAACGCTCGGCTCCTTTTCATCTCCGTCGAAATTTGGGACAAAATCCACGGTGTCTTTGTCGATATCCCGCAGCATCTGCAGGGCGAAAGGCGTCATGCGCGCTTCGGTATACCGCATGGCCGCCGCGCAATCTCCGTCTACCGAACCGAAGTTTCCGTGGCCGTCCACCAGCATATATCGAATCGAGAAATCCTGCGCCATGCGCACCATCGCGTCGTATACGGAAGAATCGCCGTGCGGATGGTATTTACCCATGACATCACCGACGATACGCGCCGACTTCTTGAAGGGCTTATCCGGCGTGAGTCCGAGCTCGGACATGCCGTAGAGAATTCGGCGATGTACCGGCTTGAGGCCGTCGCGCACATCGGGCAAGGCCCGGCCGACGATGACGCTCATCGCGTAGTCGATGTAGGAGTGCTTCATCTCGTCGTGTATTTCATGCTGTTCTAATTTCATTTCATCAATCTGATCCATTTCCGCTCCTTTTACTTGTCTTTTTTGCGTAGCCGGGACTTGTCCTCTCGCCTACACAAAAAATCCTGCGTAAAACCCTTGTTTCTTTTTTATACCTATATATCCAGATTTTTCACGTACTTGGCATTGTCCTCGATGAATTTCCTGCGCGGAGGCACTTTGTCGCCCATGAGCATCGTAAATGTCTCGTCCGCCGCCGCCATGTCGTCCAATGTCACCTGTATGAGCGTCCGGTTGTTCCAATCCATCGTCGTATCCCAGAGCTGTTCCGCGTCCATCTCGCCAAGTCCTTTGTACCGCTGTATGTCAAACTTTCCGTCGCCCAGCTCTTTCAGCAGACATTCCTGTTCTTTTTCGCTGTAGGTGTAGTGTATGTCCTTCCCCTTTTTCACGCGGTAGAGGGGCGGCTGCGCGATGTATACGTAGCCGTTTTGAATGAGCGGCGTCATGTGCCGGAAGAAGAATGTCAACAACAAGGTGCGAATGTGCGCGCCGTCCACATCCGCGTCCGTCATGATGATGATCTTGTGGTAACGCAGTTTTTCTTCTTCGAAATTACTGCCGAAGTTGCAGCCGAACGCCGTAATCATGTTCTTGATTTCCTCGGAGCTGATCATTTTGTCTTCGCTCGCCTTTTCGACATTGAGAATCTTGCCCCGCAACGGAAGAATGGCCTGCCGCTTCCGATCCCGCCCCATCTTCGCGCTGCCGCCCGCGGAGTCTCCCTCCACGAGGAATATCTCGGAGATGGACGGATCTTTTTCGGAGCAATCCGCCAATTTCCCGGGGAGCGTTCCGCCCTCCATGAGACTCTTTCGCGTCGTGTCTCTGGCCTTTCTCGCCGCAATGCGCCCTCTGGCCGCGTTGATAATCTTCTTTAATATCTCGTCCGCCTGTTTGGGATTTTCCTCCAAAAATGCCATGAGGTTTGTGTTCGTACAGGTTTCCACGAAACCCCGCATGTCGCTGTTGCCGAGCTTCGCCTTCGTCTGTCCTTCAAACTGCGGCTCCGCCATCTTCACGGAGATGATGGCCGTGAGACCCTCTCGCACGTCTTCTCCCGTAAGACTCTCGTCTTCCCAGTATTTTTCCTTCAGCATATTGCCCTTGCGCGCGTAATCGTTGAACACGCGTGTCAGCGCCGCCCGGAAGCCCGTCAGATGCGCGCCGCCCTCGACGGTGTTGATGTTATTGGCATAGGAAAACACGGTCTCATTGAAGCGCATTGTGTATTGCATGGCGATCTCCACTTCCGCGTCGTCGCCTCGTTTGCCCTCGAAATAGATGATCGTATTGTGAATGGGGTCTTTGAGCTCGTTCTGGTGCTTCACAAACTCACGGATGCCGCCTTCGTAATAGAATTCTTCTTTCTTCTTGCGCCCTTCCCGTTCGTCGCGCAGGGTGATCCTCACGCCTTTGTTCAGAAAAGCCATCTCGCGGAGTCGATGCTCCAGTGTGTCGTAATCGTATTCCAGTTCGTCGAAGATCTCCGGATCGGGGCGGAACATCGTCTTGGAACCCGTCTTTTTTGATTCTCCCACGATCTCCAGCTTCGACATCGTCTTGCCGCGTGAATAGGTCTGTCTGTAGATGTTGCCGTTCCGCTTGATCTCCACTTCCATATGCTCGGACAGCGCGTTTACCACCGATGCGCCCACTCCGTGCAGTCCGCCGGACACTTTATATCCGCCGCCGCCGAACTTGCCGCCGGCGTGCAGAACGGTGTGGATCACCTCCACCGCGGGGATTCCGAGCTTCGGATGCGTATCCACGGGCATCCCTCTGCCGTCGTCCTCCACCATGATGGAATTATCCTTTTGGATGGTGATGGATATGTTTTTGCAGTAGCCGGCTAATGCCTCGTCGACGCTGTTGTCCACCACTTCATACACCAAATGGTGCAATCCGCGCGGTCCCGTGCTGCCGATGTACATGCCCGGCCGTTTCCGAACGGGCTCCAATCCCTCCAATACCTGTATCTGTTCCGCGTCATACTTTTGCCTGCTTGTGTCCGCAACCATTATTTTTGGGCCTCCCTTTCCGAACCGCGGTAAGAAGCCTGTCCCTACCGCAATTTTATCGTTCTTTTTTCTCCGGATACAACGAGATGAGTGAACAAAATCTCTGTATTTTCTCTCTTTTTTCTGCATACTGTTATACCACAAAATCGCACAAAAGTAAAGCGTTTGGGAAGAAGTGGCACGGCATACGCATGAAAAATCATTTCAAACAGAGAAATGGATTTTTCGGTTTTCCCATAAAGCAATTTCATAACGGAGAACCTTCTTTAACGGGATGATATTCAGCTTTTCTCTATC
>JAISQM010000114.1 GCA_031274195.1 Eubacteriales Family XIII. Incertae Sedis bacterium
GGCTCAGATAATTATACCACAAATCGCGTTTTCACTTGCAATTACATAAAAATAACCTTATAATAATGCAAGGCTCCGAACTATTCGGGGTCGCCATTCGCAGGTATGGCGGAACTGGCAGACGCGCACGGTTCAGGTCCGTGTGAGGGAAACTTCATGGAGGTTCGAGTCCTCTTACCTGCACCAAACTTTGTCTGAAAACCGTTGAAATTTCAACGGTTTTCAGCATTTCCGCACCACTTATATCAAATTATACGTCCCCCTGACTCCCGGGCAATTAAGCATCTTCTCAAACTTAGGTGTTGACAAATATCGACACGCTATGATACGATACTCGTGTAATACCAAATAAACATATCTATTATGTATGCTTTATTTGGCAGGAGACATGTCGAGATACCGACATGTCCCCTAAAGCTCCATCCGTTTCAGTCCGTTAGCGATAAGATATCGAATCAAGAAAGGAGAAGCGTGATTCCAGTATATCACGCGCACAGAGAAAATGAAACATCTCATCGACAGTTCAAAATCTCATTCAACGCTCAACCCCCCCCCATTTTCCGCCCAACGGAGCTTTTCTAAACGACCGTTCAGAGGGAGTTTGAATTTACTCTGCTTTCCTCTGATCGCGGTATTGATCGTATCGTATCTGATCTTTCCCGCGCTGATCGCCCCCTCTGAGACCTACGCGGCCGACGCGACTACCCTTGCCGGCCAGAAATATCCGTGGAGCCCGGTCTACCCCGGTACGACAGGCGACTACATCGCGGATTCGTACACCGGCGTAAGCAAAGGCCATGTGTTTGAGTCTGTGACGCAGGAACGTCTGTTGGACATCCTCAGCAGTCCGGGCAACTACTACATCGTGCTCGGCGGACCGGGACAGGACACGAGCCAGTTGGCGCTGCCGACCATCAACGAGCAGGCCAAAGCGGACGGCATCACGAAGATCTATCACTTCGACCCGTACATCGACGGCTATCAGGCGGATATCACCGACAGCGGAACGCCGTACAACACATATACCACATCTACCGACAGAACTACTAATCCTGCAATTACCACATCCACCATCCACCCCATCTCTGAGCTATGGACGAGCGTCACGGATCTTTTGCCCGAAGGCGCACCCATCGCAAGCTATGACTCCGACGATACGTTGCTCTTCCTCTATAATCGGAACGCGACGACACCCGGTACGCACGGCACTATTCGCTCTTATTACAGTCTCACGCCCGCCGGCCTGAACGGATTCAACGCGGCGACCGCAAAAGCGGCGATCGCAAATGTATTCCGCGGTGTCGGCGTCACTGCGCCGAGCAGTGCGCAGAGCCTTGCGCCCGCAGCTACAGACGACGAGCAGACGGCCGGTGCGGATATCGCGGCAGACAGCACGGAAGTTTCGGACATCGTAAGCGAAGATGCCGGCACAGCGGACTCTGAAGCACCCTTAGCAACACCGGAAAGCGGCGCGGAGGCCGACGAGCCGACGCTCGAACCGGAAGCGGCCGAGGAATCAGACCACGCCGCAAAGAGCGATACGGAAGCCTCAGAATCCGTCGAATCCGAATCAGCATCTGATTCAGACGAGAGCGTCATCGAAGAAGGCGCAAATGCTTCGGCGAGCGAAGTCCTCGCGGAAGCAGCCGCGACCATCGCACCCTCGGCCACCGTAGCACCGACCGTAGCGGTCATCCCGAGCACCGTGCGAACCGACCTCCAGTTCTTCAATCGCGTATATAACGCCAGCGCCACAAGAATCGAAGGGAGCAGTCCCTCCGCAAACAGAATCGGCGCGCCCGTAACGCTCTTTGACGGTCTCACGGAGACAAACTTCAAGTTGCATCAGGTGAATTTCGCCGAGTTGCAAAACATCTACAACTCTCCGGGCGAGCACGTGATCTTCTACGGCGCCTCATGGTGCCACAATACGCAGGCCATTATCGGCAGCATCGCCGCGAAGGCGGCGGCAAACGCGAACGTCAAGGTCGTCTATGTCTATGACACGACCCTCGGAAACCAGGTAGGCTTTGGCACAGGAGCGGCGATCGACACCGCAATTGTCAAATCCGGATTTGGCAGCCTATTCAATTCTCGCAATAGCTACAACAACACCCATGGATATGGAGACGGCAACAACAATATCAGCTATATCTACGGCGAAGCGGTGAAGCCCCTCGGCAAGTTCATCACGGAAAACACTTCCTATCAAGACAACAGGATCGTCTATCTCCCCAACGGAGATCTGACCGGCACGGCGACAAGCGTCGATCCTTGGGCCGCAACAGACGAGACAAATCCGGACACCATCAGTGCCAGACGGTTGCAGCTGCCCTTCCTCATCGCCTATGACAAGAGCAAGTCAGAGCCTGTCATTCGCCAATGGTTGCACGCACAACAGACGAGTGCGAATGCGGGCAAATACCTCGAATACATGTTGGAACTGGCATGGGTACGGGCGACCGAGCCTGCAAAGGCGGATACAAGCATATATTCGCAGGGATCAGGTAAACAAAGCGATACGAATCAGACGAAAGTCCAGATCGCCGCGGAGGCTGTCGCCCTGCTCGACTACGTGCTCGACGTAGCGCCCACAGACGATGACAACAATAATCAGAACAACAATAATAACAATAACAGCAACGTCAATGTATATCCCGTCAAAGAAGGCACGAATGCCTCATTCGGGACTTACAAAGGCTCGGGCACGGCGTCTATCACAATCGACGCGGACATCAAGGATTTTCGGAGTCTGTATCTGAACGGCGCGCTCGTTGATCCGTCGAACTATACGCTCACGGAGGGCAGCACCGTCATCACGCTGAAGGAAGCGTACCTGAAAAGCCTCGGCGCCGGAACCTACATCTTCACCGCCAACTTCGTCGACGGTGTCTCCGAAGGTCTCACGCTGACCATACCGGAGAGCGCGGCGGCAGTTAACACGACAGCCGTCGGCACAACGCCCAAAACCGGCGACGATTTCGGAGTCGAGTTATGGACGACGGCAGCCGCATTGTCGGTCATCCTGTTGGCGGCGCTGATCGGCTATCAAAGAAGACGGACGGCCACGGCTGCCGCAAAGAAATAAAGCATTAGATACATAAAGTATCGGTACAGAAATCGGCGTCGGTAGACTTTACCGGCGCCTATAGGCCGATACAGGATAGCTACCGCAAATCGAAACGATTCAGTAGGATTTGAATGGTAACCAACACAGAGAGAGGCGGTCTTATGGACAACATCGACATTAAAGCGGCATTGGCGCTCATCGTGGTATTCATACTGTTTGGCGCGATCTATGTCCTGCGAACAAGGGTAAAGCTCGGCTTCACAAAGACGATCCTCGGCGCGCTCATCGTCGGAATCGGCGTCGGCTTCCTTTTTTCGGGACATACGGACTGGATACGGCCGATCGGAACGATCTACATATCGATTTTAACGGCAGTCGTCGCGCCGCTCATCATCGTATCAATCCTGAGCAGCGTGACATCGCTCGGGTCAACCGCTCAGCTTAAGGGAATCGGCCTTCGCTCCGTATTCTGGCTTATGATCACGACATTGCTGTCGATCATTCTGTCATTGGCGCTGGGCCTTACCTTCAATCTCGGCAAAGGCGCGGAAATACTCGCGGAAAATTTCAATACGCAGATATATGAGGATCGGATTGTACCCATCTCGCAGGTAATCACCGACCTCTTTCCGAATAATATCATCAACGACATCGGACAGGGAAAGATCATTCCGATGATCCTGTTTTCGATGTTGATCGCGGTCTCCTACGTCCTCGTCGCAAATCAGAAGAAAGAGAAGGTCGTGATCTTCAAGCGATTTGTCGAAGCGTTCCGGGAGATCATCTTCAAAGCGGTCAGTTTCATCATCGAGCTGACACCCTACGCGGTTCTGTCCTTGGTCGCGACGAGCATCGGCAGTAAAATCAACAGCGCCGAAATGATATGGTCGCTCGGACTCATGCTCATCGTCTCCTTCATCGCTTTCGCGATAGACATATGGCTCATCGGCGGCGTGCTCGTGCGCGTCTTCGCGGACCTCGACCCCATCAAGTTTTTCCGCAAGATCATACCCGCACAGGTCGTGGCCTTTTCGACGCAGGCGAGTGCGGGTACCCTGCCCGTGACGACCCGCGTGCTGCAGGAGGATGTCGGCGTCAGCTCCGAGGTGACGAACTTCACCGCCCCGCTCGGCACGACGATCGGCATGCCCGGTTGCGCCGGCATATGGCCCATTCTGACGGCCATCTACGGCATAAACGCCTTGGGCATCGATTACGACATCAAAGACTACGTGATCCTCGCGCTCATATCCCTGTTCGTCTCACTCGGAACGGCGGGCGTACCCGGAACGGCGACGATCACCACGACGAGCGTACTGGCCGCCGCCGGCCTGCCGTTGGAAATACTCGTCATCACGATCCCGATCGCCGCCATCGCCGACACGGGACGCACGGCGACAAACGTGACAGCCGCCATGATCGCGTCCGCAATCGTCGGCCGGCAGGAACACGACATCGACGACGACATATTCAATGGCCGGAAGGAGTTTGTTGCGGCGGACACGGCGGATTCCACAGTGCCCGCAGACCCGGCAAATACCGAGGAATCCGACGGAGAATACCGCGCCGAGGACGAAGGTATTCAGACCGGCGCGTGTTCGATCAAATTTTGACAGCGTCTCCGGCGAACCGCGCTCGCTCGTAAATCGCCGAGGCAAGATATAAAAAGCTATAACAGGTTTCAATTGTAACGATCGAGAATGGAGGTTTGAAAAATGAGAACAACAAGTACAGCTCAACGCAGAGGCTCGCGAATCGTGGGAATCGCCTTGATCGCCGTTTTGATTCCAGCGGTACTGTTGCCCTTCCCTGTGGGCAGTTACGCGTTTAACGGTTATCTGGAGGACTGCGATTTCGACGGTTACGACGACGAAACCGGCGCGCCCGTCCCATTTTACGGATTTGATGAAACGAAGGGCGACAAAGTTCCTGCGGATTGGGACGGCGTAGCGGGTTCCTATGTGTTCAAAAAAAGCGAAGCCCCCAAGACCACTACACCGACGACCGGTGATTCCAAGACCACCACACCGACCACCGGCGGTTCCAAG
>JAISQM010000112.1 GCA_031274195.1 Eubacteriales Family XIII. Incertae Sedis bacterium
CAAGGGCGCAAATTCTATCGCAGCCTTGCGGTGCGCTGTTTTATCCGGTGCGTTTGATTATCCTTTCCCAAATGAAAAGGCTTCCGGATGCGCTTGACCTACATAATTGTCGTACACCCCACAGTTTGTGGTATAATTATTCCTGTGCATCGCCTGTATGAGAGTTTGCCGAGTTGGAACGAAAGGAAACGGCGACAATGGTTGCCGGTCAAAGTCGGGTAAATGGAAAACAGTAATACGAGAAAAACGAGATTGCTCATTCACGATTTGGACGGATTCACAGCGGCCAATGTTCTGGACGGAATTTCTGAGGATACGGAGGTGATCGCCGCCGTCCCGTCCGTCGCGCACTGCGTCGGGTGCTTCGGCTGTTGGGTCAAGACCCCGGGCAGGTGCGTGATCGAGGATCGGATCGCGGACTATCAGGAGAAGCTCGCGCATTGCGCAGAACTCATCATCGTGAGCCGACTCGTCTACGGCGGATTTTCGCCCGACATCAAGGCAGTTGTAGACAGAACCATTCCGTATTTGCTCCCTTTCTTTATAATCGCTGACGACCGTATGCGGCATTCTCCCCGCTATGCGAACAGATTCGCGCTGTCCTGCTATTTTTACCGGGAAGCGGCGGAGACGCCCGTCACGATCGAAGAAAAAAATAGGTCGCTGATCGAAGTGGCCGCGGAGGGCTTGGCTGTTTCCGCGCCGACGGCGGATGTCTCTGACGGAGAGCTGTCCGTCATGAACCGTCTTGTCGCGGCGAACGCGCAGAATTTTGGAAGCGGCAGAGCGGAAGCGCGTTTTGTCGGGGACAAGATCAATCTGATGGAGGTGGAATTTTGAAGATCGTCTATCTGAATGGAAGTCCGAAGGAAAAAGCGAGCATGTCGGCGAATATATTAAGCGCGATGGAAAGACGGCTCACCGGAGCAGAGTCCATCAGGATAGACGGCTCAGAGGCAAGGATACCGTTCTGCGACGCGTTGGTCATGGCATTCCCGCTCTACGTCGACGGCATCCCCTCCCATCTGCTTCGCTTGCTCGAGGCGTTGGAACACGCATCGCACCGGTCAGTAAATCAGGCCGCGCGACCCGCGAAACTGTATTTCATCATAAATTGCGGATTCATGGAGCCGGAAAATGCGGAAATCGCCATCGACATGATCGGGCTCTGGCGTCAAAAATCCGGCCTCTCTCCGGGGCAGGCGGTCGTTTTCGGCGGAGGAAGCATGAGGCCGTCGCTCAAGATCGGCTTAGGCCCGAGCCGAAATTACAAAAGAGCCTTGGACGCGCTTGCGGAAAATATTAAAAACAGAAGCGCGGGCGCTCCCATCCTCACAAGCGTGAATGTTTCCCGCTTCCTCTATATAAAGGCGGCACACCGCGGCTTCCGCGCCGCCGCCGGAAAACGCGGATTAAAGATCGACGATTTGTATGGCCGTTTGTAAACGAGCATAGTCATAAGGAGGGCTCATGTCAGCGTTCACACTCACATCTACGGATGTCTTCAAAATTTCAGACGAATCGGGCACCGTGTATTACGGTGGCGACCAACGGTGGTTTCCCGCGAAGGATTTCAAAAAAGACGCCGCCTGCGGAGCCACCACCTGCGCCAATATCCTGAACTACTTCGCGCGGACGAAGGCAGATGCCGCGCGGCTCTGTCCTTTCGATTCGCATACAAAAAACGGTTTTCTCGATTTCATGAAGGACATCTACCCCTTTGTGAAGCCGGGCATCATCGGGATCATGCCCGGCGACTTCACCAAGGGCGGGGAGAATTACGCCGCCTCTCGCGGATTCACGCTCACGCACGATCTGCTCACGGTGCCGGCCGCCAAGGGACATCGACCGACCGCCGAAACCGCCGCGCGTTTCATCTCCGCGGCTCTTTCCGACGATCTGCCCGTCGCTTTCCTCAATCTGTCCAACGGCAGGGTAAAAAATCTCGACAGCTACCACTGGGTCACGATCGTCGCCTTAGACACCGCGTCCATGATGAGTCGCATCGTCGATAACGGGCGGCTTCTCGATGTGGACATTGCAAAGTGGCTGAAACGGAGTACGATGGGCGGCGCTTTCGTGGTCGCCGAGCTTTGATCGTGTGCGCCCATTTATTTTATGTTGCCCTTGTGATAGAATGTTAGAGCAGAAGGGTGGGGAGCAAAAATGCGGGATTTTAAGAAAGAAATAGCGGCGGCGCTTGCGGGTGTCGCGCAGATCAAAGAAGCGGAATTGACGGAGGGCGACGTGCGGTCGCTGATCGAGGTTCCGACGGATAGAGCGAAGGGCGACTACGCCTTTCCGTGTTTCAGGTTGGCGAAGGCGTTGCGGCAGTCGCCGCAGCAGATCGCGTCGGCAATCGCCGCGGATGAGGATGCCAAAGCGCCATGTGCCGACGAGGTGCGGGTCGAGGGTGCCTATGTGAATTTCTTCTTGCATCGCGAGGCTGTGGTCGCGGAGGTTGTTGCGGCGGCCTCTGCGGAGGCGGATTCCTTTGGGCGAAGTGACATCGGCGCGGACAGGAAGGTCATCGTCGAGTTCTCCTCTCCGAATATCGCGAAACCCTTTCACATCGGACACATTCGCAGCACCGTCATCGGAAACGCCATCGAGCGCATCTATAATTTTCTCGGCTACGACACTGTAAGGATCAACCACCTCGGCGATTACGGGACGCAGTTCGGCAAGATGATCGTCGCCTATCGTCATTGGGGCGACAGGGCGGACGTGGAGCGGGCGCCCATCAAGACTCTGCTTTCCTACTATACGAAGTTTCA
>JAISQM010000123.1 GCA_031274195.1 Eubacteriales Family XIII. Incertae Sedis bacterium
TTTTGGCCGTCTCGCCGGGCAATGTGGAGATCATCGCTTCCGTCGGCGACGTCAAATCCTCTGTGCTGATCTCCGTATCCGAGATCGCGGCGGAATCCATCAAAATTGTGGTTCAGGAATTCAGCCCCGCCGACATGCTGCTCACAAAACACGCGATCACAGTCGGCGACACCCTGCATATGACGGCGAAGATCACGCCCGAAAACGCGGCGGTGAGCGAAATCGTCTGGTCGGTCAGCGATGAGAATGTGGCGACGATAGACGAGAGCGGACTGCTCACGGTCTTGGCCGAAGGCGACGCCACCGTCACAGTTACCGCCGGAGAATTGTCCGATCATATCGACATTGCCGCCGCAGAAAAGGCGGAATCAGGACTGCCCATAACGTTGATCTTATCGATCGCCGCCGCAGTCCTTCTGGTGGCCGGCCTGATCATCATCCTCGTGCTCCGGCAGAAAAAACGCCGGGAAGCCGAGGAACGTGAGATAGCGGCCGCGAAAAAGAGAGAAGACGCGCTCAGAGAAAAGATCAGGAAAGAAGAAGCGCAACGACTGAAAGAGCAAGGCTATATGCAGGGATACATAGACAGCGAACGCGAAACGACCGACCGCGTGACCCGCATCTTCGGTCCCGACGCAGAGGGCATGGGCAACGCACCAATAGGCGGCTTGCAAAATAGATCGGATGACGACGCGAGCGACGATGAGAGCGACACGCCGTTCTCGTTAGACGACATCGACTGAGCAAAGCGGCCTCGGACTGTGTTCAGACTATCGCATATGATAATAAACAGGGAGTTCAAAACATGAGCAGAACAAAAGCAAAAAACCTCATCCGAAAAAGAAAACGTGTCGTCGACGAATTCAAACAATTTGCCCTGCGCGGCAACGTCATGGACATGGCCGTGGGTATCGTGATCGGCTCGGCCTTCGGCGCCATCGTCAATTCTTTCGTGAACGATCTCATCATGCCCATCGTTGGCTTTCTCACAGCGGGTAAAGATTTCTCGCAGATGAAGATCTCGTTCGGCGAAGACTCCTATATCATGTACGGCAACTTCATTCAAACCGTGGTCAACTTTTTCGTCATCGCCCTGTCCATATTCGTCATGGTCAAGGTCATCAACCGCATCCGAAAGCCGAAGATCGAAACACCGCCTCCCACCGAAACAGATGTCCTCATGGAAATCAGAGACCTCCTGAAAGAGACATCCTCGCGGGATTCAAAACAGGGCGGTCATTGACATTTTTGTGCATATGAGTTATTGTTAATCGAAGAATAAAATATGTCGTATAGTGAATAATCTTAGGATGTGCAGGAGCTGCGCGTTGTTCAGTCCTTGCACGAAAGATTATTTGGGAGGTGTATCGATGGACACACAAACGCACGAAGAGACGAACCGGCAGGCCTATTTCGAAACGACCAAACCGCTTACAGAGGAAGCGCCGTTAAGTACGTTATCGGCGCCTTTGGAACAAACTGCCGCCGCATCCGCCACCATGAAACGGCAGCCTCAATGGCAGGAAACCGAAATCCGCCCCCTAAGTATGCAGGCGCCGCCTGTCTTCGCTCCAGCGCCGGACAAGAAATCGCGAAAAAAATCCAGGGTGGATAGCACGACCGTAAATCGGAAAGACATAAGCGGTACGCGTTCGGATGTCGTCCGCCTCGTCACAAAAACACAATTGCTTGAAGACGCCAAGGTGCATTTAACGGCATCTCATTTGAGCCGCACATTCACCAACATATTAAACGATATCATAGAGTACAGCAACATTGACGCGACATCGCATGACTCCAAATTGCTCAAACGAGAAAACGAGTTGGCTATTAAAATACGCGCCTCTCTGGAAAAGTACTCGGCGGACGAAAAAACGTCCGAAGCGGAGAGGAACCTCGCCAAAACTTATTCCCTATGGTTTGGAATCGAGATGGACGGACTCCTCCAGATCCCGTCCCAAACGACGGATGAGAATGTGAGGTTTTACAACAATGGAAATCCTATATCCGTAGACAAAAAACAATGTGTCCCGAAACCTGTCTCCATATGGTTGCGCGACGCCACGAAAGAGCCCCTGTTTCCGCACGCGCCCTCGATTTCCGACATCCGGCAGGGTACTCTCGGGGACTGTTTTCTGTTGGCCGGCTTGGCGTCTATTGTAAATCGAGACCCGATGCTCATCCGACAAGCCATGAAAGACAACAAGAACGGCACCGTAACGGTTCGCTTCTACAACAAATATACAGACGCGGACACCCGCACCGAATCATCCGAAACTGTCTATGTAACTGTCGACAAGAAAGTTCCCAGAGTCAGTCAGTACGCAAAGGAGTCTCTATGGGTGCAGATGCTTGAGCGAGCCTATACGGCATCAGGTATGAATAAAAAGAATAACCGTGGCAAAAAAATGCCTGACCCCGCTGATAGAGAGGTCGCTTACAAAGATATCGACGGCGGTCATGCCTATGACTTCATCTATGTGATGACGGGACAGGAATATAAGAGAAATGATATCCACGGCGACACCGCCCCGCCGTCGGAACAAACTTCCGAACAATTTATGAAACGTTTTGCGGAATCTTTCTTCTCCGACATGGAATTTCGACACATGAAAGAGGAGGAAAATCACGCAGCGTTGAAAGCATTACGCGACGAGCTTAAAGATCGTCGAGATGTGTTCCAAGAAATAAATAAGCCTACGGCCGATGCTGAGCTGATTCAGATAATGCAAAACACTGTGGAAGAGCTGGAGCGCAGATACGAGGTCATCCGCCGCAATGCTTTTCGCCGCAAGCTGTTAGGTATAAAAAAGCCCGTTACTGCAGACGAAAAGCCCGTTACTACAGACGAAAAGCCCGTTACTGCAGACGATGAAAAGATTTCCGCACAGCGAAACGCTGTGGAAGCGTTGCTGGGGAGTCTCAAGATCGGCCATGAAGGCAAGGGCAAACACAAAAAGACAAAAAAGACCGTACATTACATGAGCGGCCTGCCAAGATGGGAGGAGGTGCAGGAAAGATTAGCCGCCACTGATTTCGACAAAGCGCTTCCGTCTCCGCTTTTCACCGAAGAAGAAAGGAACATCATAAAAGTCAGGCTGATCAGAAAGCTCGAAAAATGGGATAATGCTACCATTCCAAAAATCTATAAGGCCTTCAGCGGAATATACAGCGCGAACGCAGAGGAACGCTATCAAGAGATTGAGGATGCCCTGAAGTCCGGAAAATTAGTGACCGCCTCATCAAAGACTTATGTTCCTGAAGATGTGGCCGGTGCCGGCGGGTTGAATTCCGAGCATTTGCACGCCGGTATCGTGGAGCGACACGCCTACACGATTCTCGGGACTGAGATTAAAGACGGTAATCGTTTTATCAGGGTGAAAAATCCTTGGGGATCCGGAAGCATGGAGTATTTCCGGAAGAAAGACGAATTTTCGAGCGAAATGCAACAAACAGACGACAGAGGAATATTCCTTATAGAGCTGAACGATTTCATGGAGAAGTTTGGCCATTTTGCACTGAGTGCAAGCTGAATGCGGAAAGATGAACACTTAAGATGAACACATTCAAATTGCTCCACATAGGTCCGGAAAACGGATTGGCGTTTCGGCCGTATATACAGGAAGAATATTTCGACAAACTGCCGGGAGATGATTGGATCGGGCTTGGAATTCTGACGGGGGAAGGTTTCGCCGCGGGCGCGTTGGTGTCCGAATTGACGGAGGCGGGCATACTCATTCGTTCTATATTTGTGGATGAGTCGGTGCGCCTGCGAGGAGGCGGAACCAAAATGCTAAACGCGTTGACGGCCTTGGCGGAGAAAAATGATCAACGCGTCCTTGCAGACTGCGTCTATCCGACCCAAAAGGAAACCGAAGCGTGGTTGCTAAGGAAAGGCTTCCGTTACGACGACGACGGCGAGACCTTATTCGCAATCGACATGGACGCTGTGCGCGAGAGTGATTTCCTTAAGAGGAAGTTTTCGTCCTCGGGTAAAATTATGATGTTCAGCGATTTGCCCGCGGGCGGACGTGATCTCATGTGGCCTCACAACATTCCGCCCTTTGCCGACCCTTTGAATTTGGAGCGAGGTGCCATCGGGACTCCAATCCCGGACGCAACCTTGGTGTGCGTAGACAAGGGAATGGTGTGTCAGAGCATCGTCTGCACGCTTCTGCCGAGCGGCGAGCCGTATATCAACGGATTGTACAGCGAACCCGCGTATTCGCGCGGCTTGGGCGCGCTGATTGCGGCCGCCTTGAACGCGCTGTGTGATTGGGAACGCACCATCCGCGAGGAAAGCGGAAAACTATGGGTGGCGGCCGGCAGCGAGGCGGGTCTGCGCATGATACGCCACATTCTGCGAGAAAACCCCGACGCTGCGGAAGAAACGATAATACACAGGTTGAGCTTACAATGGAAGGAGCAGAATATGGCAGAACAATTAGAACAAAGCGCCCCATCGTTGGATATGATTATACCCAAGTTGAACGGACTTTCCGAGTTGATGCAAGACATGGGCATTGAAAATGACATCATACTTCTCGATGATGGAGAGGCGTATATCTCCGCGCGATTGCGGGAAACTTCACCGCACATCGAGACGGGAATGTCCGCCGAGGGCAAAGCAGACGACATGGAGGACATCAGCGTTTTTGATACACGCGTAAGATATCTTCCCGGCGACACGAACGGTGAGGGCAAATACATTCTGGTTGTTATGGCGCCGGTCGCAGTATCCGAAGGAGAGATTGCCGCCGCATTGCTCTGCGCCGACTTCAACGCCGATTCTTACGGCCCGGTGGCGTTCAGTCTCGCCGATGTGGTATATATAAAGAGTTGTCTGGTGGAGAACAACGCGCCGATTTCCCCCGAGCAATTCAGCTATTTCTGGGATCTGTTCACGGAAGCGGCCGTGAAACTTTGGGATTTATCGGAAATTTAGCGGAATTACCCACCCCATTTGACAGCCGCAACTCGTAGACAAATTGGAGTTTCTTATAGTAGTCCAGTTCGATGAGATCTGTGGGACGCACCTTGCCGTTGTCCTTGTTGAAGTAGGCGAGGCCGGATATCCGCAGCATTCGGTAGACGAACTGCGAGCAAAACATGATGTTCGGCTTGTGCGAGTATTTGAGAACCAGACCCAGCATGTTATAGGCATTGCCTTCCCTGTTGATTTCCTCCACCTTTTTAATGATGAGTCTTTTCTGCCCTTCGGTGCAGGATAATCTGTATACGAGAATGGACGAGTCCTGCTTTTTGTTTAAGGAGTCGATCATTTCGCGGTTCAGACCCGGCGGATAGACGCGCTCTCCGCCGTTGTAGCTGATGATCGTATCGAGCTCGCTGTCGAAGGCGAGCGATGCGTGGTTGAACTGTTTTTGCGTAACGACGGAGACCATCTCGTTGGCTACGCTCCCCGTGTTGGAAATCACGATGTAGATGTACGGGTCGCTGAGGCTTGCGTATGCCTTCGTGAAATATTCGGGCGTAAGACTGCCGTTGTTGATATAGCGAAAGAAATCGTGGCGGGGCAACTCGCTGATGAGGTACTTCATATTTTCCGGCGAGAGGCTCTTTCTCGCGTGGTCTACCTTCGCGATAGCGAGACGAATGTCGTCCCGGTAAGTCTTCAACTCCGTAAAGCTGATGGTCGCCGCTTCCTGCATGGACGGCAGATAGAATGAGGAATACTGGCCGATGCTGATGTAGCGATTCATCACAAAGGGAAGCAGAAGCAGGATCACGCCGATTCCCCGTCTGCCATAAACGGAGAAGCCCATGGAAGCATTTGCGGGGCACACGACCAATATGTCTGCCGCAATCTGCACGAGCATGATCATCAAAAGCGTGATGAACAGATAGGTTTTGATGCTCTTTTTCGCCGGTGTCGCCAACATTCGAGCGGTCATGAATATGAACAGTGCTCCATATGCCAACGCAAACAAAATGATATCGCCGAAGAACAGCAACCCGACGATGGTCGCGATGATTATAATGTTCGCGGAAACAGAATACTTGCGTGAATCCATAAATATGTCCTATTCGCCGCGGGTTTGCAACTGCGCCGTAGCGCGGCTCACAATAACGTACATTAAATTTTGTATTGGAGCGGGCGAAGGGAATCGAACCCTCGCTACCAGCTTGGGAAGCTGGTGTTCTGCCATTGAACTACGCCCGCGCGTCGTATATCAATTGCGCGCTTCCTAACTACCATACCAGAAAACGCGCTTCTTTTCAATCGCAAATTTGCGATTTGGTGAAATTTGCAAATTCCCGCGAACTATTTCAAGGATGACTAAAGGCGTGGGGACATTTCTACTCGCACGCGGCCAGCAGCTTTTCGGCGGAGGCGATCTTGATGCACAGGCTCAATAGCTCCATCGTCTGCCGGAGTTCTTCCAAGCTCGGATAGGTGGGGGCGATGCGGATGTTGCTGTCGTTTGGGTCTTTCTTGTACGGATAGGTGGCGCCCGCTTCCGTGAGTGCGGTGCCCGCTTCTTCCGCCAGCCGGACCACCCGCTTTGCGCAGCCGTTCAGCGTATCGATCGAAACAAAATACCCGCCTTTGGGCGGCGTACAGCGAACCAAGCCCGTACCGGCGAAATCCCGCTCGAGCGCGGAAAGGGTCAGTTCAAATTTTGGACGCAACACGTCTCCTATTTTTCGCATATGGGTTCTGACACCGTTGGCATCCCCGAAGAATTTAACCGTGCGAAGCTGAATGATCTTATCGTAGCCGATGGTCTTCGTTGTGATGTGCGCGGTCATCTGTTTGATATTTTCCGGCCCGGAGGCAAAGAGTCCGATGCCACCGCCGGGGAAAGTCACTTTCGATGTGGAAAAGAAGTAATAGACGCGCTCCGCGTTGCCGGCCGCCGCGGACAGTTTCATGATGTCGGCGATCTTATGCTCATCAAACACATGGTGCACGCCGTAGGCGTTATCCCAAAAGATACGAAAATCCGGCGCCGCCGTCCGCATGGATGCGAGCCGCTTGACGGTGTCGTCGCTATACACCACGCCCTCGGGATTTGAGTACAGCGGCACACACCAGATGCCCTTCACGGATTCGTCGCTCGCGACCAACGCCTCTACCGCATCCATATCGGGTCCGTTCTCGGTCATGGGTACGGCGATCATCTCCGCGCCGAAATCCCCCGAAACACCAAAATGCCTATCATACCCCGGACAGGGGCAGAGTATCTTCACTTTCTCTCGCCGCCCCCAAGGCTCATGCCCCGGCGGCCCGAAGAGATACAAAGTGGAAAATACGTTGTACATGTGGCTCAAGCTGCTGTTGCCCCCGACGATCATGCTGTCCGGCGATATGCCGAGCAATTCGGAAAAGAGCCGCTTGCATTCGGGCAGTCCGGTGGGAACGCCGTAGTTTCGCACATCCGTGCCGTCCTCCGCATAATACGAGTCCAACGCGCCGAGCAATCCATTGGACAGATCAAGCACGTCGGGCGACGGCTTGCCCCTCGAGAGATCCAATCGCAGTCCCTTGCTTTTTATCTCATCGTAAGTCTTCTTATTCTCATCAAGCAATGCCGAGAGTTGTTCCCGGGAAAGCCCCTTCCATTCACCCATCGTCTACCTCCGTAAAATTGTGATGTTAATCATTTTACCATTTTGTCGCGCTTATGGCAACGATTTTGGGTAAAGGTGATAAAATCATCGGTGTATTGGTGTATGTCGGTGTAGGTGGTACCGTCGGCGGCGCCGTCGGTGAAGCGACCACCCGAGGGTTTTGGTGGGGGAAGTCTCCCCCTACGTTCAAGCCACGCTTCGCGCGTCTTGCCCTACCCCCTCTGCGGGGGCGTCCCCGCAACCCCGTCAGGGATGTGAAAGCGCACCCGCAGGAAATGTCTATTTGAGACAGTTTAACATTCGAAAGTGTTGTACAGTATGCGGTTTTCAAGGTGCGCGCCGCTTGCTGTCGGCGGCATGCGTCATTAAGCGATAGCTTGTTATCGGAGATAACTCGCCTATATTATACAGTCATTGTTAGATTGCGCCCATACAATGTCTAACTCGCTCCTAAAAGAGAAACTACGGTGTTACTGTCCGGCGGGGAGACCTGCGGCGGGCATTGGCTACTGCTAACCGCCTCTCTGCGCAATCATTATACCTCACCTGCGAAGTTGTCGTCTGTCCATGGGCCGGTGATCACGTAGCCGGATGCATAGGTGAAGGTGCCTTGGCCGTTGCGCAGGTTGTTTGCGAATGCGCCTGTGTATGTGCCGGCGTAGTTGCCTTTGGCGTCCAAGTAGGTCTGTTCTCCCGGACCGCTCTTGATTCCGTCCTGCCAACTTCCGATATAGTATGTACCGTCCGTATAGGTGATCTTTCCGCTTCCCTGTCTTGCGCCGTCTTTGAAGCTGCCGGTATATGTCCAACCCGAGGCGTCTTTGTATGTGCCGATGCCGTTCTCCAGATTGTTGTGCCAACTACCGCTGTAGACGGAGCCGTTTGCGTGGGTATAGACGCCTTGCCCTTCTTTGATGTCGTTTTTAAAGTCGCCTTTGTATATCCAACCGTCCGCGCTTACAAACTCTCCATAGCCGCTACGGAGGTCATTCGCCCATTCTCCTGTATATACGCTTCCATCCGCATCTTTCAGCTCTCCCTGTCCGTGTTTCTTGTTTTCCGTCCATTCGCCGGTGTACGTCCACCCTTGAACGGAGGTGTATGTGCCGTGTCCGTCGCGTTTATCGTCTTTGAAATCCCCGTCATAGACGGAGCCGTCAGCGAAGGTGTATATGCCTTTGCCTTGCTTTTTGCCGTCGCTCCACTGCCCTTCATAGCGATTGCCTTCGCTGTCTGCGAGTATGCCTTGTCCGTCGTATTGGCCGGCGTTCCAACCGCCGGTGTAGGTGGTACCGTCGGCGGCGATCAGCTTGCCTTCACCGTGATACTGCCCGTCCTTGAAGTCGCCGGAATAGATCCCGCCGTTGCCGTCCTCGATGTCCTCGTGGTAGCCGTCCCGGTCGGCATAGAAGCCGAAGGACTCGAACAGGCCGCGGGCGAGACCGAACGCCGTGAATCCGGCGATGAGGAGTAATATCGTAGCGAATATCCCGATTTTTACTTTCGTGCTCACGGCATCCTCCTTTCCTTGCATTCACTATAATTATGAAATCCTTTCATGTTATTTGCACAGGTATGCTTCATCATAAGCCTTTAAATATTTATCCGGCAATCTATGCCGACAATATTTATCGATGGTATGAAAGGATTTTATGATGGAGTCTCTATCATCATCAATTGCGATACTCTCTTTAAAAACATAAAGAATCACATGGAGTTCTGCTAACCTGATCCCTGCTTCAAAGATACCATACCGTTCTTCAACACCGCAACTGACTACAATCGCATCATATAATACGAACTCTAGATCCTGCTTCGTCTGATCTATTTGAGGATATCTCATCCTTCCGCCATATACATCCACTGCCCAGTTATATATTTGGGTTATGTTCAATTTTTCCATTCCGATAGCCTCCGCAATTTCGTCTATACTCAAGTCAATGCCAACGAACCCAGATATGCTTTTAAATACTTGTCCGGCAATATCAGATTACAGTATCGGTCAATTGTATTCAAAGCGACGAGCAAAGAATCTTTATTTGAGATTGACGACAGATCCTCTCCTAAAACTGTGGTGATCATATATGATTTTCCCACTATAACTCCCGCTTTAATCGATTTATTTTCATTTAATTCGAATTTTACAATAATAGCATCGTAGAGCGCAAATACAAGTTCTTTATCTGTATAGCTTGTGCTACTTTTTTTTGTTTAAATAAATTGTTTGCCCAAACGCGCACTGTGTCAATATTGATTTTCTCTAACATTTTTTCTCCATTCCTCCGCCATATAGCGGTATCAATTCGGCATAAAACAGCATCTTCGATTCTATCGAATAGTTGCAATCATTGTTTTTGAGTCATATTCGTATCCATGTGCTTCTAAGTATTTCAATTCCCATCCCAATGCTTCATTGCACCCTCTTTCTTATCATAGCATTTACTATCATTTACTAAAGTTCTTTATATTCATTATTCAGTTCTGTTAAAACAATAAATAATCGCGACGGATTTTGCATATCCCATCCCCATACTTTAAATGCATACGCGAATGAACACAAATATCTGTCCTTCTGCAAAGGGATGCTATTTGTTTCTATTTTTAATAAAATATTTTTTAATTCTGGCAAGACTATCGTTTCTAATTGACTTGTTGTAGCCTCGCCATCTATTCCACTTTTTCTCAACGATATCTCTTGTTCACACAACTTGACACATTGAAGCAATTTAGCCTTAAACTGTTCCATAAGATTACCCCACTTTTTTTATTACCGAAGGATCTGGCACATAATACTGAATAGCGCCACCTTTTTGTCCGAAATTTGGAGCAACTGTTCCTTCTAAAATTTCAGTACCCTTGGGAATAATTACTTTCTCAACATTATCGTATGAATTCCCAATGGGTAATGCAAGATCAGCTACCGGATTTGATGTCATATTTGGAGTATACCAATAACTTTTTTCATTCGAATCCCCTCCATAATATCTATAAGCAATTTTATCATCTTCTAAAACCGATACCATTACATCATCTTCAAATGCCTCACTAACATTTCTTCGGAAGCTTGGATGAACATTTTCATTGATAAATTGAGAACTACTTTTCGCTTCTTTTCGTACACTGTCCTCCACCGCATTCTTTACCTGTTTCCCTGTCCCGGGCGTGGCTGCGCCGCCGGTTGCTGTTTCCATCAGCAGGTTGGTGCCGAAGTCTGCGGCGAGGCTTCCGGCTGTCACTGCGCCGCCGCCGGAGAGTGTCTGCGCGACACCGACGCTTGTATCCACCGCGCTCTCGATCACGCTGCGACCGGCTGTGGAGCCGACGATGCCGGACATGGCACCTGTGGTGCCGCTCGCCGCTCCGCTGAACGCGCCGCCAACGCCTCCGCTCACCGCTCCGCCGATCGTTCCCCAGAAGAAGCCGTCTACAGCGCCGTCGGCGAAGCTGCCGCCCGTGGCCTTGCTCGCGATGCCGCCGATCACCGCGCCGGAACCACCGCCGATCAGCGCTCCCGCGAGTGCGCCTGCCGCTACCGCTCCGACGACGCCGCCCGTGGCGACTGTCGCAACGGCAAGGACGGCTATCACGGCGACGGCAGCGACCACCTTCAGCACCTGCTTGTGTTCTTCGATGAAGGTTCCGATCCGCTCTTTCGTGCTGCAGACAAACTTATTGACCTTTGCCGTGATCTCCTCCGCCTTTTGTTTGACGTAGGATTTTGTTGCGGTATACGTTTGTTTCACATAGGTCTTGGCTTGGTCATATTTCTCCGCCACAACCTTACCTACAGGGCTGTTTTTAACCGCCTTGACGCCGGCTGATACGGCGCTCTTGACGGGTTGCACGACATACTTATTCACCGCGCTTGCTACGGGCTTGATCACCTTGTCGTTTACCCAGTTTGCGGCTTTCTTGATTCCGTTCACTGCCGTCTCTAAGAATTTGGGCAGGTGTCCGCTCGGGTCGGTGTAGTTTACGGGGTTGTTCTTCGTGTAGGCGTATTTGTTGTGGGAGAGCGGGTCTCCGATGCTGCCTTCGTAGGTGTCCTCGGCGGTGAAGCGGCCCGATTCTGTGTCGAAGTAGCGGGCGCGCAGATATTGCAGGCCTGTGAGGGGGTTGTATTCCTCGCCGTTGTAGCCGTAGATGGTCTCCTCGGCGGGGATGCCTGCGCGGGCTTCGCCGAACGGGCCGTAGGTGTAGCTTGCGAGGATGCCCGCGGAGTTCGTTACGATGTCCGATACGGAGCCTCTGCCGTCGTAGAGGTAGTAGCTGCTATCCGCGGCGCCTTCGCTGTCGTTCGTGAGGCGGTCTATGCCGTAGGTGTAGGTCTCGGTCAGTTTGCCGGAGCCTCCGTATTCCTGCAGGACCTCGGCGTTCTCTCGGTTGACGTCGTTGACGTAGTAGGTCAGCTCGTAGATGTAGCCGTCCGCGGCGCCGGTAGGTTCTTCGGGGATGAGGATGCCGGAGGTGATCTCCAAGGTTTCGCTTTCAGGTAGGGACAGAGATTCTACGGCACCTGTGTCGGATGCGTCGTATGTCGTGTCTGCGCTCTGCTTGTGCCAGAAGCCGAAGATCCGGCCTTCGATGCTCTCGTCGAGTTCGGTGTTTGCGATGGTGAGGATGCGCACCTGCGTGTGGGCGTTCGTCCAGAATCCGTAGGAGAACAGGTCCCTAAATACGTTGAAGAAGGACTTCCGCTTTGGCTCTTTTTCGGTGGCGATGCCTTCGCCGCTGTCCTCTGAGTCAGCAAGCGCGGAGGTCTCTGCTTTGGCGGAGCTGTCATAGATTATGCTCTTTCGGCTCACCCGGAAGATGCGGTTGCCGTCTCCGTCATAGGCTGCGGCCATGAGCAGGCTTCCGCCTTCCCGCACGGCTTTCAGGCGGTTTTCGACGGTGTATTCGTAGGAGAAGGACTGCTCTGCGCCGTCCTTGGAGGTCACGTTGCCGTTTTCGTCGTAGCGGTAGGCGGTCTGCCCTGCGAGGGAGCTGTCCTCTTTTATGAGCCTGTTTGCTTCGTCGTATTCGTAGGTGATGACTTCGTTTGCGCCGCTGCCCGTGCGCGCCTGCTTGATCCTGTTTCCCGAATCGTCGTAGGCGTACGCATAGCGCACGGAGCCGCTACCGGTCCGCTCCGCAAAGACGGTGAGCTCACCTGCGGCGTTGTATTCGAAATGCCGCACCGCATCCTCCTTCGCGTCTTTTGCGGTTTCCGTTACGATGTAGCCCTGTCCGTCGTATTCGTAGGCGAAGGACGAGATCACTTTGCCGCCGGCGTCGGTATTGGCGATGTCCGTGAGGTTGCCGTTCTCGTCGTAGCTATAGGCGGTGGCGGTGCCGCCGGGTCTCGATATGCCCGTAACGCGGCCGAGTGGATCAAACTCGTAGCTCGTCGTTCCGAGCTCGTCCGTGACGGAGGTCAGCCTGTCGTTTTTGTCGTAGCCGTAGAGTACGCTTCGGCCGTCGGGATAGGTGATCTTCGAGAGCAGATCCGCTTCGTTGTACGCGTAGCCGATCTCGCGTCCCTTCGCGTCGGTCACCTTGCTCACGCGCCCCAAAATATCGTATTCGTAGGCGGAGGCTCCGCTCCCGTCCGTCATGCTGACGCGGCGGCCCATCTCGTCATAGGCGTATAGGACATTCGCGCTCTCTTCGTCCGAATATGCCTTTGATACGAGCGCGTTCAGCTTGTCGTAGTCATAGGCGACGGACTTACCTCCCGGATCGGTAGCTTTGCTGAGGCGGCCGGCCATGTCGTATTCGAAGGCTTTGATCTTGCCGGTTGGATCCGTGACGGAGGTCACATTGCCCTCGAGGTCGTAGGTATATGCGGTCTTCTTTCCGTCGGCGTCGGTCAGCTCTGTCAGATTGCCCATCTTGTCATAGCTGTATTCCGTAAGTCGCTGCATCGGGTCTTTGACGGAGGTGAGGTTGCCTACCTTGTCGTAGGTGTACTTCGTCTCTGCGCCGAGCGGGTTTGTGAGCTTCGTGATGTTGCCGTCGGCGTCGTAAGAAAGCAGCACGGTGTAATTCAGCGGATCTGTCTGTTTGATCAGCCTGCCGGCGGGGTCATAGTCCATAAGGATGCTGTTTTCCATCGCGTCGGTCTGACTTATGAGGCGGCTGTCGCCGTCGAAGCTGTAGGAGGTCCGGTAGTCCATCGGGTCGGTGATGTCCGTGAGGTTGCCGATCTTGTCATAGCTGTAGAGCGTCGTCCGCTCTGCCGGTTCTGTCACGCCGGTCAGATTGCCGAGCGGGTCATACGTCCGGGTCGTCTCCTTGCCTTCCGCGTCCCGCGCCGCCGTCTGTCTGCCCATGAGGTCATAAGCGAAGTTTGTTTCGGCTCCGTCCGCTGTGAGCAAGGAGGTCAGATTTCCCGATACGTCATAAGAGAGCGCGGTTTCGATGCCGAGCGGGTTTACCGCGTTCGTCAGGTTGTGCATGATGTCGTAGCTGTAGGAGATCGTCCGCCCGAGATTGTCCGTTTCCTCCGCGAGGTTACCGTTCTTGTCGTAGGCGAAGGTGCGCGTCAGGCCTTCGGGCGCTATGATCTCCGTGATCCTGCCGGCCGCATCGTAGGCGTAGGTATAGATGCCGCCGTTTGGCAGGGTGATCTTCTCCGTCAGTCCGTCCGCTCTGACGTTGTACTTCGTCACGCCGCCTTCGGGGTCCGTCTCCTTCGTCAGATAACCGTGCGCGTCGTATTCATATTCCGTGACGCCGCCTTTCGGCGATATCTCGCGGATGGGACTTTCCAGTTCGTCGTAGATGTATTCCGTTATGTTGCCTACCGGATCTTTGATCTTCGTCAGATTCCCTGCCGGATCGTACCGGTATTCCGTCATGCCGCCTTCGGGGGAGGTACGGGCGATCTGCCGAGACAGGGCGTCATATTGGTAAGCTGTCACGTCACCGAGGGCGTTTGTTTCCTCCGTGAGCCTGCCGAGCTTGTCGTAGGCGTAGGACGTTTTTGTCTCCTTCGCGTCCGTGATTCCCGTCAGGTTATATACCTCATCATATTCGTATGCGGTCACATGGCCGAGCGGATCCTGCACGGAGGTTGGGTTGTTTGCGGCATCGTAGGTGTAGGTGTAGATGCCGCCGTTCGGCTGCTTTTCGGAGATCAGGTTGCCGACGGGGTCGTAGGCAGCTGAGGACGAGGCACCGTCCGCGCGGGTTTCGGATATGCCGCGCCCCAAAAGGTCGTAGGCGTATTTCGTCAGCGTGTTGCCCGTATCCTTCTTTTCGACGATCTGCGAGAAGGCGTCGTAGGTGTTCGTCTCCGTTCGGCCGAGTTCGTCCGTGATCTTGATGAGTCTCCCAAAATTATCATAATCATACAGGAGCAAGCCGCCTGCGCTGTTTTTCTCGCTCAGCACTCTGCCCATGGCGTCATAGACGTATTCCGTGATGACGCCTGCGGGATCGGTCTCCTTGATGAGCCTGCCGAGGAGGTCGTACTCCATTTCGGCATCCGTGCCGTTTGGCAGCGTGATCTTCGTGTTATTCCCGAGGGGGCTGTACTCCATGAGGGTCGCGTCGCCGTTTTCATCGGTGATGCGCTCCGGCAGGTTCAGTATATTGTAAGCGAAGGAGCGCACGCCTTTGAGCGGATCCGTGACGGTGAGCGGATTCTCCGCAGCGTCGTAGGTGTAGTTCGTGATGCCGCCTTCCGCGTCTATCGCTGAAATCACGAGATTTAATGCATCGTAGGTATAGGCTGTGGTGTTCCCTTTGGCATCCGTGATCTCCGTGACATTGCCGTTCCCATCGTACGTCATTTCGGTGGCGTGGCCGAGGGCGTCGGTCACCTTCGTAAGCCGGCCCGCCGCATCATACGCGTATTCCGTTCGCCGGCCCGACTCGTCGGTCTCTGTGACGATGCGCCCCGCAGCGTCGTATTCGTAGGTGAATACGCCGCCCATGGGATCGGTTTTCCGGATGAGATTGCCCGCCGCGTCGTACTCGAGGGCGTAATGCCGCACATCGTTCTCCGTGAGGGCGACCGCTTTATCCTTCCCCGCGTAGGAGATTCGTGTCGTCTTCCCCGTCTCATCGATGATGAGGGAGGGTTTCCTCGCTTCGTTGTAGGTATAGCTTACGGAGGTTCCGTCCGGGTTCGTCACCTTCGTGAGTTGTCCTGCCGCGTCGTATTCATATATGGTTTCGGCTCCGAGGGCGTCTATCTCCTTGATGGGCAGATCCAGCGCCTCATCGTAGATGATCTGCGTGATTGCGCCTTCGGCGTCTTCCTGCTTTGTCAGCCTACCTTTTTTGTCATATGTGTATTTCGTGATGCCGCCACCTGCGGCCGTCTCCTTAATGAGCCTGTTCCTTGAGTCATATTCGAAATATGAGGTGCGCCCGAGCGCGTCCGTTTCTGTTCGTTTGTTGCCATTTTTGTCATAGGCGAAAGAGAGCGCCCCTCCCTTAGGATCCGTCACCTTCACGACATTGTACGTCTTGTCTAAAACCGCGCTCGTCTTGTAGCCGCGCGGATCGGTCGTCGTGAGTGCGTTGCCCGCTTTGTCGAGCACATAGCTCGTCAAGTTTCCGTTCTCGCCCTGCCTGCCCGTCGCCTTGCCGTTTTTGTCGTAGATGATGCGGGAGATGCCGCCGAGCGGATCTTTTACGGAAACAAGCCGGTTCATCGCGTCATAGCCGTAACTCGTCGTCTCTCCGTTCGGGTTCGTGACGCTCGCGACTGCCGCGCCCGCGTAGGTGTAGACGGTTCGTCCCCCGCCGACGTCCGTGTATGCGGTCAGCCGGTGGTAGGCATCGTATTCGTAGGTTTCATATTTTCCGTCCGCTCTCGTCGTCTTTATGAGGTCGCCCGACCCGCTGTATTCTAAAAGCGTCACCTGTCCGTCAAAGTCCGTGATCCGGATCGGCAGGCATTTAGCGTCGTATTCATAGTGTTTTGTCCTGCCGTCCGCGACCCTCGTCTCCGTCAGTCGGTTGCCCTTTGCGTCGTACGTGTAGGTGATATCATCTTCGCGGAGGAGCGTATTGTTCGGGCCGTAGGCCTTCTCGATGACCTCCCCGTCCGGATATTCGATCTTCGTCGTCCGCAGGTTGCTGTCGTAGGTATATTTGGTCACATTGCCGTTCGCGTCGGTCGTGGTCGTGCCGTTTTCCGTGTAGCTGAATGTGATCTTTGCGTCTTTCGCGTCGTATTGCTCTGTGACCCTGCCGCTCCCGTCATAGACGTTCTTCACCGTCCGGTTGCCGTTTTGATCATAGGATGCGGTCATGAGGCCGCTCGCGTCGTATTCGTAGCGCACGGTATTTCCCATCGCGTCCGTAAAGCCCGTCAGATTTCCGGCTTCGTCGTAGTTGTACTCCAGGATGCCGCCGTCCGGAAGCGTGATGGCCGAGACGCGTCCTGCGCTGTCCGCAGAAAATCCGTATTTCTTGCCCGTGGGGGACGTTATCTCCCTGATGTTATAGTTCTCGTCATAGGAGATCTGCGTCCCAAGTCCGGTGGCTGTATAGACATCCGTAAGCAGTCCCCACGCATTAAACTTCCGGTAGGCGCCGCCCGCTTCGTGTATCTCGTAGCGGTAGAGCGTGACGTTTTCCCCTTCGATGACCGTTTCGTACGCGATCTTCTTTAGATCATAGAAATATCCTGCGGGGCCGTCATACCCGCCTTGCCCGTTTGGCGTGAAGAACAGCGTCTTGCCGTCTCCCGCGAAATACGCGATGCGCCCGTCTTCCATCCCCGAAAGGCTTTCCGCGTATTTGAAGTTCCACCTTCTGCCGAAGATGCTCTGATAGTTCTCGCCCTTGCTGTTGTATGTCCGCTCGATGCTGAAATCTTCCTCGATATCAAGGATAGTCGCGTCCGTCTGCTCCATGATGAAGTTGCCCGTATTCAAGTTGACGGGTTCAAAGCCGTATTCGCAGTGTAGGCCGCGTCCGATCAGCGCGCGGTCTATGGCTCGCATCTGCGCTTCGCTCAGGGGCGGCGGGTTGTACGGAACCTCCGTCTTCGGGTCCCTGATGAAGATCGTATTGTTATCGATGACGAGGGCGTCCTGCACGCGATTGTCCCGCATGATCGTATTTAAGGGAACGCCATAGTAGTTTGCGATATATGGGAAGGTGTCGCGCTGCTTGACCCGGTAGATCAGGAATTTCTCGCTCAACTTCTCTTCCGCGCTCGTGCTCGTCACATCCGTATCTTCATCGAAGTAGGTAGCCTTGGCTCCGAATCTGTACGCCTTGTCAAAGTCGAGACCGGAGAAGAGATCCGTCTGCCAATTCGCCAATTTATCCAAATATTTCGTACCGTTCGGATAGGTTTCATTGAATGCGGTGCTGTTCGGATATTCATATTTGTAGCTTGCCTTCGTCTGTCCGGCGATGTCGTCCGGCAAAAGCCTGTAATCCACAGTCGATCCGGGCTTGGCGATGCCGTCCGCGAAGATGCCGTCAAAGAGGAGTTTGCCCGCGATGTTCTTCTCCGAAATGGGACGCAGATTGAGTTCGATGTTGTCGATATTCATGTCGGGATCGACGGGATCGGGGATCGACCATGTCACCTGCAGTGTGGGCGGGTGCTCGCCGTCCCGCTTGGAGAACACCTCGCACTGAGAAGTCTCGGGTTCCGCCTTGATGACGAAGCCGTGATTGGGCGTGATCTCCTGTACCCAGTTGTTTACGGTCTCCCTTACGTCCCACGAGATATATCCGGCATTCACATTGGCGGACGCCAATGCGATGAATTCATGGTTATATCCTGTCTGGCTGTTCCACGTGATGGTATCGGGATTCCATGCGTTTTGAACCAAATACAGTCCGAAAAGCGTCGCTCCGTCGCTGTATGAGGTGTAGTGATGGATGCTGAACGTCGCGGAGTCGATTTTCGCGTCTTTCGGCACCTTGAGGAATCTATAGTCGAGTCCGATGTACGCGCGGGTCATCATATGCATAGACTCAAACAGCTCGAGATTTTTGGTCGCGATCCCGTCGTCGTAGCCCGCGTAAGGGTATCCGTTGTTGAAGTTCGTATTCGGCCCGTCTTGCTGAACGCCGACCATGGACATCTTCGTAAGAGCTACCGTCACCACGGTCGGGTCGATCCGGACGGGGTAGGCTCTGCTTAAATCGGATAACCACGCTTTGTCCGGAATTAAGGTGACGATGTGTTTGCCTTCCGTTTCCGCGAGGGTGATTTTGATGTCCGTGGACGCTTCGCCCGAGGCGTCTGTCATCTGCGGAGCCGAGAGAATGAAGAACGGGATTTCGGCGGATTTTTCGTAGAGTTCAACCGTATTGTCCGTTTCGTTTAAGACGGGCGTGAGGTTCTTCGCTTTAAGCTCGAAGTCGTACCGTTCCTTGTCTACCTGTCTGTTCAGGATGATATCTTCCTTCACGGTATCGCCGATGACCGTATACTGATAGTCGATCCCGTCCTCTGCATTGTTGTACAGTACGGAATTTTCTTTCGCCACAGGGTGGCTGAAATCTCCGGACATGGGGATCATCTCGACAGAGTTTCCGTCCTTTTCGATCGTGACGCCCTTGCCGTCCTTGATCTCGAACGGGAACTGCGCCGTAAGGTCGTTTTCCCGGTTCTCAAAATATGGGGCGCCAAACAGCGGATCCTTTTCATCCAAGGTGTTGTCTATCGGGACGATTCGATTCTTTTCGTCTTTATATGCCTGCTTTGTGCCGCTCACTTCCGTGACGTAGGTTGTTTCTCCCGTCTTATATACCTTGGAATACTCTGTCAGGTCGACGAGTTCGCCCTCCGGTTCCGCTATTTCTTCCGCGTAGAGTTCCGGCTCCCGCAGCTCCGGCTCCGGCGGCGCAGGCGGATATTCGGGGTCTGTATTTTCTTCGGGGAGGTCAAAGACTGTCGCCCGCGGCGCATTCGCCATGTCCTCCGCCAACACTGCCGCAGGCGTCGTAAACATCGGGGCTATGAGCGCGGTGATCAGCAGAATGCCGAGGATTCTTCTTGTAATTCGTTTTTTCATCGGATCACTCGCCTTTCCGCTCGTCCCGCGATTTCGATATACCGATTTGTGCGCTCGATTGTCCGGTCGATCTGTATATGCCAAATACGCAAGGGATCGCGATTCCGACCAAGGCCGCGGTGATGACTGTCATTACAATATTTGCTATGATCCTATTTGGGAGGTATTCCATAAGGATCGGCGAGATACGCGTGAATGCGAAAAAAACCACCGATAGGATAAGATATTTCAAATACCTTTTTCCGCCCGGTTTGAATCCTGAAGCCAACAGTTCCCTGAATTTTGCGCGCGTCGTCATAAAGGCTGCCGCGAGGTTCAATAAAAGCGGCGCGGCGGCGAGCGCAGGCAAAAGGATGAGAATGTCGACGACCGTTTTCAGGACGCCGGGTGCGAAAGAGTCTTGTGCCGCAGAGAAGATCAGGGCTGTACAAAATCCCGCTGCGGCGCTGATACCGATGGCAGCGAGCACATATATAGCGAGAAGTATCAGCAGTTTAAGGGTTATATTTCCGAATCCGGAAGGTTTGACGCCGTGCCGGCGGTCTTCGGCAATCATCCGGATATATATGACGATTGCCAAAAACGCCAAACTGACGGATGCGGCAATTCCCAAGATGCCTGCCGCCATATCCGCCGCAGATAAACCGTATACGATCGCCTCATAGCTCATCGGCAGAAGATGAGCCAACAGACTCACGAGAATGAGATACAGCAACGCGGAAAAACAGGCTTCTTTTATCGTAATACCTTTGAACGGATTCAACCCATATTCCTCAGCTAAACAACGCATACACCTACAGACATTATCAGCAAAATCTCTATCACATAATTAAAATACTACTTTCAGTGCATTATGTCAATAGCCAGTCGGCTTGAGATTTCGCGATAGCCGGGTGTGTGGTAAAGTAAGTCGAGAATGGATGCCGGTAGCCGCCGCAAACAGCAATTTCTATCTTAATACTGCTTTATGATGGCAGTCCTGCCTGTCGGGCAAACATTCCGGCATGCTCCGCAGTTCACACAATTTGAAACGCCGTTGCCGTCAGTCGAGGGTCCCGCGACGATTGACGAACCGTTGCTCGTCCCGAGTCTTGTGGCGCCCGCTTTGATCATGGCGACTGCATCTTCGTATGTTCTGACACCGCCGGAGGCCTTGACGCCGATATCCGGGCCGACCGTCTCGCGCATGAGCTTGACATCTTCCACGGTGGCGCCGCCGGTTGAGAATCCTGTGGATGTCTTGACGAAGTGCGCGCCCGCGAGCTTACTCACCGCGCAAGCCTTGACTTTTTCCTCGTCGGTGAGGAGGCAGGCTTCGATAATAACCTTGACGATGGCTCTGCCTTTCGCGGCATTCACCACGCCTTCGATGTCTTTCAGCACCAATTTCCAGTCGTCTGACTTGATGGCTCCGACATTGACGACCATATCGATTTCTTTTGCGCCGTCCGCAACGGAACGCGCGGTCTCGTCCGCCTTGGCTTCGGGAATCATCGCACCGAGCGGAAATCCGACGACGCAGCAAGGGGTGGCGCCGCTGCCCTGCAGATAATCCGCCACGAACTTGATGTATCCGGAATTCACGCAAACGCTCGCGAAATTGAATTTTTTCGCTTCGTCACAGACCTTTGTGACATCGCTGAGACTTGCGTCCGCTTTAAGTATCGTGTGGTCGATGTACTTTGCGAGCGAAGCGGGGCTGTATTCCAAGTCCTGCGATCCTGTCGCGGGGATGTCGAGCTTGCCGCAAAGTTCCGCGGTCACTTGTTTTATTATGCTGTCTATATCCATATTATTTATTCCTCCAATATACTGCATACGTGAGCAGTTCCGATCATATCCTTGAACAGTAACTCCATTTATCCGATCCCCCGCGCGATCTTGAATGTCGCCGTCAGACCGATTCGATCCGCTCCGCCATCGATCAGCGCGGCAGCTCCGGCAAGCGTCTTCACGCCGCCGTCAATTTTAATCTTAACATTATTTCCGAGAATTTGCTTCACATAAGCGATATCCGCCGTGTCCGCACCCTTTCCGGAAACCACATTCTGTATTTTGACGTATTCCGCTCCGCAGTCTTTCACCAGATTCAGCACCCGAACTTTTTCCTCCTCATTGAAAAGGGCAAGTTCTACGGCGGCCTTGACTGCGGCTTTTCCGCGAGCGGCGTCGACGATCCGGCAGAGATCCTGCTTCGCGTCCTCATAGTTGCCGGACTTGATCGCCATCGCGTTGATGGAAACATCCAATTCTTCCGCTCCGTTCAAGAGACTGTCCTTCGCATCGGCCAAACGAGCTGCGGCGGAGAAAAGCGCGTTTGGGACGCCCAGCGCCGCACAGACATTTACGCCCGACCCTCGCAGTGCATTCTTCGCCAAGCTGACATAGTAAGGCGGTACGCAGAGCGCGGCGATTTGATATCTGCGCGCCTCGGCGGCGGCCTCCGATACGGTGCTCGCCGTGAGGTCGGGGACAAGGAGCGAATGCTCCAATTTGCCCGGCACGTTAAAGGACGATATGCCGCGAACGCTATAATTGCTTCCGCCGCTCGCCGAATCCGCCCGATCCACCTGACGGGTTACTTCCCGAATGATTTTTTCAATATCCACTTTACTGTTTCCTTTTACGTTTCACTGCCATCCAAGATGCTCCGACTTTATAGATATTCCGTCACGTTGCCCTCATAGCTGATGTGATCTATGACACCGCAGATCGTATAATCCGCAATGATATCTTTATCCAACAACATATTGGCCGCGCCCCCGTCAACATTGACGAGAACGACATCGCCCACTCCCGCATCTGCGGCGTCAAAGGCGATCTGACGAGCGCCCTTAGACGCCCCTTTCTCGTCTATGAACTCCACAATCATGAGCTTATAGCCTTGAAAGCTATCATCTTTGATGGTCGATACCACATTGCCGACTACCGTTGCTAATCTCATAGCGTTTCCTTATCCTCTATCCGTAGGTGCTCTTTATTTCTTGGGCAAAATGCCTTCTATATCGTCATGCGGACTCGGAATAACGTGTACGGAGTAAAGCTCTCCGACTCTCTTTGCAGCCGCCGCGCCGGCATCTACGGAAGCTTTGACCGCACCGACATCACCGCGTACCATTACCGTGACGAGTCCGCTGCCGATCTGCTCTTTGCCTGTAAGTGTGACGTCCGCAGCCTTGACCATAGCATCCGCCGCTTCGATCGCACCGACCAAACCCTTTGTTTCTACCAATCCCAATGCTAATTTACTCATGTTTTCCTCCGTTCAAATTTAGATTACTTTATCGAATTACTGACTTATTATCGTTCGTATTGATCGCCGACCCGCTGTGAATCTTACCGTCTGTCCGGTTCGTTGTAATCGTCAATGAAGCCCACGATTGCCGCATCTACCGGCGTGTTCCCTTTTCGGAACATCCGTGCCGCTTCCTTTGATCCGATCAGATACACGAAGTCGTCTTTCCCGGCTTGGCGCGTGGAATCTGCCGCAACGATGATGCCTTTTGGCACTCCGTTTTCGATTTTCTGTACCAACAACAACGGAATCCCTTCTATCGAAGCATCCTTCACCGTGGCCACTACATTTCCGACTACTTTACCGGTATACATTCAGTCACTCCCAACTCCCACGTTCTTCAAGCGCTATTTCTTGGTAACAGCCGCGGGGAGAATGCCTTCCACGCCCTCGTCCGGGCTTGGAATCACATGCACGCCATAGAGATTTCCGACAGATTTTGCCGCTGCCGCGCCCGCGTCTACCGCAGCTTTCACCGCGCCGACATCACCGCGCACCATTACCGTAACGAGTCCGCTGCCGATCTGCTCTTTGCCGACCAGCTTTACGTTTGCGGCTTTCACCATTGCATCCGCAGCTTCAATCGCGCCGACGAGCCCTTTTGTCTCAATCAAACCTAATGCTAATTTTGCCATTTTTCTTACCTCCGTTTACATTAAAGCGTTTACTATATCAGGATGAGGAGAAGGTATCACTACGATCTCCGACATCAATCCCTGCACTTCGTCAAGGGCCTTTGCGACCCGAATTGCGGCATTCACCGCAGCGACTTCACCTGTCAATATGATGAAAGCTTTGCCGCCCAGACCTCTGCCCAGCCGTACCTCGATCAATTTGACATTCGCCGCTTTCACTATTGTATCAGCCGCTGTTACGGCGGCACACAGCGAGAATAATTCCACGGAGCCGATTGCTCCGACCTCGCCGACTTCATTGCACATCACAATCGCCGCGGGTACCTGTTCATCTACATTGGGAATGACGACGCTGTCCACCAATTTCATTCCCGCGCATTCTTCGCCCGTCTGCACGGACGATTTCACCGCGGAGACCTCACCCGTGACGACCACTATATATTTTCCGGCACATACGGGATGTGCTGAGACGAGTTCCACATCGGCCGCTTTCATCATTGCGTCCCCTGCTTCGATTCCCGCCGGTATGCTTGCCACCTCTATCATTCCAAGTGCGTGTTTGCTCATGTTCCTATCCTTATCTATGCGCTTATCCGAATAAACCGATCTGTAACTTCGGCTACAGTCCCGTCAATACTCGCGTGAACTCCCGCACCCAGCGCTTTCTCGGGAATATCCGCGATCAAGTCGCCCTTTTTCACCCGCAGGCCTTCTTTGACCGTCGGCACAGATGGCGCGCCTATGTGCATCTTCAGCGGAATCTTGACCTCTTTGGTAATGAATACATCCTCACGAAGCGGCGCCGCCACATCATATTTTCCGACGCCCAGACGGGCAATCATTCTGGAGACCGGAAGTCTTTTCGTACCGAGCGCACTGTCCACAGGACCGTACACTTCTTTTTTTGCTTTCACGCCCGCAGACGTCAGTTCCTTCTTCAGTTGGGACATGACCGCCGATGGTTTCAGTCCAAAGTTGCATGCGTAATAGGTGCAAATCCCGCAGTCGCAACAGGAAAAATCACCGTTTACATCTTCAATCAGTCCCACGCCTTGCGCCACGCTCCGCATCGCTTTGTGCGGCTCCACATGAAGTCCCAGAGAATTCCTCGGGCACATCTGCGTACACATGGAACACTGGCAACACACCGACTTGATCAGCTGCAGATTCATCTCGCCGCTCTTTTTGGCGAGCAATGGATGATCTGCCGGAATGGCCAGAATCCCGCCGGTCGTCTTTGTCACCGGAATGTCTATGTCCGCCGCAACACGCCCCATGCAGGGGCCGCCCAGTATGTATACGACATCTTCTTCCGTCACGCCGCCCGCCGCGGCGACCAATTCCCTCGCCGAAATCCCAACGGGAACCTTCAGTGTGATAGGGGTCTTTACCGCGCCGCCCACCGTCACGTACTTCTCCGTCACCGGGTTGCCTTTCTGCGCTTCCGCAATATTGAGCAGGGTGTTCACGTTTGAGATGACCGCGCCCACATCGAGCGGCAGTCCCCCTGTGGGGACGACTTTTCCGGTCACTTCATACACAATCTGTTGCTCATCGCCGGCAGGATAATAGCTCCTCATTATGTGAAGGCGGATATGCTTTTCGCCCTTAATCTGTCCCTTGAGCGCGTCGATCGCATCATGGTAATGATCCTTGAGCGCAATCACGCCGTACTTCGCCCCGGTAGCTTCCATGACGTACTTCAGCCCGGCGATCACCTTGTCCGCGTGAAGCGCCATGAGCTGTTGATCCACCCGGAGAAGCGGCTCACACTCCGCGCCGTTGCCGATGACGTACTCGGCCTTGGCGTTTATCTTTACATGCGTCGGAAAGCCCGCGCCTCCCGCGCCGATGACTCCCGCTTTTTTTACATTATCGACTATGCTGCTCATTGCTCTCCCATATAACCGGCAACCGCTTTATACAAACCTGAAATCCCCGCGAATCACACATCTTCGTGCGCGCGTGAATGATTTGGCACTCGTGAGTCCCTCGCCGGTCGGCGTCGCGATGGTCAGCGTAGCATATCCTTCGCCATCGAAACCGAGACCGGAATAAGAGGGGCCGTTCTTGACGAAAATTGTCGTGTCCATCGTCTCCGCCGCCGCGGACATATTGTGAATATTCGTGGAATGAATCATGGCGGAATGCCTGTTGCCATGCTCGGCGTTGTAAGCCGCTTCAAGCGCTTCATCGAATGAATACACACGAACCATTCCGAGTACCGGCATCAACATTTCAATCTGAATGAACGGATGGTTCTTATCCACTTCCGCTATGACCAATCTGGGTCTGCCGATGTAGTCGACTCCGGCTCGGTCAAGGATATATGTGGCGTCGCGACCGACGAATTCCCTCTTGATCGTATAGATGCCGTCCTTTACGTTGAATACGGTGGCCACGACCTTGCTTAGTTCATCGTCGGTGATCTTGTAAGAGCCTTGGCCGATCATCTCATTGACCAACCGATCGAAGATCGAATCCAAGGCGAAAACTTCTTTTTCCGCAACGCAGAGCACATTATTGTCATAGCTTGCGCCATCCACGATGTCCTTGGCGGCACGGCTGATCTCCGCCGTATCATCGACGATGACCGGGGGATTGCCCGGGCCTGCCGCGATGACTTTCTTCCCTGTCCGCATCGCGACGGATACGACAGCCTCTCCGCCCGTGATGGCAAGGATGGGAATGTCCTTGTGCTCCATGATGATCTTGCCCGATTCCAAAGTCGGCTCTTTCACCGTGGTCATGAGGCCGATCGGTCCGCCGACCGAGACGACCGCTTCATTCAGTATGCGAATGGCTTCCTGCGATGCGTGCTTTGCCGCCGGATGCGGGTTGTAAACGACGGAATTTCCCGCCGCGATCATGCTGATGCTATTGTTTATGACGGTAGAAGTAGGGTTGGTGGACGGGGTAATGGAGCCTATGACGCCATACGGAGCGCCTTCGACAATCGTCAAACCCCGATCGCCGGAATATGCCATGGGATGAAGGTCTTCGATGCCGGGTGTCTTTGTGGCGGCCAGCTTGTTCTTTCCGATCTTATGCGCAACCGAGCCATAACCCGTCTCTTTGTGAGCAAGTTCGGCGAGGTATTCCGCATTTTGAAGGGCGGCGCTTCTCATCGCGGCAATCAGCTCGCCGCGCTTTTCGAGCGACAGCTTTTTCAAACCGGCCTGCGCGTGCTTTGCCGCCGCGACCGCGTCGTTTGCGTCGTCAAACAGCCAACCGTTCCCGTTCCCCGAAAAGCTCGGTGCGGCTGCGTCTCCCGTGTCGCCCAACTCCAACTTGCTGAGTGTCTCGGTTACAATTTTCCTGATATACGCTTCGTTTAATGCCATGTCTTTTCCCTCACGCTACTTTAACACACTTATTTGAACTTCTCAAATATCCGCTTTCCGCCCAGTTCGACGGAATCTATAATGGCGATGATCGACTGATCCACCGGCTTGTCCGTTGTGATGCTCGTCTGCCGCGAGGAGCTTCCGCCCACGCACATCACGACTTCACCCTCGCCGGCGCCAACCGCATCGATGGCGACAAAGATATCTCCCTTTTCCTCAAACGTCTCTATGGAAATGGGCTTTACGATGAGCAGCTTGAGCCCCTGTAATTTCTCCGCCTTGTTGGTACTCACTACGGTACCTTTCACGATTCCGATCTGCATTTGATACTCCTTTGAATCCCGAGCCCTCTAACTAATTGATTGCTATTCCAAGTTCTTTTGCCTTATCGGCGGCCGACGGGGTTATGATCGCGCCGGCCAGCGTCCGCACTTCCGTGCTTCCGGTCTTGTACGCGCAAACCACATCATTTTCGGTAACAAGCGCAAGGCTCGTACTTTCTTCATTTGCACAGCTGTATGTGATCACCTGTATCCCGATCTCCTCGAGCACACCGAGCGCATCCGCTATCCGCTCGCAAAACGTGTTGCGCCTGAAAGTCGGAGGCTCAAAATCCAGCAACAGGCTTACGTTCTTGCCCCATAAAAGGCTGCGAGTCGTCAGATATTCCACAAAACCCGAGTCGTCGCCCGCGGCAATGCGCTCGAGCAGTTTGATCTTAGGTGTGAGAATCACAACGTTCTTCGCACCGCTTACGATGTTCAGAACCTTCTCGCCTCCGGCTTCGTCCGCATCCGTCACCTGTTCGAGCTTTGATGGGACTTTCGCACCGCCGACCGTAAAATATTGAATGTCCTCTGTTCCGAAATTGGACTTTATGCTTTCCTGTACTTTGTCGAATGCGGGGACAAAGGACGAAACGATTACGACCGTTCCTTTGGGCGGCGCGGACTTAGGCTCCGCAGCTTTGATTCTATAGAGAACCTCCGCCACAATCCGATCAATTATTTTTTTCTGAAGCTCATTATCCACTCCGCATCCGCTTTCTTGTATTTATATATAGTCTCTCAGTCGTTATCGAAATCAAACAATCTCAAGCAAATCCCCATTCCGAATCAACGCCGCATTTGCCTCATCCTGATCTATATGTACTTCCATCTCGTGCGCGTCGCCGCTTCTTACGACGACACTTCCAAGGATCGCAGCTCTGGGGCCGTTCTTTCGCAATGTCACGATCTGCCCATCCGCGAGACCAAGCGCCTGCGCCTGCGAGGAAGAAAGATGCAGATGTCTTGCTGCGATGATGGTTCCGCTTGCAAGGTCCGCGCTGCCTTTCTCTGTCTCAAGACGAACGCCCGGCGTACCCGCGACATCTCCGGACATGCGGAGCGCCGGCACAATACCGATAGAAAAGGTGTCCGATACAGATATCTCAACCTGCGTCTCAGGTCTCGCCGGACCGAGTACGCGCACTTTTGCGATCCTTCCTTTCGGACCGACGATCGTGACGGTCTCCTCTGACGCAAACTGCCCCGGTTGTACCAAGGGCTTCATCGGCGTCAGCTCATATCCGAAACCAAAGAGCGCATCTATATCTTTCCTGCAAAGATGTACATGCCGACCGGATATTGCGGCCGGAACGAACCTTCTGCCGGACTGCTTGTATATCGCAAAGATTGTAGCTTCCCTGATCCGCCTTTCGATGTTCTGTTCGAGCGCATCATTCTTTGGCATTATTTGAAATCCTCGCCGTTGGGGAAGAACATGATCTTGTTGAAGAAGTACCCGCCCTCTGCAATCTTCTTGAATATTTCAGGCGCTTCATCCAAACTCAATCGATGGCTTATCATATGTTCCGCTGAAAGCTTTCCCTCGCTGAACAATTCCAACGCTTCAAACCAGTCATTGCCGGGGAAAGGCTCCGTGAAAGAATTCCACGATCCGATGACCGACAGCTGACCGCGCATAATCAAATCGACCTCGTACTCACTGAGATCAAGCGGCTTGTGTGAGATTCCAAGGAGCACGATCCTGCCCATGGGACGCGCCAAGTGAATCGCGTTCTTCTGCGCGGGGGGCGCCCCGGTAAAATCAATGACGACGTCCGCCATTCTTCCATCTGTGGCTTTCCTGACCGCCTCGATTGCATTTTCCTTTGCACCGTCGATTACGACATCGGCACCAACCTTCCGCGCAACATCTGTCTTTGCATCGCCCATGTCGATTGCGATGACCTGTCCCGCGCCGTGCGCTTTGGCGACCTGTATCGCAAAGAGTCCGATTGCACCCGCGCCGTAGACGACGAGCGTCTCACCGGCTTTCAGATTGGCCTGCGTGATCGCGTGAATCGCGTTTGCCGCGGGATCCGTCGTCGCGGCATCCAGCAAGCTGACATTGTCGGGGACTTTCAAGAGATTTCCTTCGACCACATTCAGATATTGCGCAAACGCTCCGTCGCGCCTTGAGCCATAATAATCATAGCTTGTGCAGAGTGAGTAGATGCCCTTCTTGCACCATTCACACGCGTAGCAAGGAATGAGCGGCGGCACCGTGACCCGGTCGCCGACTTTGAATTTCGTTACATTTTTGCCAACTTCAACGATCTCACCGGAAAATTCATGACCCGGAATGATCGGCGAAACATGCGCACCGGTTTTTGTAATCCGCGGGATATCCGAACCGCATACGCCGACTCCATATATTTTTACCAAAACCTCATCGTCTTTGGGAGAAGGAACTTCCACTTCCTCAACTCTCAGATCCAAGGGTTTATACATTCTTACGGCTTTCATAATTTCTTAACTCCTTTCGCAACAGAGACACGCCTTATGATATGGCGCATGACCCTCTTGTGTCAACGCAATCAAGGCAACATGAAATATGTTTCTCCGCCATTAAAGCACATTTTCTTTTTTAGGGAATTTGTGCATTAAACATTTTTCAAATTCTGATATACCGCAAGATACTTCTTGAAGTTCTCCCGGTAAAGCCCGTGGTCGTCCATATTTGGCTCGATTACTTCGGTCACGCGCACCATGCTGTCCGCCGCCTGCTTAAAGCCGCTGAAATGTCCGCTGCCCACAGCGACGCAGATCGCGCAACCGAGCATGCCGGCGTTGCCCGACTGCTCTGTAAGGGTGATCGGCTTTCCCGTCACATCCGAGATGATCTGCAGCCACAACCTGTTGAGCGTCACGCCGCCGCACCCCCTGAGCATCGTGATCTTATTCCCGCCCCGCTCCATCAACTCAAGGATATTGTGCGTTCCGAAAGCAACCCCTTCCAGCAAAGCCCGATACAGATGGCCTCGCGTATGCGATAATGTCAGACCGTAAAAGACGCCTTTCGCTTTCGGGTCTTTGTATGGCGTTCTGTTCCCCTGAAAGAAATCCAGCATCACGACACCATCGCTGCCAATCGGTATCTTTTCCGCCTCCTCCGCCATCGTCAGATATGGATTCTCCCCCTCTACTTTGAACTCTTTTACGAACCATTTCGTTATGGATCCGGCGGAGACCTGTCCGCCCTCCAGACAGTACAAATCCGGCAAAACGCCGGCCTTATACGGTCCCCAAATACCGTCTTCAAACGTTTCAAGCTCGGACAATGTCAGCTGTACGAAGCTGCTGCCCATGACGACGCCGGACTCTCCGGCACTGCAAACGCCAAGGCCGATCACATTGATGTGCGCGTCAATTCCGCCCTGATAGATCACAGCGTCTTTTGGAATGTGATATCTGTCGGATAACTCCGACCTTATCTCGCCGATCGGCGCTCCTTGGTTGACGACATCCAAGTCAGCCTTTTCAAAGAATTCGTTGAAGCCTATCGCATGATAAAAGTCTTTATTGAATCCGCCAAGACTTTCGACATAGTGCGCCTTACAGGTCACTTGACTGACGGACGCGCACCATCGTCCCGTCAGATAGTGGTTTATGAAATCTTGAAATTCCACAATCCTATCCGCGGCCGAAAAAATATCCGGCCTGTTGTCTCTGATCCACATCATCTTAGGAACAATCCATTCGACGGAATCCTCTCCCCCGCAGTATTTCAGTATCCCATGATTCGTATCGTTGATCCTCTTTACCTGCGCAACCGATCTGTTGTCCATCCATAGAATAGCATTTCCAAGCGACTCGCCGCTTTCCGATACGGGAATAACCGTCGAGGACGTGGTGCAGATGGTGATCCCCCGGATCAACGCAAACTCGGCATCTCCCGCCTCGGAATAACACCCGTCAAGCGCTCTGTCCATGCTTGCAAGCCAGTCTCCCGGAGCTTGCTCTGCATAGCCCGGCTTCGGATAGTATGTCGGGTACTTCTCCTCCCGAACGCTGACCGCGGCACCGGTTTGATCAAATATCCCGCATCGAACACCCTGTGTTCCAAAATCAATTCCCAGAAAATTCGCCTTATTCATGAACATCTACCTCTCATCAGTGCTTATAGGCCGAGGCATGTGTACACACATGCCTCGGAAACAAACTTCTTCTCTGTCAATGATGTTAATGCTAATTATTCGGGCTTCGTTGCAAATGCAAGGTCCGCATTGAAATACTCATCGACATTGGACTTGTCGACAAGGAATGTTCCCGCATCTTCGTACTCGCCGACAGTTTCGCCATTTGCGAGCTTGACCGCAACTTGAACGGCAAGCCTGCCGAACGCATACGGATCATTTGCGGATGTCGCAAGATAGCGACCATCTTTGATTGCTTCAACAGCTTCCATCAATCCGTCAACGCCCGAGCACTGAACGTTAAGTCCCGCGTCTTCCATGACCTGAAGCGCGCCCAGAGCCATGTCGTCATTGTGACCATAGATCATATCAAAATCTTTGTGCTGCTGAATGATGTCCTGTGTCGCCGTAGCGGCCTTGGAACGGACATAGTCGCAATAAGGTGTCTGAACAACTTCGATACCCGATTCCGCGTCAACCGCGTTGTGGAATCCCTTTGAACGAGCTTCCTGTACTCTGTCTCCACCGCTGCCCATCACTTCGAGGATTTTTCCCGTTGCAGCGCCTTTTCCGCCGAGCGCGGCGACAATAGCCTCACCGACTGCCTGACCCATGACTTCATTGTCACGACCGACGATTACCGCTACATCACCGTTTACAAACCGGTCAACCGTGATAATCGGGACGTTCTTTTCGGCGCATTTTGCAAGCGAAGGCGCAACACCATCAGGATCGACGGCATTCAAAATCAGCACATCAATGCCCTTCTCGAGCATATCCGCGATATCCTGATTTTGTTTCGTCACATCTTCATCGGCATCGGCGACGACAAGCTCGACACCAAGCGCGTCGGCTTCTTCTTTCGCCGCGTCTACGTGAGACACATAGAAAGGTGAGGCCATCGTGCACTGCGAGAAACCGATGGTAATCGTGTCTTCCGCAGGTGTTGTATCCGCATCGCTATCCGCCGAACTGTCATCGTTACTTCCGCAACCACTCAGTGCGGTTACCGCGATCAATACGAGAACCAATGCCAATAACAATTTTTTCTTCATTTCACTTCCTCCTTTAATCTCAATACATCATTAACATATATAAAGCACTGCCGAAGCAATACATTACTTCTATTTCTCATTGATCGAAACGACACGGTTTAGCAGCAGTGCGCCGACGATGATGATTCCCTTGAATATCTGTTGGTAGTACGACGGGAGTCCCATGAGGTTGAACAAATTGGTTATGATCGCCAGGATAAATACCCCGACCAAGGTACCGCCGACGCCGCCTTTCCCGCCGGTCATCGCCGTGCCGCCAATCACAACCGCCGCGATCGCGTCCAGCTCAAACCCGGAAGCCAGAGTAGGCTGCGCAACCGTGAGCCATGACGTCAGCATGATACCGCCATATGCGGCCGTCATCCCCGAGATCGTCCACGCCAACGTATTGAAAAGCTTGACGCGCACACCCGAAAGTAACGCCGCTTCTTTATTACCGCCTATCGCGTAAAGACCTCTGCCGAAATTCGTATATTTCAGGATGTAGGCCATGACCAATGTGATCGCGACCCAAGTGAGCCCGGCAAACGGAAGCCTCTCTCCCAGAATCTCAAAGGAACCGCCGCCCAAATAACAAAACGTATCTCCGCCATCGAGCTTTATCAGACCGGAAATCACTTTCCCGTCTGTTGTGAGCATTGCGAGTCCCCTTGCGGAAACCATTGTGGCGAGCGATACGATAAACGGCTCAAGCTGAAAGAATGTGATGATAAGTCCGGTAATCGTACCGAGCAAGCCTCCCATTATAATGCCCAATATGATACTTATGCCGACCGGAAAACCCTGAGCGAGAAGCGATGCGGATACCATTCCGGCGAGAGCCGCAACGGAGCCGACCGATAGATCCGTTCCGCTGGATAGGATTGTGAATGTCATACCGATTGCGATAATTCCCGGCGCGGCATATGATTGCAGTATATTGAAGAAATTGGACAACGTAAAGAAGCTGTTTGAAACCATTGACGCGATAATCACAAAGACAATGAGCAACAGCATAACGCTGTATTTTTTGATCAGTTCAACGACCGTTTCCTTGTTCAATGATGCTACCATTTAAGCTTGCCTCCAATTCTCCCGATTCTACCGTCTATAAAGTTGATTATCTTCCCGCGACCGCATACTGTAAAATTGCCGCTTCCTCTATTTCCGTTTTATCAAATTCCGCCACGATTTGGCCTTGGAACATGACCAAAATCCTGTCGCACACACTCGTCAATTCTTCCAACTCGCTTGAGGCGATCACGATGCCGTGCCCTTCTTCCGCCGCTCGCCTCAATATCTTATATATTTCAGCCTTTGCCTTTACGTCAATGCCCTGCGTAGGTTCGTCAACCAAGAGAATCTTGGAATTTTGCAGCAACCACTTTGCCAGAATAATCTTCTGCTGATTACCGCCCGAAAGCGAGATTGTCGGCGTTTTTTCACTGGGCGTCTTGATCTCCAGTTCTTTAATATAATCTCTGCTTTTGTCATAGATTCTTTTGTAGCTCAGACCAAGTTTTCCTCTGAAAATACGGCTCGCGACCATGATGACATTCTGCCACACGGGAAGCACCAGAACCAACCCCTGCATCTTTCTGTTTTCCGGGAGCATTCCGATTCCGTTTTTTATGGAGATACGAGGATTCTTCGGCTGCACCTTCTTGCCGCTGATGTAAAGCTCTCCCCTGTCGAGTCTGTCCACGCCGTATATGGCTCTCAGAAGTTCCGTTCTTCCCGAACCGACCAAACCATACAATCCGACGATCTCTTTTTCGCGAAGATTGATACACACATCACGGATCTTCTTATTTGTGAAATTGCGCGTCTCAAATATATAATCTTCCCCGGTCAGAACTTCCGCCTTTTTATATTGATTGGCGGTCATCTTATAGCCGATCATGTACTCTACAAGCTTATCTATATTCAAATCTGAAACTTTTTCGGTAGCCACATTCTTACCATCCTTTAATATGGTAACCTTATCGCCCACTTGGAACAGCTCCTCCAATCGGTGGGAAATATATATTATGGTCATGCCGTTCTTTTTCAGATCGGCGATAATCCGCATAAGTGTATTAAATTCATCTTTGGATAATGTGGCTGAGGGTTCGTCCATGACGATCAGTTTTGAGTCTGCCGCCAGACATTTCATGAGTTCTACAAGTTGTCTCGAACCGATACTGAGCGATCCGGCTCTGGCGTTGGGGTCGAGCTTTATATCAAGCATCTCGATATATTGCTTGGCCAGATCGTGAGCCTTTTTCCAATCGATCGCCCCAAACTTGGTCTTTGGCATATTGTTAATTAGGATATTTTCCGTAACCGTAAGTTCGTTTACAAGCGAGAGTTCCTGATATATAACTGAGATTCCCGCCTTTCGGGTCGCCAGCGTGTTTCCGTCTTTCAGGGGGTTCCCGTCAAAAAGCATTTCGCCGCTATCCTTTGTGTAAGCGCCCGAGAGAATCTTCATAAGCGTAGATTTTCCGGCGCCGTTCGCGCCGATCAAACAATGAACCTCTCCGCTCTCTACAAAAAAATCGACATCCTCTAATGCTTTTACACCCGGAAAACTCTTGCAAATCTGCTTCATTTCAAGAATATAATTTGACAAAGCTTATCTCCTTATAATCCCAAATCCTCTAATCGTCAATCTGCTTCGCAAATCGCAATTAGAGACTCTGCTACGTACCTGATGCGTGAATTACAACGAATGATAAACTTTTTCATGGATAACGTCAATAGATATCACCATTAATGAATAAAATCCCAAAAATGCCGTGGTGTTTTTTGTGAGATGTGAAATTCGTGCCTTAATTTTTGACCGGCGTTCTGTCAGTGGATTTTCATCAGCCGAATGACTTCTCTCGCCGTTTCGCTGTCCGTGTACAATCTGCTTACGTATTTGCCGCGAAGGGCTCCGATTATGGCCTTCACCTTTTGATTGCCAACCGCAATGCCTATGCGGTATTCCCGTTCTTTCAGCGTCGGAAGGTCTATTCCCGTGATGCACCCATCCAATCTGCCGCTGACGGGTTTCCCGTGGATGTCGAAGCAATGTCCCAGAATATCACCCACCGCGCCGAGCGTGAGGACGTCATCATAGTCTTCCTTACTATACGCGCCCCGTCTTCTCAGCACCGATTCGTTCGAGGCATACCCTATGCCGAATATGGCGATCCTCACCTGTTTGATAAAATCCATCACGTACTTAATATGAGAATCATTTCTGAGAATCTCCGCCGTTTCCTTGCTGTCAACGACCATCGGAACCGGGAACAGAAAACCGTCCGCGGAAAAGAAATCCGCCAACTCTTTAATGATATAACTCGACTTTATGGAATCGACTTCACTGGCAATCGACCCATCTATCATGATTACCTTCGAACACTTTTTCTTTATCAGGTACTCCTGCGTGAGGATATCGGTAAGCTGTTCCATCGTCAGCCCCCAACCTATGCCGAGATAGTCCTCCGGTTGGATTATTTTACATAAATCCGAGGCAGCCATGCGGCAGGTATCTTTGAGCCGAGTCTCATAATCATCTGCCAATGTGGGCGCGATCAGAACGTGGTTGATATCAAAGTATTTATGAAATTCACCTTCAAAATCCTCGACAGAATCTACCGGATAGTTGATCTGGAAGTTTACAATGCCCCGCTCCGTCGCTTTTTTCAGCAGCCTGCTGACGGTGGATTTGGAGATAAACTCCTCTTTTGCAATCTGATCCTGCGTCATGCCCATCTTGTAATATTTTTTTACCACATTGATGATGAGATTCAGCTCATAATTGTCGATGCTTTTTTCAGTTATTTCATCTTTTTTACTCACAGAAACCCTCCACTCCACTGTTGGCACGCCATCTTTTTTGATTTTTTTTATTATACCATAAATGCGAAGCGTTTATGGTATAATCCGCCATCTCCACGTAGCGGAGCGAAATCACTCTGGCTCCCCGGCATCCCCATCCTCGCAGGCCTCCAGCGTCATAACCGTCTTGAACAAGTCGCCGTCGATGGAAATTTCAAATTGGCCGCCCTGCAGCCGCACGAGATCCTTCGCGATGGCCAACCCCAGCCCGCTGCCGTCCGTCGTCCGCGACTCGTCGCCCCGCTTGAACCGCTCCATCAGCTCGTCGGCGGGGATGTTGAGCTTCGCCTTCGAGATGTTCTTCATCTCCATAACCGTCATGCCGCGCGCATTTCCGGCACCCGCCGCTCTGCCCGAACGGTGCTCGCGAATGTCGACATACACCCTGCTGCCCGGCATCGCATACTTGCTCACATTGGCGAGCAGATTGTCCACCACGCGCCACAGCAGCTGGCTGTCGGCGAGCACATAACAGTGTTCCGACTCCGCGCCGACAATCATCTCAAGCTCCGCGGCGGCGAGCCCCTCCGCCATCTCGGCAATCGCCTGATTCAGCAGCGACAGCAGGTCGAGCTTCTCCCTGCGCACGGGAATCGCCCCGCTGGACGCCTTCGCCGCGTCAAACAAGTCCTCCGTGAGCTTCTGCAGCCGCCGACTCTTTTCGTCTATGATCTTCAGGTATTCCTGCGCGTTCTTGCCACGCAATCCCTCTTTCTTCAGCAGATCCGTATACGTGATGATGGACGTGAGCGGCGTCTTGAGGTCGTGGCTCACATTGGAGATGAGGTCCGTCTTGAGCCGCTGATTCTTCAACTCGTTCTGAATCGCGATGTTCGACGCCGCCCCGATCGCGTTGATGCGCCGCGACAGATTGTCGAATTCCGACCTCGCGTTTTCCGCAACCGGTATCTGCCACTGCAGATTGCCGCCCGCGATCTCATCGATACCTTTCTTCAATTTGCCATATTTCACGATACGCTGCCATGTGAAAGCTGCGGCGAGCGAGAATGTGGTAAGCAACAGAGTTAGACCGAAAGCGGAGAAGGGAAGCAACATACCGCCAATTGCCGAAGCCATACATACAAGCGCTACTAGAATCAATGTCTTCGCGAACGGATTTTTGCCGTCGAACCCCGATTTGAGAAGGAGAAAGAGCGCTCTGAGTCCGCGGCACAGCAGCGTGAGGATTCTCCATATGATAGACCTCTTCAGGAACAGACCCGCCTTGATATTTCGAATCAGGGAAAGGAAGCACCACAGGGCGACGGCCACGAGCAGCGCACTGAGTCCCGCGAACAGGATAAGCAATATATTGTCGCCTATATCACTGCGCGATATCCTCTCGTAGAAGAACGCCGCGCTCATCGACTCGGAAAGGGAAAGCTCCGCGACAGCCGCGAGCATGATTACCGCCAGCTGTATCTCCACGAACACCTTGTCGAGCGCGTACAGTCTTCGCGTCTCGTCCTCGCGCTTTCGGCCCGTCACAACGATTAGCCAGATAAAGAAAATCAACGCAAGTAGCAGCGCGGCCGCCGCCGGAATGAAATGCCGGTTAGCCGTGTGCCGCGCCTGCGTCAACGCCGCCGCGTGCGCGGCGATGGTGTCTTCGTCATAGGCGAGATACAGGGACGTCCCCTCGGGCAGCGAATCCAGCACATCTTTCGTAAAATCCCAAGCGTGTTCGGGAACCTTCTTAATATCGACTTTCTCCGCGTTCCGCGCGGATACAAGGAGCGCCGCCGGGGCTTTTTCAAACGCGGAGAGGGCGGCGGGATAATTATCCTCGTTTAATCGTACATTGGCGATGGATGCGTTGCCGTCGCCGATAAAACAGAGCAAACCCTCGGTTTCGAGCCACTCGGTATAAGCGTCATAACTCTCCTGCCACGTGGCGAGAACATTCTGCCAAATCTGCTCAAGCTGTTCCGCGTAGAGCTGCTCAAAAGCGGCCTTCACGCCGGACGCGTCGAACTCCGCGGGAACAAACCGGATCACCAACATTTCATTTTCCACTCGCTTTTCCATGCTGACTAGGTTGGGATTGGCGGCCATCGGTTCCAAATCAAAAATACTGCCGGTCTCGTCTATAGTCCAAACATAGAATCTCTCCGCAAAGTGTTCGGACGCGAATTTTTCCTGTTCATCTTCAGCTTTCAACTCCGCCGCTTCGTCGCCGGATTGCGCTTCTGTGGGCACATCTTCCTCATACACGTTGTTCGGAGACATATTGTACATTTCCGAGGTTACAATGTCCGGCGGCGCCCCATCCATCTCCGGACTTGCGGTGTCGGGAAACATGTTAAGCCACTCTTGGGAATACTCATCGTATCCTCTCTCTTCATTCCTGATGTCGCTCGCGATATTCTCATAGATGCCTCTCACGATGTCCTCGTAATTGCTTCGCGCCTGTGTGTCGGATTTTATGTCATATTGCGGGTCGTTCGGATCGACATTTCCATAGCCCCTGTAGAAAGAGACCAGCCTGCTGCAGTCATTGTTCACCAAACTCGCAAAAATCGTGCTTTCAAAATACGGCGCATTTGAAAACAGATCGACGGGAGGGATATAGCCCTCGCTCCTCTCCAAGTCCTGAATTTTCGCGAAACCGACGACGGTGAATGTCCCCGCCCCCACCGTCAGCGCCACCACGAGCGCGAACGCGATCAGCCGTGCCGCAAACCTATTGCCCAATTTTTTCAATTTTGTATCCAATGCCCCACACCACCTTCAAGTATCGCGGATTCTTAGGATCGATTTCTATCTTCTCCCGAATCCTTCTGATGTGTACGGCAACGGTGTTTTCAGGATTGTAAGACGGCTCGTTCCACACGGATTCGTAGATCTGCTCCATGGAAAACACCTTCCCCGCGTTCCGCGCCAACAGCCTGAGTATGCCGAATTCAATCGGTGTGCAGGCCACCTGCTCCCCGTCCAGCGTCACTGTCTTCGACTCATCGTCCACACAGAGACCCCCGGTCTTATAAATGCCGGTTCTTTTCTCCATGCTTCCCAGATCGGTATACCGCCGAATGAGGGAGCGCACTCTGGCCGTGAGTTCGAGGGGGTTGAAAGGTTTCGTCACGTAGTCGTCGGCTCCGATGTTCAGCCCCGTGACCTTGTCGTAATCCTCCGATTTTGCCGAGAGCATGATGATGGGTATATTCCTGCTCTCGCGGATTTTCATGGTCGCCCTTATGCCGTCCAACTTCGGCATCATCACATCCATGATGATGAGATGAATCTCCTCGGAGGACGCAACCGCCAGCGCTTCCTCGCCGTCGTACGCCTTATGGACGCGATAACCCTCCGCGGTGAGATAAATCTCCACGGCGCCCGCAATTTCCTTATCGTCGTCGGCCACGAGAATGCTGTACACCCAAAACTCCGTTCCGTACACATATCGCCGGCCCCATTGCCGGTACATCTGTATACTACAGGAAGAATCTTACTAAAGATCGATGTTATTTCTTACGTTTTCCTTAAAATGCAAATGAATACACGATTGACGTGATTACCATCGCCACAATTACCAGTACGGCTACGATCGCAAATATTTTTTTGTGTTTCTGAAAATTGTACATTACTGCATGATCTCTATGCTCAACAAGCTGCGACTCTCCGCCAAGCCTTTCAGGCTCACATTGTAGTCGATATCGATCGAACCTTCGCCGCTCTCCTTGATGCGGTTCTTGACCTCGTTCGTCAGAACCTCCATCTCCACGGAGCCGAAAGGCGTGTCGTAGAATCCGTTGAACCGTTTTCCCTTCTCAAAATTGATGGCCGTCTCGATGCCGACATCCTCCCCGTAGCGTTTCATGCGAATCGTATCGCCCGTAATCTTCAGGCTCGTCGTACAGCCCTCCATGCCGGACAAATCGCTCTCGTCGTAGACCAAATACATAGAATCCCCCTTGCGGTAGAATCTGCCCTCCGTGATGAATTCCATGCCTTCGGGTTCTTCGTCTTTTTCACCGCCCGCCATGATCTGATTACCGATTATTTTTAGCAAGATGTCTTTCATAGCCAAATCCTATTATCCTTTCAATCAGCTCGGAATACGCCACACCCTTCGCCTGCCACAACAACGGAAACATGCTGTATGCCGTGAAGCCGGGAATGGTATTCATCTCGTTCACATATATCTTACCCGATTTCTCCTCATAGAAAAAATCGATTCTCGAAAATCCCGCGCCGCCCAACGTCTTGTAGGCCGCAGTCGCGAGCGCGCCGATCTCTCGCGCCGCATCCGCCGGGATGTCCGCCGGAATGCGCAGCTCCGAACTGCCGCTTCGGTATTTGGCATCGTAGTCGTAAAACTCTCCCGCGGAGATGATCTCTCCGATCGCGCCCACGCACGGCTCGTCATTGCCGAGCACCGCGGTCTCAAGCTCCCGCCCCTCCGCCGCTTCCTCCACAAGCACCCTGCTGTCATACCGCAAGGCCTCGTCTATCGC
>JAISQM010000015.1 GCA_031274195.1 Eubacteriales Family XIII. Incertae Sedis bacterium
GAGCAAAATCCCGACGAGACCGACGCAGACGACAGCAAGACGGGTGTGATTGCGCGTAAACCCGCAAAAGAAGACGCATCCGGCGAGGAAAGCAGCCTTCCGCTTCCCGCGATTATCGCACTATGTGGCGCCATACTGCTTGCCATACTGTTTGGCATATGGTGGTTCCTATTCGCCGCGCGGCGAAGACGCAAAAAAGAGGAGGAGGAGAACGATATGGCGGTTAGGACGTCGCGATAGTTTCGATTGAAGCTCTGTAAGGGACGCGGGTAACGCGTCCCTTGTCCGGATGACCAAATCCGAAATGACGATAGCTTGCAAGACACATCGGGACATCCCCCTTGTGTCTTGCTTGTTAGTTTGAAAAACAAAATGTAAAATATTCCCATCGATTTTTTTCTTGACGCATTGCTTAACCTATGGTATAGTAGTAGACTGCCGTATTAAGGTGTTTTGGTTTCTGAATAAGGAGTGATGAATATGCCCCAACCCGTGAAAATCGGTAGAAAAACGCGCATGAGCTATTCAAAGATACATGAAGTAGCGGAAATGCCAAATCTGATCCAGATACAGACCGAATCGTATAATTGGTTCGTTAACGAAGGCTTGAAAGAGGTCTTTGCGGATATTTCCCCCATAAAGGATTATGCGGGAAATTTGATCTTGGAATTCCTCGATCATAAGCTGAACACGCCGGATGATCCTCCCAAATACAGTCAGGAAGAATGCAAAGAGCGCGACGCGACCTATGCCGCGCCGCTGAAGGTGACCGTTCGCCTGATTAACAAGGAGACCGGAGAGCTTAAAGAGCAGGAAGTGTTCATGGGAGATTTCCCTCTCATGACGGATAAAGGTACATTTATATATAACGGTGCCGAACGAGTCGTGGTCACGCAGCTCGTTCGTTCGCCGGGGCCGTATTTCGGCCGGGAATTCGACAAGAACGGCAACAAACTCTTTACCGCGCAGATCATTCCCAATAGGGGTGCCTGGTTGGAGTATGAGACGGATTCCAACGAGGTGATCAACGTGCGGGTTGACCGCACGAGAAAGTTGCCTGTGACGACGCTTTTGCGCGCGCTCGGTTTGGGCAGTGATCACGAGATCATCGAGATGTTTGGCGAGGACGCGCGGCTGACAAAGACGTTGGAGAAAGATCCCTCCAAAAACTCAGACGAGGGCGTCAAGGAGATATACAAGAAGCTCAGACCGGGTGAGCCGCCTACGGTGGACAATGCGCGGGCGTTGCTCGAGACGCTGTTTTTCGAGGATCGAAGATACGATCTGGCCAAGGTTGGGCGTTACAAGTACAACAAAAAGTTGGGACTTTCCAACAGATTGCCCGGACTCACCGTCGTCGTGGATGTGGTAAATCCGTCTACCGGCGAGATTATCGCTGCGGCGGACACGGTCATCGACAGGGATACTGCCGGTGTGATCGAAAATGCGGGCGTTCCATTTGTGTATGTAAAAAGCGCGGATAACTACGAGCCCGATACCGTGTGCAAGGTGATCGGAAACAATTTCGTCGATGTGACCGAGTATGTCAATTTTGACGTCAAGGAGTTGGGTTTGCCCGAGAAGGTGCATTACGCGACGCTGATGGATATCTTAGACAAGGGTCGGGGCGAGGCGTATCTGAAGGAGGCGTTTGTGGCGCGAAAGGGAGAACTTTCGCCGAAGCACATCATTCCCGACGATATTATCGCGTCGATCAGCTATATACTCAATCTTCCCCACGGCATCGGAAGCACGGACGACATCGATCATCTGGGCAACAGGCGAGTCAGAACCGTGGGCGAATTATTGCAAAATCAATTCCGCATCGGTTTTGCGAGGATGGAGCGCGTCGTTCGGGAACGGATGACGATTCAGGATGTCGAGGTTACGACGCCGCAGGCGCTCATGAATATTCGCCCCGTCACGGCGGCGATCAAGGAGTTTTTCGGCAGTTCGCAGCTGTCGCAGTTTATGGATCAAAATAATCCCCTTGCGGAGCTTACGCACAAGAGGCGACTTTCCGCTCTGGGTCCCGGTGGGCTTTCGCGTGAACGCGCGGGCTTTGAGGTGCGTGACGTACACCATTCCCATTACGGGCGCATGTGTCCCATAGAGACGCCTGAAGGCCCCAATATCGGCCTGATCGGCTCCCTGACCACCTACGGTCGCGTCAATGAATACGGATTCATTGAGACGCCGTACAGGAAGGTGGACAAGGACACGGGCGTGGTGACCGAGCAGATAGACTATCTCACGGCGGACGACGAGGAGATGCTGATCATCGCGCAGGCGAATGAGCCGTTGGACAGCAAGGGTCTGTTTGTGAACAGAAGGGTCGCGTCGCGAGGTGCGGGCGGGGATATTGACCTCGTTCCGCGGGAAGACATCGACTATATGGACGTTTCGCCCAAGCAGGTCGTGTCAGTGGCGACAGCGATGATTCCCTTTCTTGAAAACGACGACGCTAACCGTGCGCTCATGGGTTCCAACATGCAACGGCAAGCTGTGCCGCTGTTGATTACGGACGCGCCCATCGTCGGAACCGGCATGGAGTTTACCGCCGCGCGGGACAGTGGCGTGGTGATTCTCGCGAAAAATCCGGGTGTCGTCGACTACGTTGACGCGAACACGATCATAATTCGCAAAGACAAGAAGACGGGCAGGGAAGCCGATACCAAAAAGTTCAGGGCAGAGCTGGAGAAGTTGCTCACACGCATGGGCAAATGGGAATCGGAAAAGAACGAAAAAGAAAAAGAGAAGCAAGAATTAGAAAAACAATTAAGAGACAAAGACCGTTCACGGGAGGACACGGAAAGTCTGCTCGTGGAAGCGGAAGACATTTTGGCCGGATTTGCCGACGCGAAAAAGGAAAATGTGGACGAGTTGATCGATTCGCCGCGTCTGGTGAAGGCTCTTGTTGCAGCGGGCATCGACACCATCTACCGATTGGCCGTAACGCCCGAGGATGTGCTGAAGAGCACGGAAGGTGTCGGAGATAAGAGTGTCGAGGAAATTAAGCGGAAGCTGGAGAATCAGGGGTTCACGCCGGATGCCGCAGAAGTTGAAAAACAGGCGAAGAAAGAGATCAAGCTCCTAAAGAAGGAGCTTGAGGCGTCGTCGCAATCCGAAGAAACCGATGCGATCGCAGGAAAGATCGAGACGCTCTCGAAGCGAATCGCGACCTTAAATGAGAATATTCGCAAAGCGGAGCCGGAGATCGCGCGGACGCGTGCAGATGTGTCGGAGGCGAGCGGCGACGATAATGTGGATGTCTACAAGTTGCTTAAGTTTAAGCGTTCCAACCAGGGGACCTGCATTAACCAGCGCCCCATCGTGGTCAAAGGGGAGCGGGTGGAAAAAGACGAGGTCATCGCCGACGGTCCTTCCACCGACGAGGGCGAGGTGGCGCTCGGAAAGAATCTTCTCATCGGGTTTATGACCTGGGAAGGTTATAATTACGAGGATGCCATCATTTTGAATGAACACCTCATCATGGACGACATTCTGACATCCCTCCACATCGAGGAATACGAGGCGGAAGCGAGAGACACGAAGTTGGGGCCGGAGGAAATCACGCGGGATATCCCCAATGTGGGCGACGACGCGAGACGGGATTTGGATGAGGAAGGCATCGTGCGCATCGGCGCGGAGGTCAATTCCTACGATATCTTGGTTGGCAAGGTCACACCAAAAGGCGAGACGGAATTGACTGCGGAGGAACGGCTCTTGCGTGCCATATTCGGCGAGAAAGCGCGAGAGGTCAGGGACACATCCCTGAAGGTACCTCACGGAGAGACGGGCATCGTCGTGGACATCAAGACGTTCAGCCGTGAGAACGAGGATGAACTGCCTCCCGGCGTCAACAAGCTCGTGCGGGTTTACGTAGCGACGAAGCGCAAGATCAGCGTCGGAGACAAGATGGCGGGAAGACACGGCAACAAGGGCGTCATCTCTCGGATACTTCCCGAGGAGGACATGCCTTTTATGGAGGACGGCACACCGCTTGAGGTGATGCTCAATCCGTTGGGCGTTCCGTCCCGAATGAATGTCGGGCAGGTGCTTGAGGTTCATCTTGGACTTGTTGCGCATGACAAGGGCTGGTATGTCAGTACGCCGGTATTTGACGGCGCGAACGAGAAGGACATCATCGGTCTGCTTGAGGAATGCGGCTACCCCAAGAGCGGTAAGCTACGGCTCCGGGACGGAAGAACCGGCGACGCGTTCGACAATCCGGTCACGGTGGGCTATATGTATATGCTGAAGCTCCACCATCTGGTGGACGACAAGATTCACGCGAGAAGCACGGGACCGTATTCATTGGTCACGCAGCAACCTCTCGGCGGAAAGGCACAATTTGGCGGACAGAGATTCGGGGAAATGGAAGTATGGGCATTGGAAGCCTATGGCGCGGCCTATACGCTCCAGGAAATCCTCACCGTCAAATCCGACGACATCGTGGGTCGCGTAAAGACCTACGAAGCCATCGTGAAAGGCGAGAATATCCCCGAACCGGGCATTCCCGAGTCCTTCAAGGTGCTAATCAAAGAGATGCAAAGTCTCGGCCTCGACGTCAAAGTCCTGAGCGAAGAAAACGAGGAGATCGAGCTGAAGGAGTACATCGATCTCGGTACGTCATCGGGTCTGGAGCGAATCATCTCCTCCGATAAATTGACCTTGGACGATGAGGAATACTACAAGATCGAACCAAGCGTGGAAGAAAAAAAGAGTGAACCCGCAGACGATGCGGACGCAGAGACCGATGCCGTCACGGAAGATTCGGATGTCGCGGATGACTCAAAAGCTACAGAAGCCACGCCCGAGATCGACGAGGCATAATATACAGGAAGGAGAAGGTCTTGAACAATAACGAATTAAATAACTTCGAGGCGTTACAGATCAGCTTGGCTTCGACCGAAAAGATATTGAGTTGGTCCAGGGGTATCGTCAAGAAGCCCGAAACGATCAACTACCGAACACTGAAACCCGAGAAAGACGGGCTATTCTGCGAGCGGATATTCGGACCCACGAAAGATTGGGAATGCCATTGCGGCAAATACAAAAGGATTCGCTTTAAGGGTATCGTCTGCGATCGTTGCGGCGTGGAAGTCACGAAAGCCAAAGTACGGCGGGAACGCATGGGGCATATCGAGTTGGCCGCCCCCGTTTCGCATATCTGGTATTTCAAAGGCATTCCCAGCAGAATCGGATTGGTGCTGAATCTCTCTCCGAAAAATCTCGAGAAGGTGCTGTATTTTGCCGCCTATATCGTCACGGATCCCGGCGAAACAGATCTGTCCTATATGGACATCCTCACGGAAGATCAGTATCGGGAATACCGTGAGCAATACAGAGAAGGCTTCAAGGCCGCGATGGGCGCTGAGGCCATCCGCGAGTTACTCACGCAGATCGACATGGACGAGCTGTCCGCGACCATGCGGGAGGAGTTGAAGACCGCTTCCGGACAGAAGAAAGTGAAACTTGTAAGGCGGCTCGAGGTGATCGAGGCGTTGCGGGCTTCCGGTAACAAGCCGGAATGGATGATCCTCGAGGTGATTCCCGTCATACCGCCGGATATTCGGCCTATGGTGCAATTGGACGGCGGCAGATTCGCCACATCGGATTTGAACGATCTGTACAGGCGCGTCATCAATAGAAATAACAGGCTCATCAGGTTGCTTGAACTGAACGCGCCGGACATCATCGTCCGGAATGAAAAGCGGATGCTTCAGGAAGCCGTCGACGCGCTGATCGACAACGGCCGGCGGGGCAGACCCGTCACAGGTCCGGGATCCCGTCCCCTGAAGTCCCTTTCGGACATGCTGAAGGGCAAGCAGGGCCGGTTCCGTCAGAACTTATTGGGCAAGCGAGTCGATTATTCGGGTCGTTCCGTCATCGTCGTGGGACCCGAGCTGAAATTCTATCAGTGCGGACTGCCCAAGAAGATGGCGCTGGAGCTGTTTAAGCCTTTCATCATGAAGGAACTTGTGGCGAACGACAGCGCGCACAACATCAAGAGCGCCAAGCGCATGGTGGAAAAGGTGCGCCCGGAAGTCTGGGACGTGTTGGACGAGGTCATTCAGGAACATCCGGTATTGCTAAACCGTGCGCCGACTTTGCACCGTTTGGGCATACAGGCTTTCGAGCCCGTGCTCGTAGAGGGCAAGGCGATCAAGCTGCACCCGCTCGTCTGTACGGCGTATAACGCGGACTTTGACGGCGATCAGATGGCCGTGCATGTGCCGCTCACCGTGGAGGCGCAGGCGGAGGCCAGATTCCTCATGCTTTCCGTCAACAATATTTTGGCGCCCAAGGATGGCTCGCCGATTACGACGCCGACGCAGGATATGATCCTCGGCAGTTATTATCTGACGCATCCCGGCGTGGACGAACGCAATACGGAAGCGGAGAAGGGCGACGGCAAGATATTCACCGATTATGACGAAATGCTCATGGCCTATCGCAATGGGGCGGTTGGACTGCACGCCAAGGTCAAGGTCAGACGCTACGCGGACGACGAAGACCTGCGCGGCAAGCTGATCGAATCCACTGTGGGACGGTTTATCTTCAACGAACACATTCCGCAAGATCTGGGTTATGTGGACAGGGAAAATGATTCATATGCTCTTGAAGTGGACTTCCTGTGCGATAAAAAGAAGCTGGGTCAGATCATCGACCGCTGTTATCGCAGACATGGCAACACCGATACGGCGCTGATGCTGGATCACATCAAGGAGATGGGCTTCCACTATTCGACCATCGCGGCCGTTACCATCAGCATTTCCGATATGGAAATCCCCGGCGAAAAGGATGAGATCATCGCGGTAGCCGACGAGAAAGTCAATAAATATGAAGATGCGTACAGAATGGGTCTGATGTCCGAGAAAGAGCGCTATGAAGGCGTCGTCGAGACGTGGACAAAGGCCACCGACGATGTGGCTGACGCGCTCATGAACTCGCTCGATTCGCTGAACAACCTGTTCATCATGGCGCATTCCGGTGCGAGAGGCAGCAAGAACCAGATCAGGCAGATCGGCGGTATGCGCGGACTGATGGCGAATGCGACGGGTAAGACCATCGAAATCCCCATCAAGGCGAACTTCCGGGAGGGTCTGTCCGTTCTCGAGTACTTCATCTCCACGAACGGCGCGCGGAAAGGTTTGGCGGATACGGCGCTGAGAACCGCCGAATCGGGCTATCTGACGCGGCGGCTCGTCGACGTCAGCCATAACGTGATCGTGCGGGAGGACGACTGCGGTACCGACGAAGGCATTGAAGTCATGGCCTTTACGCAGGGCAAGGAAAACATCGAGAAGCTGAAGCAGCGCATTATCGGCAGAACGGCGCTCGGCGATATCATTCACCCGGAAACGGGAGAGATCATCGTGACGCAAAACGAGGAGATTACGGAGGAAGCGGCGGAGGAGATCGAAAATTCCGGCATCGAGAAAGTCGCGATCCGTTCCGTGATGACCTGCCACAGCGAGACGGGCATATGCGCGAAATGCTACGGCAGAAATCTCGCCACCGGCGAAATGGTCAATATCGGAGAGGCCGTCGGCATTACCGCGGCGCAATCCATCGGTGAGCCGGGTACGCAATTGACGATGCGAACCTTCCATTTGGGCGGCGTCGCCGGCGGAGATATCACGCAGGGTCTGCCGAGGGTCGAAGAACTCTTTGAAGCCAGAAAACCCAAGAGCCTCGCCGAAATTTGTGAGGCGAGCGGAACGGTGGTTTCGATCGAAACGCGCAGCAACAATAAGCGGGAGATCGTGATCAGAGGCGAAGAGGAAAGAACCTACACGATTCCCTACGCGGGCGGAATCATCGTGGAAGTGGGGCAATATGTGGAAGCGGGCGACCCGCTCACCTACGGACCGCTCTATCCCAAAGATATTCTGCGGTTTAAGGGCGTCGAGGGCGTGTATCAATATCTGCTCAAAGAGGTGCAGCGCGTGTACAAGATGCAGGGCGTCGATATCAACGACAAACACATCGAGATCATCGTCAGCCAGATGCTCTCCAAGTACAAGATCGAAGACCCCGGAGATACGGAGCTTCTGCCCGGCGGACTCTATTCCAAAGCGGAGATCGACGAAGTGAACAGCAGGCTCGGCGAGGGTGAGAATCCTGCCATATGCAAACGGGAATTGCTCGGCATCACGAAAGCGTCGTTGGCCACAAGCTCATTCCTCTCGGCGGCTTCATTCCAGGAAACGACGAGGGTGCTTACGGACGCGGCCATCAAGGGCAAGACTGACAGGCTGCTTGGGCTCAAGGAAAACGTCATCATCGGAAAGCTCATTCCCGCGGGTACGGGCATGAAGCGCTATCGGAATGTCAGCGTCGATTACGGCGAAAACGCCGAATATATCGAGGCCTATTCGGACTACGTTCTCTATGATGAGGACGAGTCGGACGAGGAGATTCGTGAGCTGGCAAACATGACAGATGTACCCGACGAGGAGATCCCCGGCGCCAGCATCAGGGACGTGGAAAGCCTCGCCGATGAGAATGCACTTGATTAAATAAGAAAAACATGATACACTTACGTTCGGCTTTTTGTGAAACGAAAGTTGCGAAAGCGAAGGGAGGATTATAGTAGTGCCAACAATTAATCAGTTAGTCAGGGAAGGCAGACAGAGTTCTGTAAAGAAATCTACGGCGCCGGCGTTGCTGAAGGGCTTAAACACCATCAAGCGTCGTCCGACGGACGCGAGATCGCCGCAAAAGCGCGGTGTATGCACCTCCGTCAAGACCGTAACGCCCAAGAAACCCAATTCGGCGTTGCGCAAGGTGGCGAGAGTCAGGCTTTCCAACGGTATCGAGGTCATCGCCTACATCCCCGGCATCGGTCACAACCTGCAGGAGCATAGCGTTGTGATGATTCGGGGCGGCAGAGTGAAGGATCTCCCGGGTGTGCGGTATCACATCATACGGGGTATCTTGGATACATCCGGCGTAGCGGACAGAGGCCAAGCCCGCTCCAAATACGGAACCAAACGGCCCAAGAAATAGACAACTTAATATTTCAACATTAGCCGTTTAATCATAACGATTTAATACGGCGCCGCGGCAGGAAGGGCGCATGCGCCCTATACTGACGAGTACCTAAGGTAAGATAGCAGTTTTTTTCATAAGTGGGTGCAGATAACCGAATGAGGGACGATAAGCCGCAGATACGAGATAGCGTAATTGCTTGCGCAGGATTTTTTTCGTAGGTGCGGTGCAGACGACCGAATGAGGAAGGCGCGTACATAGACGTACGTAACTGACGAATGAGAGAGGATAAGCCGCACCTACGGAAAAAAGACAAGCAAGGAGGGAAGAGAAGTGCCTAGAAAAGGTAATATACCAAAACGTGAAATACTCCCTGATCCCGTTTACGGCAGTGTGATGGTCACGAAGCTGATCAACAGCATTATGCTGGACGGAAAAAAGGGAGTAGCCCAATCGATTGTCTACGATGCCTTTGAGACCATTAAGGCCGCTACGGACGAGAATCCACTCGAGATATTCGAAAAAGCGATGAACAATATCATGCCCGTTCTGGAGGTCAAGGCCAGACGTGTGGGCGGAGCCAACTACCAGGTGCCTATGGAAGTGCGGCCTGAAAGGCGGCAGACGCTCGGTCTGCGGTGGCTCACGAATTACACGCGGGCGAGGGGCGAAAAGAAAATGTCGGACAGGCTTGCGAAAGAGCTCATGGACGCGTCCAACAGCACCGGCGCGTCGGTAAAGAAAAAGGAAGATACACATAGGATGGCAGAAGCCAACAGAGCCTTTGCGCATTACAGATGGTAGGGGCGGGAGAGAACATATATTATGGCAAGACAATTTCCACTGGAACGAACGAGAAATATCGGAATCATGGCACACATCGACGCCGGCAAGACGACGGCGACGGAGCGTATCCTATTCTATACGGGAAGAACGTATAAGATGGGCGAGGTTCATGAAGGCGCTGCCGTCATGGACTGGATGGAGCAGGAGCAAGAGCGGGGCATCACGATTACCTCCGCCGCTACGACCACGCAATGGAACAATGTGCGGATCAATATCATCGACACGCCGGGTCACGTGGATTTCACCGTCGAGGTGGAGCGCTCCCTGCGGGTTTTGGACGGCGCGGTGACGGTTCTGTGCGCCAAAGGCGGCGTAGAACCCCAGTCGGAAACGGTCTGGCGTCAGGCGGAGAAGTACGGCGTTCCCCGCATCATATTCGTCAACAAGATGGATATCATGGGCGCGAATTTCCTGCGGGTCGTCGATATGGTGAAGGATCGGCTCAAAGCGAACGCCGTTCCCATTCAGCTGCCCATCGGCGCAGAGGATAAATTCATCGGTCTCATCGATCTCATCGAGATGAAAGCACGTGTATACAAAGACGATCTCGGTACGGATTTTGAGACCGAGGAAATACCCGCCGAGCTTTTGGCGGAGGCCGAGGAATGGCGTCACAATCTGCTTGAATCGGTCGCTGAAGCCGACGAGGAACTGCTCATTAAATATCTGGAGGGCGAGGAACTTACGGTGGCCGAGATCAAATCCGCTATCCGCACCATGACCATCGCCGGCGATATGTATCCGGTATTCTGCGGCAGCGCGTACAAGAACAAGGGCGTTCAAATGCTCTTGGATGGCGTGGTGGATTATCTGCCGTCGCCGCTTGACATTCCGCCCATCACGGGAGAGGAGCCAAAGACGGGGAACATCTCCGAGAGACCCCCGAAAGACGACGGTCCGTTTGCCGCGTTGGCGTTTAAGATCATGGCCGACGCCTTTGTCGGGAAGTTGGCATTTTTCCGCGTATATTCAGGCACGTTAAAATCCGGTTCTTATCTCTACAACTCCACGAAGGACAAGAAGGAGCGGATCGGACGCATCTTGCAGATGCACTCCAATAAACGCGAGGAGATCGAAGAAGTGTATTCCGGCGATATCGCGGCGGCGGTGGGGCTGAAAGATACTACGACGGGCGATACGCTCTGCGATGAAAAGCACAAGATCATCCTGGAGTCGATGGAATTTCCGGATCCCGTCATCGAGATCGCCATCGAGCCTAAGACGAAGGCGGGGCAGGAAAAGATGGGCTCCGCGCTCGCGAAACTCGCCGAGGAAGATCCAACGTTCAAGACCTACACGAACACCGACACGGGTCAGAGCATCATCGCGGGCATGGGTGAGTTGCACCTGGAGATCATCGTCGACCGTCTGCTTCGCGAATTCAAGGTGGAAGCCAACGTAGGCAAGCCGCAGGTTTCCTACAAAGAGACCGTCACCAAAGAATCGGATGTCGACCACAAGTACGCGAAACAGTCCGGCGGCCACGGTCAGTACGGCCACGTCAAGATTCGCCTATATCCGAGACAACCGGGCGAGGGCTTCGAATTCAAGAGTTCCATCGTCGGCGGTGCCATCCCGAGGGAATATATTCCCAAGATCGAGGACGGCATCAAAGAGGCCATGCAAAATGGGCCTTTGGCCGGATATCAGGTGGTAGATGTGGGCGTCGAGCTCTATGACGGTTCGTATCACGAGGTGGATTCCTCTGAGATGGCCTTTAAGATCGCGGCGTCAATGGCCTTTAGAGAGGCCGTAAAGAAGGCTGATCCTGTGCTGCTGGAGCCGATATTTAAGATTGAAGTCACCGTGCCCGAGGAATACATGGGCGACATCATCGGCGACATCAATTCCCGGCGAGGCCGCATTGAAGGTTCGGACATGGCCAGCGGAGCGGCAATTATCCGCGGCTTTGTACCGTTGTCATCCATGTTTGGATACGCGACCGACCTACGTTCTAAGACGCAGGGACGAGGCGTGTATGTAATGCAGTTTGACCATTTTGAAAAGTTGCCAAAGAATTTAATGGAACATATTTAGTGTTGAAATAAGGAGGTATATTCCATGGCCAAAGCAAAATTTGAGAGGACAAAGCCGCACGTAAACATCGGGACCATCGGTCACATCGACCACGGCAAGACGACCCTTACGGCAGCCATCACGAAGACGCTGTTTGAGCGAT
>JAISQM010000017.1 GCA_031274195.1 Eubacteriales Family XIII. Incertae Sedis bacterium
CGCCGCGCCTCGGAAGCGAGCCTGAATATCGTCCTGAATCCGTGGCTTCTGAGCAAATTCGTCCGTACGTTTGAAGATCAATTCGGCACGCCCCATCTGCGTTTCCCCGGCGCGCCCTTGGGTCCCACCGATACCGCCGCCTTCCTGCGCCGCGTCGGAGAAGCCACGAGCCGGGAGGCGGAGGCCGAAAAGGTCGTCGACAGGGAAGCGCGTTACTATTATCGCTTTTTGGAAACCGGCTTGGGACTCCAAAGCTGGCGGCGTTTCGCCGTGGTGGGAGAGTCGGGCAACGCCATTCCCATTACCCGGCTTCTTGCAAACGACTACAGCTTCACGCCGGAGGTGGTCGTCCTCACCGACGTGGTATTTCGTCCGGAAGACAAAGCCTATATCACGGAGAAGCTGACGACGCTGGACTATGCCAACCCGCCGGAGGTGGTCTTCACCGGAGACCAGTGGGAGATCGGAAAGACCTTGGAACGCTTCCCCGAGACGACCCTGCTCATCGGCAGCACGAACGAGGGCGAATACGCCATGTCCCACGGCATTCAGCACTTCATCGCCTGCTACCCCAACACGGAACGCCTCCTATACAACCGTTCCTGTGCCGGCTACCGGGGTGCGCTCACCTTCTACGAGGATATCTATTCCAACCTGTGATGGGATAGCTTCACCCCTCCGGATCGGCCGCTATGCGGGCAATGACATCGTCGATCTTGTCGTTCAGCCCATTTTCACGCACGCCCGCTATGTAGAGGTTGCATTTATTCAGGGGAATGAGCAGCTTCGGCCCCGGAGCGGCGGCAATGGCGGCGGCGACGGCGGGCGAAATCTCGCCCAACATGGAATTCGCCGATAGGATGCCGATGGGACCCACGATATAGTCGGCCAAGCCGGCGTTGTAGATCACGGCGTTCTCTCCGGTGGCCGCGTCGTCGGCGCCGGCCTTGAGCATGGTGCCGGTCGCGATGGAATTCGTGCCGACACCGATCACGGTGACGCGCAGATTGGATTTTTTGATGCGCTCGATGATCGACTTGCCGAGGCCGCCGCCCTGACCGTCCACGACCATGACCGTTTTTTGTTTGTTTGCCATGCATCTGCCTCCTGTTTTACATATTATCATACTCGTCTTCGCTTTCCAACTGTTGTTGGTCAATTTTGAATGTCAAGCACGGGATTTGGCGGCAACTGTGGTTTCTTTTGACAACACAGATTTTTTCGTGAGATACCAATTTTTGGCACTTGTATTTCCTCCAATGCTTGTGTATAATAAATCCATTGGAATTGTTGTGCGTAAGGAGGGAGGTGACACGATGGCACAGGTAATAGTCAGGGATAATGAGAGCCTTGAGAGCGCCCTGAAACGGTTCAAGCGTTCTTGTGCGAGAGACGGCGTTATGTCCGAATTGCGCAAGAGGGAGCATTACGAGAAACCCAGCGTCAAGAGGAAGAAGAAGTCCGAAGCCGCCAGAAAAAAAGCCCGTAAGTATTAAGGGCATGGAAACGCGGTATATGGATGCGCCGGATTTCGGTGTGAATCGTTCGATGCTATGTTCGACCCGCGTTTTTGCGCGGGTTTAATTTTTTAGAAGTGTTATTGAGAAGCTAAATTGTCATCTTAGAAGTAAAGGATAGGGAAATTTGGACGGTTCGGAAGTGGTCAGAATACAGCTTGACGAGGATCAGGCCGCACGGGCGCTGTTCGGCAGCATGGACGGCAATCTGAAGATCATAGAGGATACCTTTGGCGTGGACATCGTCCTGCGAAGCGATGAATTGGTGATCAGCGGGCGGGATGCGAAGGGCGCGGAACAGGTGATCGGCGATCTGCTGTGGATCATCGAGTGCGGGGATAAGTTAGACAAGCAGAAGATAGAATATGTGATCAGTCTGTTTGAGAGCGGCGCTTCGTATAGGGAGAGCGGCCTGAATAAGGATGTCGTCGCTTTCACGCACAAGGGGCGTCCCATCAAGGCGAAGACGCTGGGGCAGACGGAATATGTGAAAGCCATCAAGGGCAAGGAGATCGTATTCGGGATCGGCCCCGCGGGAACGGGCAAGACCTATCTCGCCGTGGCGTTGGCGGTGAGCGCTTTCAAGAACAAGGAAGCGGAGAAGATTATCTTGGCGCGGCCGGCCGTGGAGGCCGGGGAACGGTTGGGCTTTCTGCCGGGCGACCTGCAGGAGAAAGTGGATCCGTATCTGCGGCCGCTCTACGACGCGCTCTACGAGATCATGGGCAGGGATACGGCTCTGAGGCTCAAGGAGAAGGAGTCCATCGAGGTGGTGCCGCTCGCTTATATGCGCGGACGTACGCTCGACAATTCCTTCATCATACTCGACGAGGCGCAGAACACCACGCGGGAGCAGATGAAGATGTTCCTCACGCGCATGGGGTTTGGCTCGAAGGTGGTCGTGACGGGAGACGTCACGCAGATCGACTTGCCCGAAGGAAAGATGTCGGGGCTCGTCCACGCCGCGAAGGTGCTGGATCAGGTGGACGAGATCGGTTTTTGTTATCTGAAAGAAAGCGACGTGGTGCGGCATTCCTTGGTGAAGAAGATCATCGGCGCGTATGACAGATTTGAGAGGCGGGCGGCGGATGAAAAATCGCCGGGCGCGCCAAAGGGCAGACCGTGAACATCGTATGGGGCGGAGAACATCAGCCGGCCGAGGATGTACGGGATTTAATGTCGCGGGCGGGGGATCAGGCACTGAGCGCGGAATCCGTCGATTGCGACGCCGTGGAGGTGAGCCTGTCCTTTGTGAGCGAGGACGAGATACGGGCGCTGAACGGGAGCTACCGCGATATCGACCGGGTCACGGATGTGCTTTCGTTTCCGCAGTACACGGATGTAGACGCGCTGCGGGCGGCGGTTTTGGCCGCGGGCGGCGCGGCGCTAATCCCGTTGGGCGATGTCGTGATCTGCACCGCGCGGGCGCGGGCGCAGGCGCGGGACTGCGGCCACAGCGCAGAGCGGGAGTTCGTCTATCTGTTCGTCCACAGCCTGCTCCATCTGCTGGGCTATGACCACGAGGATGACATGGACAAGCGGCGCATGAGGGCGGCGGAGGAAGCGACGATGGCTAAGGTAAATTTGGCTCGGTAGCTTTGCATGATCAGTTACAATTTGAGGTTCAATCGAAACTATTCAAACGCCGCGATAGTTTTGATGCAGTCCGGGTTCTGAGACCGATTTTGACTCCCCGGAGCGTACTTGGGGTACGTGAGGAAGACAAAATTGGAATCAGGTTCCGGAATGCGCGAAAATGGCGTGGCGTTTGAATAGTAACCATAGAGGAATAGTAAATGATAAAATCGGGTTTTGTGTCCATAATAGGCCGCCCCAACGTCGGGAAATCAACGCTTCTGAACGCGATGATCGGTGAGAAGATCGCCATCACCACGGACAAGCCGCAGACGACGCGGAATAGAGTCCGGGGCATTTACAGCGAGATCGAAGGCGGGAGCGGCTATCAGATCGTGTTTTTGGACACGCCCGGCGTGACGCGGCCGCGCAACAAGCTCGGGGAATTCATGACGCGGACGGCGATCAATACGCTGAATGAGGTGGATGTGATCCTGTTCCTCACGGACGACACGCATTCGGACGGCGGCGGGGATGATTTTATCGCGGAAAAGCTGGCGGACACCCGTACGCCAAAGTTGCTCATCATCAACAAGATGGACAAAATGGGATCGGAGCGTTTTCGGAAAATCTATGAGGATTACGAAAAAACGGGTCTGTTCGACGAGTTGATCGGCACGTCGGCCGTCAGCGGCGAAAATGTCCCTGTGGTTTTGGATGCGCTGAAGCGGCGCATGAAGGAGGGCCCGCAGTATTTTCCCGAGACGATGGCGACGGATCATCCCGAGCGGTTCATCGCCTGCGAGATCATTCGGGAGAAACTGCTCATGTACTTGGACGACGAGGTGCCGCACGGGGTGGCGGTGGAGATCGAGCGTTACGAGGAAGGTCCCGCGCTGACGAAGATCTCGGCGCTGATCTATACGGAGAAGAAGTCGCATAAGGGCATCATCATCGGCAAGGACGGCAAGAAGCTGAAAGGGGTGGGCAAGAGCGCCCGCACCGAGATTGAATCCCTGCTCGGGACGAAGGTGTTTTTGCAGCTGTGGGTCAAGGTGAAGGATCGTTGGCGGGACAGCGACTATATGCTGAACACCTTGGGCTACAAGGAATGACGGGTGGGGCGGTCAGATGATATACGGCGAGTGCGAAGGCGTGGTCGTCAGGCAGACGAAGGCGCTGAAAGGGCGGCGCATACTCCTGATCGTCACGGACAGGTACGGCAAGCTCAGCGCCGGAACGTCCCTTTCTGAGAAAGGCAAGAGCAAATCCGCGCTGGCGACGCGTCCTTTCACGCATGGCAGGTATCAGCTCACACAGGGTCGTGGGCATACGAATATCGCGTCCGCGGAAACGATCAAATCCTATTACGGCTTCGGGGAGGATTACGATAAGTTTCTGAATGCGTCGCTGATTCTGGAATTTACGGGAAAAATCCTGCCCGAGGAGTCGCCCGCGCCCGACATCTACGAACTGTTGCTTACGTGTCTTGATCTGTTGGAGCGGCGAAAACGAAACTTTGACGCCGTCGCCGTGGCCTATTTGGTCAAGATATTGCAATTCTCCGGCGTGTTTCCCGAAGCGGAAAATTTTCGGTATGATGAGTTGCTTTCCGCTCTCAATTTTGATATAGTTAACATACTGGTCTATTTGATGGAGAATCCGCTATCGCGAATGGAAAAACTGGCGTTGGACGAAGACAAAAGCGCCGAACTCCTGCGGCTCATCCTACGATATGCCGAGCGGCATTTGGACATTGGCTCGCTCAAAAGCAACCTGCTGAACGATACGTGATATTTAAGGGAGGGATAGGAATGGAAATCACTCTGGAAAAAGTGGAATTGGTCAAGGACAGAACCGGCGTCAGCTACAAAGAGGCGAAGGACGCATTGGAGGCCTCGGAGGGAAATGTGGTGGATGCCATCATCGCCATCGAGGAAACGATCAACATGTCAAATGCAGGCAAGATGAACGATCAGGCCTCGCAGATGGTAGAACGCATCAAAGAGGCCGTGAAGAAAGGCAATATTTCGCGGATCAAGATCAGCAAGGACGACGAGGTAGTGCTGAACCTGCCCGTAAATGTCGGCATCGTCGGTACGGTGCTCGCACCGTGGGCAGCCGTTATCGGTGCGATTGCCGCGTTTGGGACGAAGTGCAAGGTCGAACTCGTCAAGGACGACGGCGAGATCATAGACATCAGCGAGAAAGCCGGGGATAAATTCGGCGATGTCGTGGATAAGGGCAGCGATATCGCGGACACCCTGAAGGAAAAAGGCTCCGTCGTATATGACAGCGTCAGGAGCAAGACGAAAGATGCCATCGGCAAATCGAAAAGGACTGCGCGAGCCAAGTCCGACGATTTCAAGGATACGGTGGACGAGATGTGGGAGGAAGCCAAGAAGCGCGTCGAAAAAGCCGAGGACAACGCCGCGGAGGTCAAGGAGTCTGTATCTGATGTCGCGGACAGCGCAGCCGGCGATGTGAAAGAGACCGCGAAGACGGTAAAAAAGACAGCGTCCGCAACAAAGAAGAAGGTCACGCAAGGAGCCTCAAAGACAGCGTCCGCAGCGAAGAAAAAGGTCGCGAAGGATAAGGATGTTCCAAAGAAGTAAATTACAATCAAAGCAGCGTGAAGGAGTGGATGCGCTTATATGAAAAATACGGAAAAAAGCGAGTCAGAAAACACAGGGGTGACGATGGACAAGATCGTCGCTCTGTCGAAGAACAGGGGGTTCATCTACCCCGGCTCCGACATCTATGGCGGTCTTGCCAACAGTTGGGACTACGGCCCTTTGGGCGTAGAATTGAAGAACAATATCAAGCGGGCATGGTGGCGCAAATTCGTACAGGAATCTCCGTACAATGTGGGTTTGGACGCCGCCATTCTCATGAATCGGGAAGTGTGGGTCGCATCCGGCCATGTCGGCGGATTTGCCGATCCCCTCATAGACTGCAAATCCTGTAAGGCCAGGTTTCGCGCCGATCAGTTGATCGAGCGGTTTATCGCGGACGAGGGCGGCGCTGCGGATGATACGGATATCGTCGTCGACGCCTGGTCCAACGATAAGATGGAATCTTTCATTCGAGATAAGAACATCGTGTGTCCCGAATGCGGCAAGAGCGAGTTTACGGGCATCCGGCAGTTCAATCTCATGTTTCGTACCCATGCCGGCGTCACAGAGGATTCCCAAAACGAGATATATCTGCGGCCGGAGACGGCTCAGGGCATCTTCGTCAATTTCAGAAATGTACAGCGCACCTCACGCAAGAAGATTCCCTTTGGAATCGCGCAAGTCGGAAAGTCTTTCCGCAACGAGATCACACCGGGCAATTTCATATTCAGAACGAGAGAATTCGAGCAGATGGAGCTGGAGTTCTTCTGTGCGCCGGGCAGCGATCTGGAATGGTTCGGCTATTGGAAACAGTATTGTGTGGATTTTCTGCATGCGCTGGGCATGAAGGACGACCGCGTACGGCTGCGGGATCACGACGCCGAGGAACTGTCGCACTACAGCAACGCCACGACGGACATCGAGTTTCTGTTTCCGTTCGGTTGGGGAGAGCTTTGGGGTATTGCGGATCGGACGGATTTCGATCTGCGGCAGCATATGGAGCATTCCGGTCAGGACTTGTCATACAGAGACCCCGAAACCAATGAGAAATACATCCCGTATTGCATCGAACCTTCGCTTGGCGCCGACAGGATCGCTCTGGCGTTTTTGGTGAACGCGTATGAGGAGGAAGCGCTGACGAACGACGAAAAGAGTACCGACGATGTTCGTACCGTAATGCGTTTTCATACGGCGCTCGCGCCTTTCAAGGCCGCCGTACTGCCGCTGACAAAGAAACAGGCGGCGGAGGCCGAAGAATTGCACAGGGAACTCTCCAAGTATTTCATGGTGGACTTCGATACGGCGGGCAATATCGGCAAGCGCTACAGGCGAGAGGACGAGATCGGTACGCCTTTCTGCGTCACTGTGGATTTTGATACAGCCGAGGACGGCGCCGTGACCATTCGGGATCGGGATACGATGGAGCAGATCAGACTGCCCATCGCGGAAGTGAGAAAGTATATCGAAGACCATTTGGTGTTCTGATATTCTTATACAATAAGTTTGCGCAAAATGACAAGAGGACGGTTTGCGCGAGATTTTTTGTGTAAACACACAAAAAGATCACAGTAAGTTTTGCGCAGGATTTTTTGTGTAGGTGCGGTGCAGACGACTGAATGACGAAGGCGCGTACTAGACGTACGTAACTGAGGAATGAAGGAGGATAAGCCGCAGATACGCAAAAAAGACAAGCAAAAGGGAGGTAGAGATGAGTAAAAAGTTTGTGTATCTATTCAGTGAGGGCGATGCTTCGATGAAAAATCTGTTGGGCGGAAAGGGCGCGAATCTGGCCGAAATGACCGGTCTGGGTATGCCCGTACCCCAAGGGTTCACCATCACGACGGAAGCTTGTACCCAGTATTACGAGGACGGTGAGAAGATCAACGAGGATATTCGCAAGGAGATACTCGAATATATCGGTAAGTTGGAAGGCATCGCGGGGAAGAAGTTCGGAGATCCGGACAACCCCTTGCTCGTTTCTGTCCGTTCGGGCGCCAGGGCGTCCATGCCGGGTATGATGGATACCATCCTGAATCTCGGACTCAACGAAACCGTCGTCGAGAGCTTCGCGAAGAAGACGGGGAATCCCCGTTTCGCCTACGATTCTTACAGGCGGTTCATACAGATGTATTCCGACGTCGTCATGGAAGTCGGCAAGGCCTATTTTGAAAAGCTCATCGATGAGATGAAGAA